>JADGOM010000205.1 GCA_017882925.1 Acidimicrobiia bacterium | reverse complement strand
GCCGCGCCGGCGACCGGCATCTCGCCGCCGACATGCGCAGCTCGGGCGCGGCGGTGCGGGCCGTCCCCGAGGTCGAGCTGCTGCCGCTCGAGCCGTCCCACCTCATCGTCGAGGTGGTCGGCGCGGGTCACGGCCAAGCGCTGGTGCCGTTCGGCACGGTCGACGTCCTGGAGTCGATCCGGCTCGACGGTCGCGAGGACTGCGCGCTGTGGTTCGTCGCCGGCGTGGGCCGCGTGCTGCCCGACCGGCTGTTCGACGCGATGGTCGGCCACCTGGGCGGCGAGGACCGCCTCCCCGAGCACGACCTGGAGCTGCTCCCGCTCGAGGCCGCGGTGCGCATCGCGGGTCCCACCGGGCTCAGCGACCCGTCGACGCTCGCCGGCCGGGCCGACTGTCCGGTCGCGCCCGAGCTGCTCCGTCTCGGCGACAGCCCCTGAGCTGCCTGACCTGCCAGACGACGGTGGCGGCGGGGGCTACGAGACGACTTCGGGCGGACCGTCGGTCGGTGGCCTCGTCGCGCGGGCGGAACCCGTGCCGGCGGGGCCGGGGTTCCCCGTGGCCGAGGGGTCGGGACTGCCGTGGGCGGGAGTGGGGCGGGGGCCGGGTTCGAGGCGGGCGGGCACCGCGGGGCGGGGTGGGCGCGAGCTCACGACCGTGCTCGACACCCTCACGACCCGGGCGGCCTGCGCGCCGCGACGGCCGACCGCGTAGACCCGCACGAAGCGACCGATCAGCATCACCCGGACCAGCTTGCGGGTCGGCGGGAACAGCAGGAGCAGCCCGAGGATGTCGGTGACGAAGCCCGGGATCATGAGCATGACGCCGGCCACGAGCAGCAGCATCCCGTCGACCACCGTGTCGGTCGGGACCTCCCGGGCGTCGACCTGGTCCCGGAAGCGCCGCCAGGTGCGGATGCCCTCCCGCTTCACCAGCCAGACGCCGAAGACCGAGACCGCGATCAGCAAGAACACGGTGGGCCACACGCCGATCCAGATGCCGACCTGGATCACCGCGGCGATCTCGACGATCGGGATGACGATGAAGGCGACGATCAGGAACGCGACCACGCCCGCGAGCGTACCGGTCAGCCCCCGAGCACCAGACGCGGGGTGGTGGTCGGGCCGGCGTCGTTCCCCGCGTCGGTGCCGGTGAGGTCGAGCGCGAGGGACTCGGCGCTCGCCACCGCACCCAGCCGGTCCTGGCGGAGGTCGTCGATCTTGTCGAGCTGCCGCTCGAGCTGCTTCGTGCGGGTGGTCTTGAGGACGTCGAACTCCTTGTCGAGCGCCTCGATGCGGGTGCCGACCTTGTCCATCTGGGTCGAGAACATCTCCCACTGCTTCGAGAACTTGCCGAGGAGCTCCAGGATCTCGCCCGAGGTGCGTTCGAGCCGGAAGTTGTCGACGGACTGACGGACGACGGCGAGCACCGCGAAGAGCGTGAGCGGCGAGCAGAACACGACCTTGTTGCGCAGGGCCTCGTCGAGGACGCCCCCGTCGTGCTCCTGGATGAACGCGTAGAGCTGCTCGTTGGGGATGAACAGGAGGACGCAGTCGACCGTGGCGTTGCCCTGTCCTGCGTAGTCGCGCGCCGCCAGCTCCTTGACCCGCTTGCGCACGTCGCGGAGGAACTCGTCGCGGAATCGCTTCTGGTCGAGGTCGTGGTCGGTCTCGAGCATCCGGAGGTAGTTGTCGAGCGGGAACTTCACGTCCATGTAGAGGCAGAGATCCTGCGGCAGCATGAACGTGTAGTCGGGGATCCCGGTGCCGCCGTCGAGCGCGCGCTGCTTGCGGTAGTTGATGTTCTCGACGAAGCCCGCGAGTCGCAGCACGTCTTCGGCCATGCGCTCGCCCCACTGCCCCCGGGCCTTGGTGCTCGAGAGGGCCTGGCGCAGGGACTGGGTGGTCGACGTGAGCGCGGCCATGCTCTCGCTCTGCGTCTGCAGCTGGGACGACAGCTGGCTGAACTTCGAGATCCGGTCCTGCTCGAGCTCCTTCACCAGGTCGGTGACCTTCCCCAGCTCCCCGGTCATCGACGCGAGCTGCTGGTCGATCAGCGACTTCCTGCCGTCGAGCTCCGACACCCCGGCGAGCTTCGCCTGCTCCATCACGCCCTGGTTGGTCGTGACGAGCTGGTGGAGCGCGGCGTGGATCGCGGCGTCGCGGTCGCCCAGGGCCGCGATGCGCTGCTCCTCGGTGACCCGGCGGACCTCGGCGATCAGGGCCTCGGCGGTGGCGGCCGAGGTGGCGGCCGCGTCGACGGCGGCGCCCTCGTCACGGCGGCGGCCGGAGAGCACGACGACGGCGGCCCCGATCCCGATGCCGAGGAAGATGGCGATGAGCGCGATGGCGAAGGTCATGGGGTCGAAGGTACCGACCGGGTGTGACAGCTACGGGGATACCCGCCGCCCGGGATGGCGCCGGACCAGCCCCGACGTGCCTCAGATCGTGGCGAAGTGCTGCACCAGCAGGGCGGCGAGCACGTCGGGAGCCCGGTCCGGGATCCAGTGCGACACGTCGGTGAGCTCCGCGAAGGTGTACTCGCCGTCGACGCAGCCGCCCGTGGCCCGGGCCGCCTCCTCGCCGAGCGCGATGTCGTCGTCGCTCCACACGTAGAGGGTGGGCGTGGTGATCGGGCCGAGGCCGTCGGAGCCGGTGATGTCGACGGCGCGGTACCAGTTGAGCGCGGCGTCGAGCGCGCCGGGCTCCTGCATCTTCGCGACGTAGGGCTCGAACCCGGACCCGAGCCCGCTGCGCTCGAACATCGCCCGCAGGAGCGCGGCGTCGTCGGCCAGGAACGCCTCGGTCGACTCCGGGCTCTTGAAGAACTCCATGTAGGCGCTGCGCTGCCGCTGGTCGTCGCCCTCCAGCGCCTTGCGGAACGCGCGCGGGTGGGGCGTGGAGACCACGCTGAGCGTGAGGAGCCGCTCCGGGTGGCGCCCCGCGACCTGCCACGCCACCATGCCGCCCCAGTCGTGGCCGACGAGGTGGAACCGCTCGACGCCGAGGTCGTCGGCGAACCCGAGCGCGTCGGCGACGAGGTGCTCGATGCGGTACGCGTCGAGGCCTTCCGGACGCGCCCCCGACGCGTAGCCCCGCTGGTCGGGTGCGACCGCCGCGTACCCCGCATCGGCGAGGAACGGCAGCACGCCGCTCCACTCGCCCGCGGACTGCGGGAAGCCGTGCAGCAGGAGCACCAGCTCGCCGTCGTCGGGGCCGGCCACCTCGGCCGAGAACCGGAATCCGTTGGCGTCGAGCTCCATCGCGGGCATGCCGGCACGGTACCAACGGGCTGCGTGACCCGCCCGCGGCGCGTCGCCCCGCGCCCCCGCGCTGCTCCGTTCGCGCTGCGCGGCGCGGGACCCCCTGCGCCCGGTGCGCGACGACGCACCCTCCCCACGACCCGGACGTTTGAGTCCACCGTCGGAGGGTTACGGTCCGCGCATGCCGAAGACGACGCGTCGCGTCCTGCTCACGCTCTGCGTCGTGGGTGCGCTCCTGGTGGCCTCGGTTCCGAGCGCGGGTGCGAGCGGGGCCCCGTTCTTCGGGTCGATGGGCGGCACGAAGCTCAACGCGCCGATCGTGGGCTTCGCGTCCACGCCCGGCGGCACGGGCTACTGGCTCGTCGCGTCCGACGGTGGCATCTTCACGTTCGGCGACGCCGGCTACTACGGCAGCACCGGCGCGCTGAGGCTCAACGCCCCGGTCGTCGGGATGGCCCGCACGCCGTCGGGCCACGGCTACTGGCTCGTCGCGTCCGACGGCGGCATCTTCACGTTCGGCGACGCGAGGTTCGCGGGCAGCGCGGGTTCGCTCCGGCTGCGCGCGCCGATCGTCGGCATGGCCGCGTCGCCGACCGGCAACGGCTACTGGCTCGCGGCCTCCGACGGTGGCGTGTTCTCCTTCGGCGACGCGCCGTTCCTCGGCTCCGCCGGGGGGCTCAAGCTCGTGAAGCCGGTCGTCGGCGTCGCGGCCCGCCCCTCGGCGCCGGGCTACTGGCTGGTCGCGTCCGACGGCGGGATCTTCGACTACGGCGCGGCGCAGTTCTTCGGCAGCGCGGGATCGCTGAAGCTCGACAAGCCGATCGTGGGCGTCGGCCCGACGACCGACGGCAACGGCTACTGGCTCACCGCGTCGGACGGCGGCGTGTTCACGTACGGCGACGCCGGGTTCCACGGCAGCACCGGCGGCATCCCGATCGTGGCGCCCATCGTCGCGATCGGCGGCACGCCGAGCGGTGACGGCTACTGGCTCGCGGCGCGTGACGGCGGCGTGTTCGCGATGCCCACGACCAACCTGCCCAAGCCGCCGCCGTCGATCTCGGTGACGACGGTCGTGTCGGGCCTCAACATCCCGTGGGACGTCGAGTTCCTGCCCGACGGCACCATGATCTACGACGTCCGCGACACGGGCCAGGTCTTCGCCCGCCTCGCCAACGGCACGACCCGCGAGATCCTCAGCGCGCCGGCCACCTTCCACAAGGCCGGCACCGAGGACGGCATGCTCGGCCTCGCGGTCGACCCGGCCTACGGCTTCCTCAACCACTGGGTCTACGCCTGCTACGCGTCCAACGGCAGCGGCCAGCAGTCGGAGCGCGTCTCCCGCTTCGACCTCGATCCGGGGGTGACCGCGCTCACCGGGCAGTTCGACCTGCTCCCCAACATGCAGACCAACACCTCGGCGATCCACCACGGCTGCCGGTTGAAGATCGACCACGACCTCAACCTCTGGGTCGGCACCGGCGACGTGAGCACCGCGACCGGTCCGCAGGACCCCAACAGCACGGCCGGCAAGATCCTGCGCATCAGCCGGGTCGACGGCACCGGTGTGCCGGGCAACCCGCACCTCAGCGCCGACAACCGCGTGTACTCGCTCGGGCACCGCAACGTGCAGGGACTCGCGTTCCAGGCCGACGGCCTCACCGGCGTCAACATGGAGCACGGCCCCAACGTCGACGACGAGATCAACGGGCTCGTGCCCGGCAACTTCGGCTGGAACCCCAACGTCGGCGGCTCCTACAACCAGAACGTGCCGATGACCGCGGCCGGGGGGATCGGCGCGCTGTGGAGCTCGGGCAACCCGACGTGGGCACCGTCGGGCGGGGCCTACCTCCTCGGCTCGCAGTGGAAGGGCTACGAGGGCGTGCTCGCGGTCGCGTTCCTGAAGCAGTCGCCCACCCCGGGCCAGCGGCTGCAGCTGTTCCGGCCCAACCTCGCCGGCGGGCTCAGCCCGGCCGAGGTGCTCTTCTCCGACGAGGGTCGGCTGCGCAGCGTCACCGAGGGCCCCGACGGCAACCTCTACGTCACCACGAGCAACGGCGGCAACGACAAGATCCTCGAGATCACGCCGTCGTGAGCTTCGCGTGCGGGTGGGATCACGCGACGCGCGTGATCTCCACCTGCACGTCGACCCGGTCGCTCGGGCCGCCGTTGTAGATGCCCTTGAGCGGGGGCACGTCGCCGTAGTCGCGGCCGCGCGCCACGAGCACGTGCTGCGACGCGACCGCGGTGCCGTTGGTGGGGTCGACCGCGTGCCAGTCGCCCAGCCAGGCCTCGAGCCAGGCGTGGCTCTGGCCCTCGATCGTGTGGTCGAGGCCCGCGTCCGAGTGCGGGTGCAGGTACCCCGACGCGTAGCGCGCCGGGATGCCCATCGACCGCAGCAGCGCGATGCCGAGGTGGGCGAAGTCCTGGCAGACGCCGCGCTTGTGGGTGAGGACCTCGGTCGCCGACGTGGTGACATTGGTGGAGCCGGGGACGTAGGCGAAGTCGGAGTGCAGCATCTCCACCACGTCGGCCACGGCGCGGCCAGGCGTCGACGCGCCCCGCAACTGGCGCGCCAGCTCGTCGAGGTCGTCGTCGCGGCTCACGTAGTCGGTGAACGACAGGTACTCGCAGTAGCGGTCGGTGACCGAGTCCCACGTGTAGGTCTCCCAGGGCACGGTGGCTCCCGCCGGCTCGGGCGCGAAGGCCGGGGTCTCCACCAGCGACGTCGCGGTGACCATGAGCTCGGTGTGCGGGCGGTGCAGGTCGAACACGTGGACGCGCGTGCCCCAGTAGTCGCGGTAGCGGGACACGTGGGCCGACGGCGACACGTCGAGCTTGTGCTCGATCGTGAACTGGTTGGGCGTGTCGAGCGGCGACATGCGCACCTCGTTGTACGAGGCGTGCACCGTGCCGGCGTACGTGAACCCGGTGCGGTGCTTCACCCGCAGCCGCCAACTCATCAGACGCTCCATTCGACGGCGCGGGCCTCACGGAAGTAGCGGCGGTTGAGCGCCTCGTGGATCTGGGCCAGCCCGTTCTGCAGCCGGGCGAGTGTGGTGGGCAGGTCGGCGACGACGTCGTCGATGCGCAGGAACTCGAGCTCGGCGACCGCGCGGCCGACGCGCCGGCGCACCTCGTCGTCGACGCCGACCCGGCCCGCGCGCGGGTCGAGCTCGGCGAGGGCGCGCTCCACGGTGTCGAGCGAGAAGAACACCGAGCGGGGGAAGAGCCGGTCGAGGAGCAGGAACTCGAGCGCGGTCGACGCGTCGACCGCGCGTCGGTAGGTGCGGAGGTAGGCCTCGTAGGCGCTGGCGCAGCGCAACGTGGTGGTCCAACCCATCGGGCCCCACGCGTCGCCGGGCCGCGCGCTCAGCAGCCGCGTGGTCATGTCGGCCCGCTCGAGGTTGCGGCCGAGGATGAAGAACCGCCAGCCGTCGTCGCGTGAGAGTGTGGAGTCGGCCAGCCCGGAGAGCATGGTCGTGCGCTCCTTGACCCAGAGGAAGAAGTCGTGCCGGGCCGGGCCGCTCGGCCGACCGATGTGGCGGCCGAGGTCGGTGTGGGTGCTGTTGAGCACCTCCCACATCTCCGACGAGATGCTCTCCCGCGCGCCGCGGGCGTTGTTCCACGCCTCGGTGATGGCGCGCGCGATCGAGCCCGGGAAGTCACGGTCGTACGCGAGGAGCTCGGTGACGGTCTGCGGGTTGGGCTCGAGGTCGAGGGCGTCGGCGTCGACGCCCATCACGTCGAGCAGGACGCGGCACGCCGCGGCCTCGTCGGCCCACCGGTCCTCGAGCAGCACGTGGTAGTGCACGTCGAGCAGGCGGGCGGTGTCTTCCGCCCGCTCGCAGGCGCGTCCCATCCAATAGAGCGACTCCGCGATGCGGCTCAGCACGGGCGGGTCCGTCGCGGGCGGGCGCCGGCCGAACGGGCCTGCTGTTGCTGTTGCTGCTGCTCGCCGCTGTTGCTCTCCATCGCGAACGACGGGGCCGGGCTCGCCATGCTGATGCTCGCGACCGCGGGCGACGTGCCCTCGGGCGCGGCCTCGGGGCCCTCGTGCTCGGCCAGGACCCACGTGTCCTTGGAGCCGCCGCCCTGGCTCGAGTTCACGACCAGGCTGCCCTTCGGCAGCGCGACCCGGGTGAGCCCGCCGGGCGCGACCCAGACCTCGCGGCCGTCGTTGACCGCGAACGGCCGCAGGTCGATGTGGCGGGGGCCGAGCCCACCCTCGGTGTACGTCGGCGACGTGGAGAGCGCGATCGGGTCCTGCGCGATCCAGCCGCGCGGGTTGGCGACGACCTTCGCCCGCAGCGCCAGCAGCTCGGCCTCGGTCGCCTGGGGTCCGATCACGAGCCCGTAGCCGCCCGACCCGTCGACCGGCTTGAAGACGAGCTGGTCCATGCGCGACAGGGCCCATTCGCACTGGTCGGCGAGCTCGAGCCGGTAGGTCTCGACGTTGCGCAGCATCGGCTGCTCGCGCAGGTAGTAGTCGATCATCTTGGGCACGAACGGGTAGATGGCCTTGTCGTCCGCGACCCCGTTGCCCGGCGCGTTGGCCACGGTCACGTTGCCCGCGCGCGCCGCGTTGAGCACGCCCGGGCAGCCGAGGAGCGAGTCGGGGCGGAAGTGGAGCGGGTCGAGGTACTCGTCGTCGATGCGGCGGTAGACCACGTCGACGCGCTGCTCGCCGTGGGTGGTGCGCATGTAGAGGACGTTCTCGCGGCAGGTGAGGTCGCGGCCCTCCACGAGCTCGACGCCCATCTGGCGGGCGAGGAACGAGTGCTCGAAGTAGGCGGAGTTGTGCACGCCGGGGGTGAGCACGATCACCGTGGGGTCGTCGACGTTCTTCGGCGCGGTCGCCCGCAACGCCTCGAGCAGCTTGGTCGGGTAGTCGGCGACTCGGCGCACGCGGTGGCTGGCGAAGAGCTCCGGGAACACGTGGGTCATGGCCCGGCGGTTCTCGACGACGTAGGAGATGCCGCTCGGCGTGCGCAGGTTGTCCTCGAGCACGCAGTAGTTGCCGGCCGCGTCGCGCACGAGGTCGACGCCGGCCACGTGGATGCGCACGCCGTCGGGCGGGTCGAACCCGGCCGCGGCCCGGAGGAAGTGCGTGCTGGTGGCCACGAGCCGGCGCGGGATCACGCCGTCGGCGAGGATCTCCCCCGCGCCGTAGACGTCGTGCAGGAAGGCCTCGAGGGCCCGCACCCGCTGGCGCACGCCGGCCTCGATCATCGCCCACTCGTCGGCCCCGATGATGCGGGGCACGAGGTCGAGGGGGAACGGCCGCTCCTCGCCCGAGAGCGAGAACGTGATGCCCTGGTCGCGGAACGCGCGGTCGCGGGCATCGCAGCGGGCGTCGAAGTCGCGCGACGACAGCGTCTGCAGGACGCCGTGGAGTGCGCCGTAGTGCTCGCGGGGTTGCCCGGGGGCCGAGAACATCTCGTCCCAGGCGTCGGTGAGGCTGTAGTCGTCGAGCAAGTCGCCCATGCCCACCGGATCTATCGGGGCTGTGTTACGTGAGCATGACCGGAATCGAAACGATCTGCTCGCGGGCGCCGCTCAGGGCCCGCGCCGCCCCGCATCCGGGCCGGCCGGTCCGACCCCGGCCACCGGCGACTCAGCGCCCGCCGTCGACCTCGATCTTCTGACCCTGCAGGTACGCGGCCGAGTCGCTGACGAGATAGCGGATGACGTCGGAGACGTCCTCGGGGCTGCAGACCCGGCCGAACGGCGACCGGTCGTCGAGGGCGTGGATGTCGTCGACGCCCATCGCGCCCTTCACGAGGCGCCGGCCCATGTCGGTGTCGACCAGGCCGGGGGACACGATGTTGACGTGGATGCCGTTGTCGCGCTCCTCCTTGGCGAGGCCCCAGGCCAGGCCCTCGAGCCCGGCCTTGGCGATGTTGTACGGCGAGCTGTTCTGGCCCCAGAGCCGGGTGGCGGTGCTCGAGATCATGATGATGTCGCCGCGGGCACAGGTGCGCATCGACGGCAGCACGAGCTTCGAGAGCGCGAACGCACCGAACGCGTGGGTGCGCCACACCCGCTCGATCTCGGCCGGGTCGGTGTCGGCCACCGAGTTGCCGCGGCTGGCGATGCCGGCGTTGTTGATCAGGATGTCGACGAAGCCGAAGTCCTCGACGACCTGCTCGACCATCGCCTTGTCGGCCTCGAAGTCGTCGATCGACGCCTGGTACGCCTTCGCCGGCGCGAGCTCGAGGCTCTCGATCATGCGCACGGTCTCGAGCGCGGCGACCTTGTCCTTGCGGTAGTTGACCGCCACCGACGCGCCGTCGGACGCGAGCCCGATCGCGATCGCGCGGCCGATGCCCCGCCCGCCGCCCGATACGAGCGCCACCCTGCCCGTGAGCCCCATGCCGTGCTTCCCCCCGCTGTCGTGGTTCGCTGTCGTGGTTCCGGTCGTCGCCGCCGTGGTCGGCGTCGGTCGTTCGGTCCCGGGCCGAAGGTGGGTCAGATCAGTCCTCGCGCGACGGCGAGCTGGTTGACCCGTACCGCGAGCCGGGGTGAATCCAGGCGTGCGCAGAGCGAGTCGAGCCCCGCCGACGGCCCCCGCCACGCCCATTCGTCGACGCGGCCGACCGGCGCGTCGAGGCGCAGCGTAGCCAGGTGCTTGAACAGCAGGGCCAGCTCGAGCTCCTGCTGGAGCGTCGTCGCGAGCTTCACCGCGCCCCGCACCTCGACGTCCCAGCGCAGGCCGTTGGCCGGGATGTCCTCGACGTGCTTGTAACGCGCGAGCACCGTCGCCGCGCTCTTCGCTCCCCAGCCCTTGAGGCCGGGGAACCCGTCGGCCGAGTCGCCCGTGAGCGCGAGCCAGTCGGGGATCGACTCCGGGTCGACGCCGTACTTCTCGCGCACGCCGGCCACGCCGATGGTCACGTCGCGGCGGCGGTCGACCTGCACGACGCGGTCGTCGACCACGCACTGGGCGAGGTCCTTGTCGGGCGTGCAGATCAGCACCTGCTCGACGCGCGCGTCGGCCGCGGCGACGGCCGCCGCGCTCGCCATGGCGTCGTCGGCCTCCACCTCGACCATCGGCCAGAGGGTCACGCCGATGGCCTCGACCGCGGCCTCGAGGATCGGGAACTGCGAGTACAGGTCGGGGTCGATGCCCGAGCCGTCCTTGTAGCCGGGCCAGAGGTCGTTGCGATAGCTCTCGATCACCTGGTCGGTGGCCACGCCCACGTGGGTGGCCCCGGCTTCGAGGAGCTGGAGGATCGAGCCCACCGTGCCCCGGGCCGCGGCCACCTCCTCCCCCGCCTCGTTCACGTGGGACGGCAACGGGAAGAAGTGCCGGAACAGCTCGTAGGTACCGTCGACGAGGTGGACGCGCATCACG
>JADGOM010000027.1 GCA_017882925.1 Acidimicrobiia bacterium | reverse complement strand
CCGCCGCACGAGTTCTTCACCTGGCTCCGCAACGAGGCCCCGGTCTGGTGGCACGGTCCCACGGAGCTGGAGCCGTCGGGCTTCTGGGTCTGCACGAAGTACGACGACGTGATCGCCATCGAGCGCGACGTGGCCACGTTCTCGTCGGCCCGGGGCGGGGCGCTGCTCATGGACATGGCCGACGGCACCGAGCTGATGATGCTCAACCAGGACGCCCCGCAGCACACCCGGCTGCGCATGCTCGTCGCCCGGGGCTTCACGCCCAAGATCATCAACTCCATGACCGAGAGCGTCACCGAGGCCACCCGCCAGATCGTGGCCGCGGTGGCCGACCGGGGCGAGGCCGACTTCGTCACCGCGTTCGCGGCCGAGCTCCCCCTGGTCGTGATCAGCGAGCTCATCGGCGTCCCCTACGAGGACCGGCACAAGGTCTTCGAGTGGTCCAACCGCATGATCGGCGCGAGCGACCCCGAGTACGGCGGGGGCGCCGACGAGGGCGCCGCGGCCGCGTTCGAGCTCTACGCCTACGCGCAGAGCCTGGCCGACGACCGCAAGGCGCGGCCGATGGACGACCTCGTCACCCAGCTCATCACCGGCGAGCTCGAGGGCGAGAAGCTCTCCGACATCGAGTTCAACGTCTTCTTCCTCCTCCTCTCGGTGGCCGGCAACGAGACCACCCGCAACCTCATCTCCGGCGGGATGCTGGCCCTGCTCCAGCACCCCGACCAGCGCGAGCGCCTGCTGCAGGACATGAGCGGCCTGCCGCTCGCGGTCGACGAGATGCTGCGCTACGTGTCGCCGGTGCAGTACTTCCGCCGCACCGCCACCGTCGACACGGAGCTGCGCGGCGTCCCGATCGAAGCGGGGCAGAAGGTCACCATCTGGTACGGCGCGGCCAACCGCGACGAGGACGTCTTCGACCGGGGCCAGGAGTTCGACGCGTTGCGCACGCCCAACGACCACATCGCGTTCGGCGGCCGCGGCCCGCACTACTGCCTCGGCGCGAGCCTGGCCAAGCTCGAGATCCGGGCCATGTTCGAGCAGATCCTCGGCCAGCTCCCCGACATGCAGCTGGCGGGCGAGCCCCAGCAGCTGCACAGCAACCTCATCAACGGGATCCGCCACCTCCCCGTCACCTGGACCACCTGACCCTCAGGTCATAGGCGCCGTGCGTGTACCCGTGCGGTGCTCTGACGGCGCCTTTGGAGATCTGCGCGGTGAGGCGGGGTCAGGCCGTGGGGGGCTTCTCGGGCGGGGTGGCGAGCTCGACGGTGATCGACGGCTCGGGGGCCTCGACGTACTCGACCGCGGTGATGTTGCCCGCCTCGCGCAGGTCGGCCTCGACGACGCGGGCCGCGGCGAGCCGCGCCGGGTCGCCGTGCACCGTGAGCCGCAGCACCTCGAGCTTCAGCGACACCTTCGCCGCGGCCTTCTCGCGCCGGACGCCGGTGAGCAGCTCGCTCGCGACCTCGAGGATCGCGGGGTCGGCGTCGGGGCCGGCCCCGACGCGCAACGGGTCGGAGCCCGGCCACTCGGCCCGGTGGATCGAGCCCTCCTGCCACCACGACCACACCTCTTCGGTGACGAACGGGAGGTGGGGCGCGAAGAGCCGGAGGAACGTCGACAGCGCGGTGACGAGCGCCGCGTGCGCGGAGGCGGCGGCGGCATCGCCGCGGGTGCCGTAGGCGCGGCTCTTCACCAGCTCGAGGTAGTCGTCGCAGAACTGCCAGAACAGCGTCTCGGTGCGCTCGAGCGCGCGCGTGTAGTCGTAGCGCTCGAAGGCCGCGGTGGCCTCGTCGGTGACCTCGGCCAGCCGGGCGAGCATGGCCCGGTCGAGGAGATCGGTGACCGGGGCCGCGGCCACCGCCGCGATCGCGCCCGCCGCGTCTCCCGCACCTTCCACGCCCGCGGCCTCGGCCAGGCGGCCGAGCGCGAAGTTGCTCGCGTTGAGCAGCTTGATCGCGAGCCGGCGCCCGATCTTCATCTGCGCCTCGTCGAGCGCGGTGTCGGTGCCGATGCGGCCGTTGAGCGCCCAGTAGCGCACGCCGTCGGACGAGTACTGCTCCAGCATCGCGAGCGGCGTGACGACGTTGCCCTTGCTCTTGCTCATCTTCTTGCGGTCGGGGTCGAGCACCCAGCCCGAGATCACCGCGTTGGCCCACGGCAGCGTGCCGTTCTCGAGGTGCGCGCGGACCACCGTGCTGAACAGCCACGTGCGGATGATCTCGTGGGCCTGCGGGCGCAGGTCCATCGGGAACGTGCGCGCGAACAGGTCGGGGTCGTCCTCCCACTTGCACGCGATCTGGGGGGTGAGCGACGACGTGGCCCAGGTGTCCATGATGTCGGGGTCGGCGACGAAGCCGCCGGGCACGCCGCGCTGGGCCTCGGTGTAGTCCGCGGGCACGTCCGAGCTCGGGTCGACGGGGAGGATCGCCTCGTCGGGCACGATCGGCGCGCCGTACTGCGGCTCGCCGTCGTCGCCCAGCGGGTACCACACGGGGAACGGCACGCCGAAGTAGCGCTGACGGCTCACGAGCCAGTCGCCGTTGAGGCCTTCGACCCAGCTGTCGTAGCGCGCCTTCATGAACGGCGGGAACCACTTGAGCTCCGCGCCGCGCTTCAGGAACTCGTCGCGCAGCACGGGGTCGCGCCCGCCGTTGCGGAAGTACCACTGGCGGGTGGTGACGATCTCCAGCGGGCGGTCGCCCTTCTCGTAGAACTTCACCGCGTGCTTGATCGGGCGCGGGTCGCCGTCGAGCTCGCCCGACTCCGCGAGCAGCTCGACGATCCGCTTCTGGGCCTGCTTCACCGTCTTGCCCGCGAGCTCGGCGTAGGCGGCGGCGCCACCGGGGCCCGTGGGCTCGACCGGCAGCTCGGCGAGGAGCCGGCCGTCGCGCCCGAGGATCGAGCGCACGGGCAGCTGCAGCTCGCGCCACCACGTGACGTCGGTGGTGTCGCCGAACGTGCAGATCATCGCGATGCCGGTGCCCTTCTCCGGATCGGCGAGGGGGTGCGCGAGCACCGGCACCGACACGCCGAACAGGGGCGTGGTCACCTGCGTGTCGAACAGCGGTTGGTAGCGCTCGTCGTCGGGGTGCGCCACCAGCGCGACGCACGCGGGCACGAGCTCGGGGCGCGTCGTGTCGATGATGACGTCGTCGCCGCCGGCGCGGTGGAAGCGCAGCCGGTGGTAGGCGCCGTCGAGCTCGCGGTCCTCGAGCTCGGCCTGCGCGACGGCCGTGCGGAAGTCGACGTCCCACAGCGTGGGCGCCTCGGCCTGGTACGCGTCGTCGCGGGCCAGCATGCGGAGGAAGCCGCGCTGCGCGGCCCGCTGCGACTCGGGCCCGATGGTGGCATAGGTGAGGTTCCAGTCGACCGACAGGCCGAGCCGGCGCCACAGCTCCTCGAACTTGGCCTCGTCCTCCACCACGAGGCGCGAGCACAGCTCCACGAAGTTGCGCCGCGAGATCGGGATCGCGTGCTTCTCGGGCTTCTCCGGCGGCTCGAACGCGGGGTCGTAGGGGAGGCTCGGATCACAGCGGACGCCGAAGTAGTTCTGCACCCGGCGCTCCGTCGGCAGGCCGTTGTCGTCCCAGCCCATCGGGTAGAAGACCTCACGCCCGCGCATGCGCCAGAACCGGGCGATGGCGTCGGTCTGCGTGTAGGAGAAGACGTGGCCCACGTGCAGCGATCCGCTCACGGTGGGCGGCGGGGTGTCGATCGAGTACACCTCGGCGCGGGTCTTGCCGCGGTCGAAGCGGTAGACGCCGTCGGACTCCCAGCGGGAGGCCCAGGCCGCCTCGAGCCCCTCGATGGTGGGTTTGTCGGGAAGGTTCAGCGCCATATGGCCCGCAGGCTACAAGCCGGTACCTGCGCCTCCGGGCTGCGCGCCGGCGTCAGATGAGGCCGCGGCCGCCGACGAGCACGTAGCCGGTGGCGCCCTCGTGCACGACGAGCCCGGAGTAGCCGACGCGGGGCTCGAGGCCGGGGACGCCGAAGAACGGCGCGTCGCCGAAGGAGTAGACGGAGCCGTCGACGGTGAGGATCCAGTAGCCCTTGCCGGACGCGGTGGTCACCATCTGGGTCGCGAACGACTGCGTCATGCCGTAGGCGCTGCCCGCGAACCGGGCCGCGCCGTAGGTGAGGACGCCCCCGTCGATGCCGAGCAGCCGGTAGCCGTCGACGGCGGGGTCGCTGCTGATCCCGACGATGGGAGCCGCGACCGGGGGCGCCGAGCCGAGATCCGGCGCGTCGTACGGGTACACCCGCCCGGCCGAGTCGACGAGCCAGTAGCCCTGCCCGTCGCGGGTGGCCGCGATGCCGACCACCGGGCGGCCGATCGGCGAGCCCGCGAGCCCGCCGTGGTACCGGGCGTCGCCGTAGGTGAAGACACCGCCGTCCGAGCCCACGAGCCAGAAGCCCCGGCCGGTGGGGGTGGGGGTGATGCCGGCGATGGGTGCACGGAGGCCCGCGAACGGCGGCTGGCTCGGCACCGCGGTGGCGTTGCCGACCGCGACGATCCGGCCGTCGGGGTACGCGAGCCACGCGCCCTCGCCGTCGGGGGTCTGGGCGACGGCTGCCGGAGCCCGGGGGACGAGGGTCGCGCCGGCGTCGAAGGCGGTCGACGCGCCGAACGCCCGGAACCACGGTTGCGCGGTCGAGCTGAGGAACGACCAGACCTGGACCCGCCGGCTCACCAACGCCGCGAGCGCCTGCCGCCCGGAGGTCGTCGGGTGGACGCCGTCGGGGGTGGTGAGGCCGCGGTCGGTGCGCGCGATGGCGTTCCAGTCGGCGATCTCCAGGTTGGGCCAGCGGGTCGCGGCCGCGTTGATCTCGGCATTGGCCGCGGGCACCCAGCCCGCGAACTCGTGCAGGTTCACCCAGATCACGTGGCCGCAGCCGCGCAGCGCGTCCATCACCGCATCGATGCGGCCGCGCAGCGCCGCGGGGTTGGCGCCGTCGTTGCTGCCGAGGTCGACGACGCACACGTCGCCGGGGACCGCGCCCCGCCCCCGCGCGATCCCCGCCCCCGCGAGCGTGCTGAGCCCGACCTTGGCGTCGACCGTGGTGCTCCACCCGGGGAGGGCGCCGGCGATCGCGGGCGCGCTGCCCACCATCACCGAGTCGCCGAGGAGGTAGAGGTGGTGGCCACCGACGCCGAACGCGGCGGCGGGCTGGACGGGGCCGGCGAGGAGGGCGGCGAACGCGACGAGCAGGGTGACGCACAGTGCGACGATCGGGCGTGCCGCGACCAGGGGTCGCGAGAAGGGGGACATCGGCGAACGCTATCCGCGGTCGCGCGGGCCACTCCACCTCGGCCCGAGCAGGCGCTTGGCCGACTCCATAGTCTGAGCGGTCCGACGACGGGGGGATTCGCGGTGGCGCTCACGATGGACGAGCTGACGAAGTTCGGGATCGGCCCGGACGACGAGGGTCAGCATCCCGTCAGCCCTGATCACGAATGGTGGAACGAGTCGTGGTTCCTCGACTTCTTCGACGCCGACGGCACCCGCGCGGGCCACGTGCGCATCGGCCTCCACCCGAACCAGGACCGCTGCTTCTTCTGGGCGATGCTCTACGAGGCCGGGGAGTGGCTGGTGCTCGAGGAGCCCCGGCTCCCGCTCGCCGACGTCGACCGCGACGCCCTCGCCTACGACAAGTGGGGACTGCGCTTCCGGTGGGACCGCACCGACCCGCTCCGGGCCGGGCACCTCGAGGTCCACGGGTTCGGGCGGGTGGTCTCCGGCCCGCGCGCCGGGCTCGTGCTGCCGTTCGCGATCTCGCTCGACTACGAGACCGCCGGCGCCGCGCACTCGTCGGGTCCGGCCGACGTCCCCGGTCACAGCGCGGAGGGCTACACCTCCAACCGGTTCGAGCAGGCGGTCTCGGTGCGGGGCGAGGTCGGCATCGGCACGCCCCGCCCGTTCCTGGGCCGCGGGGAGCGCGACCACTCCTGGGGCCCTCGGGCCTGGGACATGGAGTGGCTCTTCACGGTGATCGGGGGCGACGACTTCCGGCTCCAGTGGGCACTCGTCACGATCGACGGCTTCGGCGACATCGCGGTCGGCTACCTCCACGAGGACACCACCGAGAACGTGACCGCGGTCGACGCCGACATCCGGTTCGGCGACGACGACCTCACCGCGCCGGTCGGCGGCCGGTTCTCGGTCACCACCGCCACCGGCGCCACCCTCTCAGGCGTGGTGGAGACCATCGCGGGCATGGAGATCGACATCACCCACACGTTCTCGCCCCCGCGCGCCACGGTGTACCGCCGGACCCTGGTCCGGTTCACACCCGACGACGGCCGGGCGCCCGCGATGGGGTGGATCGAGAGCAACCGCTTCGCCCGGTAGGCGCGGCCCGGGTCCTCGCGGGAACCGCTGGCCGCCCCGACCCGTTGCAGCAACAGGCCGAGAGTACGATTTCGGCGACTTCACTGGAGGAGCCACCGATGGCCAACCCGGCACTCAACAGCAAGACGTGGGCGCCCGAACGGGCGTACACGCAGGACGATCTCGCGGCCGGCTACGCCGCGCCGGGCGGACCGGTCGCCCCCGGTGCCGCGCCCCCCGGACCTCCCACCGGCCCGGTCCGCACCGCCGCCGCCGGTGGCCGCGGCCGCGCCGACGCGTCGACCGGTGTGATGACGATCGACGGCACCATCGCCCGCACGATGATCCTGCTCGCCATCCTCGTGGGCGCGGGCACGTTCGGCTGGATGTCGGTCGACCACAGCGCCACCAACCCGCAGTTCCCGGGCTGGCTCTTCATCGCCGCCATCGCCGCGTTGGGCGTCGCCTTCCTCACGATCCGGAAGCCGCAGCTCGCCATGTGGTCGGCACCCGCCTACGCGGTGCTCGAGGGGCTCGTGGTCGGTGCGATCTCCGGCGTCTACGACGCGGTCTACAAGGGCATCGTCCTGGAGGCGGTGCTGCTCACGCTCGGGGTCTTCGCCCTGATGCTCGTGCTGTTCCTCTCGGGCACGATCCGCAACACGCCCAAGTTCCAGAAGGCCCTGATGCTCGCGCTGGGGTCGATCCTGATCGTCTACCTGGGCTCGTTCGTCTTCGCGCTCTTCGGCAGCACGCCCACGTTCATCTCGGCCGACTCCAGCCTTCTCGGGATCGGCTTCAGCGTCGTGGTCGTCATCGTGGCCGCGCTCACGTTCATCGTCGACTTCGACCAGATCCAGGTCGGTGTGCGCGCCGGGGCCCCCAAGTACATGGAGTGGTACGGCGGGTTCGGCCTGCTCATCACGCTGGTGTGGCTGTACCTCGAGATCCTCCGGCTGCTCGCCCGGCTGCGCAACTAGCAGCGACGGCCGGCCGGCCGTCCCGGACGCGGAGCGCGCCGCACCGACGCCCGTCGCGCCACGCGGCGGGCGCCGCCGCGCCCGATCCGGCTTGTACGGCCTAACGAGAACGTGTTCTACTTCCGGTTGCCGTCACGTCCGAGGCGACTCCGGGGGGAAACATTGGCCGAGCTTGGATTCTGGAACCTCGCGCAGGCCGATCCGGACTGGATCGCGGTCGTCGACCCCGAGGGCACCGGCCACCGCGCCGGCGACATCCTCGCCCGCACCAACCAGCTCTCCCACGGCCTCCGCTCGCTCGGCCTCGAGGTGGGCGACGGGATCGCGTCGCTGCTGCCCAACTCGATCGGCGCGGTGGAGGTGTACCTCGCCGCGCTGCAGTCGGGGTGGTTCACGACGCCGATTAACTACCACCTCACCGGCCCCGAGGTCGCCTACATCCTCGCCGACTCCGAGGCGAAGGCGTTCTTCGCGTCGCCCCGCTACGCCGACGTCGCCATCGCCGCGGTGGAGGAGATCGACTTCCCACCCGAGGCGCGCTTCTCGATCGGCGGCCCGATCGCCGGCTTCCGCCCGATCGAGGAGCTGCTCGACGGCCAGCCGACCACCGCGCCCGATGAGCGCACCGCGGGTGCCGCGATGCACTACACGAGCGGCACGACCGGCCGGCCGAAGGGCGTGCGCCGCCCGCTGAGCGGCCTCGACCCCGACACGAGCGCCGAGCTCATGGCGATGTTCCTGCTGCTGTTCGGCATCGAGCCGCGTGGTGGCAACGTGCATCTCGTCACGTCGCCCAACTACCACACGGCCGTCACGCAGTTCGGGGGCAACTCGCTGCACGCGGGCCACACGCTCGTGCTCATGGACAAGTGGACGGCGGAGGGGACGCTCGACGCGATCCAGCGGTACAAGGTGACCACCACGCACATGGTCCCGACCCAGTTCCACCGGATGCTCGCGCTGCCCGAGGCCGTGCGCGCGAAGTACGACGTGTCGTCGATGCGGTACGCGATCCACGCGGCTGCGCCGTGCCCCGTCGACGTCAAGTTCAAGATGCTCGACTGGTTCGGCCCGGTGATCTACGAGTACTACGCGGCCACCGAGGGCGGCGGCACGCTGGCCACCCCGCAGGACTGGCTCGCGCATCCCGGCACGGTCGGCAACGCGTGGCCGATCAGCGAGCTGCGCATCGTCGACGACAACGGCGACACGTTGCCGACCGGAGAGCCCGGGACCGTCTACATGAAGATGTCGACCGGTGACTTCGAGTACAAGGGCGACAAGGACAAGACCGAGGCCAACCGGCTCGAGGGCTTCTTCACCGTGGGCGACATCGGGTACCTCACCGACGACGGCTTCCTGTTCCTCAACGACCGCAAGGCCGACATGATCATCTCGGGCGGGGTCAACATCTATCCGGCCGAGATCGAGGGCGAGATCCTCGCTCACCCGGCCGTCGGCGACGCCGCCGTCTTCGGGATCCCGAACGACGACTGGGGCGAGGAGATCAAGGCCGTGATCGAGCCGGCGGAGGGCGTCGAGCCGAGCCCCGAGCTCGCGGCCGAGATCCTCGCGTTCCTCCAGCCCCGGCTCGCGAAGTTCAAGTGGCCGAAGACGATCGACTTCATCGAGACGATGCCGCGCGATCCCACCGGCAAGCTCTACAAGCGCCGCCTGCGCGACCCCTACTGGGAGGGCCGCAACGCGATCTGACGCGCACGCGCACGCGGGAACCGACACCGAGCGGCACACACCCATCACGTCCCGAACGACGGAGAACGGCACATGGCGGACGAGGTCCTGGTCGAGCACCACATCCTGGAGTACCCGGGCGGCTACACGCGCACCGTCGGGCCGGTCATCGGTCGCTACCTCACGGGCCTGCGCGACGGGCGGCTGATCGCGGTCCGGCTGGGCGACGGCCGCGTGATGATCCCGCCGGCCGAGTACGACCCGGTCACCGGCGAGGACGCGGGCGCGTCCGACGCCGACTTCCTCGAGGTCGGACCCGGCGGCACCGTCACCACGTGGACGTGGATCTCCGAGCCCCGGCCGAAGCACCCGCTCGACCACCCGTTCGCATTCGCGCTGATCCAGCCCGACGGCGCCGACACCGCGATCGTGCACGTGGTCGACGCCGGCACCGAGAACGCCATGCACACGGGGATGCGCGTGGTGCCGAAGTGGCGGGACGAGCGCGTGGGCGACACCCTCGACATCGAGGCCTGGGTGCCGGAAGGCACCGGCGGCGCGTCGGCGGCGAAACCGGCGACGTCGACCGAGCCCGTCACCACGATGAGCTCACCGGTGAAGCTCGAGTACGACATCGGCGCGGGCGTGGCCGCCACCCGCTTCCTGCTCGGTCTCGCGCAGCGGCGGATCCTCGGCCAGCGCACCGGCCCCGGCGGCGACGTCTACGTGCCGCCGAGGGGGAGCGATCCCAAGACGGGCACGCCCACGGTCGACGAGGTGGAGGTGGGCCCGCGCGGCGTGGTCACGACGTTCTGCGTGGTCAACCTGCCGTTCTCGCCGCTCGCGCCCGAGGTCCCCTACGTCTGCGCGCAGATCCTCCTCGACGGCGCCGACATCGCGCTGTTCGGACTCGTCGCCGACATGCCCGCCGCCGACGTGCGCCAGGGCCTGCGGGTCGAGGCGGTGTGGGCCGACGAGGTGGGCCCCACCCTCGAGAGCATCAAGTGGTACCGCCCGACGGGCGAGCCCGACGCCGAGTACGACTCGTACAAGGAGTACCTCTGATGGCGCCGACCCGCGACGTGGCGGTCGTGTCCTACGCGAGCTGGACCTCGCCCGCCGAGCTCCAACGCAACGAGGTCGAGATGCTCATGCCGGTCGTCGCCGAGGCGGTGGCCGACAGCGGGCTCCCGCGTGAGGAGATCGGCTTCACCGTCTCCGGCAGCTGCGACTACCTCATCGGCGCGCCGTTCAGCTTCGTCAGCGCGCTCGACGCGGTGGGCGCGTGGCCGCCGATCCGCGAGAGCCACGTGGAGATGGACGCGGCCTGGGCGCTCTACGAGGCCTGGATCCAGATCCAGAAGGGCTCGGTCGACTCGGCCCTCGTCTACGGCTTCGGCAAGGCGTCGCCCGGTGACCCGAGCGAGATCTTCACCCTCCAGCTCGACCCGTACACGGTGGGCCCGCTCTGGCCCGACACCATCTCGGTGGCCGCGCTGCAGGCCCGGGCCTGGATGGACCGCACCGGCGGCACCGAGCACGACCTGGTCGAGGTCGGCGCCCGCAGCCTGCGCAACTGGGCGTGGGCCAACGGTGTGGATCTCGAGCCCGATGCGGTCGACGAGCTGCTCGCGCAGCCGACGATCGCGTCGCCGTTGCGCCCGGGCGACGTCGCACCCGACACCGACGGCTGTGCCGCGATCGTGCTCGCGGCCGGCGATCTGGCGAAGGAGCTGGCCGCGAAGCGGGAGCTGCGCCCGGCCTGGATCACCGGCATCGACCACCGCATCGAGCCGCAGGCGCTCGGGTTCCGCGACCTCTCGGTGTCGACGTCCACCGCGCTCGCGGCGCTCACCGCGGGCGTGGGCGACGGGCCCGTCGACGTGGCCGAGCTGCACACGCAGTTCAGCCACGAGGAGCTCATCCTGCGCGAGGCGCTCGGCCTCGAGGACGGCGCCAACGTCAACCCGTCGGGCGGGCCGCTCCAGGCCAACCCGCCGATGGCCGCAGGGCTCATCCGCATCGGCGAGGCCGCGGCGCGGGTCATGGACGGTGAGGCCGGCCGCGCGATCGCGCACGCGTCGTCGGGACCGTGTCTCCAGCAGAACCTCGTCTGCGTGCTCGAAGGGGAGGACGCATGAGCGCCGAACGCGTCGCAGTGGTCGGGGTCGGCCAGACGGAGCACCGGGCCGTGCGGGCCGACGTCTCGATGGTGGGCCTCGTCCGCGAGGCAGCCAAGCGCGCGCTGGCCGACGCCGAGATGACGTGGACCGACATCGACGCCGTCGTGATCGGCAAGGCGCCCGACATGTTCGAGGGCGTCGTGATGCCGGAGCTGTTCCTGGCCGACGCGCTGGGCGCCGCGGGCAAGCCGATGCTGCGGGTGCACACCGCGGGCAGCGTCGGGGGCAGCACCGCGATCGTGGCCGCGGGGTTGGTGCAGTCGGGCGTGCACGAACGCGTGCTCACGGTGGCGTTCGAGAAGCAGAGCGAGTCGGACGCGATGTGGGCGCTCACCGTGCCCACGCCGTTCCAGGCCCCGCTGGTCGCGGGCGCGGGCGGATACTTCGCCCCGCTCATCCGCGCCTACATGCAACGGGCCGGCGCGCCCGCCGACATCGGGATGATGGTGGCGGTCAAGGACCGGCTCAACGCGATCCGCAACCCGTACGCGCACCTCAAGCTCCCCGACATCGACATGCAGATGGTGGAGGAGTCGCCGATGCTCTGGGAGCCGCTGCGATACCTGGAGACGTGCCCCTCCTCCGACGGCGCGTGCGCGATGGTGCTCGCGAGCGAACGGGTGGCCGATGCCGCGTCCAGGCCGCCGGCGTGGGTCCAGGGCACCGCGTGGCGCAGTGAGCCCACGCTGTTCGCCCGCCGCGACCAGGTCAACCCGCAAGCGGGACTCGACTGCGCGGCCGACGTGTACCGGCAGGCCGGGATCACCAACCCGCGCGAGGACTTCGACTGCGCCGAGGTCTACGTGCCCTTCAGCTGGTACGAGCCGATGTGGCTCGAGAACCTCGGCTTCGCCGCGCCGGGCGAGGGCTGGAAGCTCACGCAGTCGGGCGCGACCGCGTTCGACGGGGACATCCCGTGGAACCCGTCGGGTGGCGTGCTGTCGAGCAACCCGATCGGCGCCAGCGGCATGCTGCGCTTCGCCGAGGCGGCCAACCAGGTGCGTGGCGCGGCGGGGGAGCACCAGGTGGAAGGCGCGCGGCGCGCGTTGGGCCACGCCTACGGCGGCGGCTCGCAGTTCTTCGCGATGTGGGTCGTGGGGGCCGACAAGCCGTAGGCCGACGGCGCGCACGGTCGCCGGCGCGGTCGCCCGCGCCGGCAGCATCACACCGTTGCGCGGTTCCGTGGGCCACGATCCACGGCATGCCGCACGCCGAACTCGTCCCCACGAGCCGCGCCGAAGCCCGCCGGGCGCACGGCGAGGTCGGCCGCCTGGTCGCGTTCTCCGACGGCGTGCTCGCCGTCGCCGCCACGCTCACCGCGTTCCAGTTCAAGATCCCGAGCCACCTGCGCAACGATGCCGCGTTCGGCCACGAGCTGCGTGGCGCGCTCGAGACCATCCCGCTGTTCCTGCTGAGCTTCTTCCTCATCGGGATGTTCTGGCAGCTGCACCACCGCGCCTTCGACCTCATCGCGCGTCAGGACGCGATCCTCCGCTGGATCAACCTCGCGTTCCTGGCCGTCGTGTGCTTCCTGCCGTTCAGCACGAAGGTCCTGGCCGACTACTCCGGCGGCGCCTACCTCACGACCGACGGCAGCGCCGTCGCCACCCGGGCCGTCGTGCTCTACGGCGCGACCGTGTTGATCGCGGCGCTGGCCCTCACGGTCATGTGGGTCTACGCCGCGCAGTGGGGCCGGCTCCTGCGCACCGACGTGACCCGGGCCCGGATCCGCCGCGAGAGCGTGCGGTCGGTGGTGACGCCGGCGGTGTTCGCGCTCTCGATCGTCTTCGCGAGCGTCGTGCACCCGACGCTGGGCGTGCTGTTCTGGCTCGTGGCCCCGCTGGCCCTGATCGGGCTCGCCTTCGTGTTTCGCAAGGACGAGCAGCGGGAGGAAGCGGCCGCGCGGGCCTCGGCCGACGCGGCCCACGACTGACGCCGGGGTCGCGGATTAGGATGAGAACGCGTTCCATTTCGGGGACGCGAACCCGACGAGGAGACAGCCCCGTGGCGCGCTTCCCGTTCCCGATCCCGTTCGGCTGGTACCAGGTCGCCTTCCCGGAGGAGATCGCCCCGGGCGAGGTGCAGCCGCTCCGCTACTTCGGGCGCGACCTGGTCCTCTGGCGCGACGACGCCGGCGCCGCGCACCTGCAGGACGCGATCTGCCCGCACCTCGGCGCGCACATCGGCTATGGCGGCTCGGTGAAGGCCGGCAACATCGTGTGCCCGTTCCACGGCTGGGAGTTCGACGCCGCGGGCGCGTGCGCCGACATCCCCTACAGCGACCGCGTCAACCGCAAGGCCCGCCTGCACACGTACCCGCTCGTCGAGCGCAACGGGTTCGTGCTCGCGTGGTACCACCCGTTCGCGGCGCCGCCCGCGTGGGAGATCCCCGTCATCGAGGGGGTCGGCGACCCGGCGTTCTCCGACTACATCACGTCGGAGTTCACGGTGAGGAGCGCGCTCCAGGAGATGGCGGAGAACACCGTCGACCTCGCGCACTTCCAGTACGTGCACGGCACCGACGAGGTGGCGGTGGTGGAGGCCTACGAGCTCGACGGCCCGTTCAACACGATGCTGTCGGTGCAGAAGTACGTGACGCCCAAGGGCGTGGTCGACGGGCGCATCGACGTCCACGGCTACGGGCCCGGGTTCTCGACCACCCACTTCAGCGGGATCATCGACGCGCTGCTCGTCGCGACGTCGACCCCGATCGACGACGAGACCGCGCAGGTGCGGTTCAACTTCACCGTCCGCCGCAAGCCCGACGGGTCGGTGCCCCGGCTCGCCGAGCTCTTCGTGGCGATGATCAACCAGCAGATGAACGAGGACATCCCGATCTGGGAGCACAAGCAGCACCTCGTCGTGCCCGCGCTCGCCGACACCGACGGTCCGATCATGACGTTCCGCCGCTTCTACTCGCAGTTCTACGCCGAGGGCGACCACATCCACGCCGCCCCCGACCCCGTCGCCTCCCCCAACTGACGTCCGTGCGTTGTTCGCTGCCTACCTACTTGGT
Source organism: Acidimicrobiia bacterium (assembly GCA_017882925.1). Taxonomy (GTDB): domain Bacteria; phylum Actinomycetota; class Acidimicrobiia; order IMCC26256; family Chersky-534; genus Chersky-534. The sequence continues at coordinate 25,631 of JADGOM010000027.1, read as the reverse complement.
AGGCAGTGGAACGCACGGAGCTCTCGGGCGTGGCGGTCAGGTGAGGGGGCGGGCCGCGACGAGCGCGGCGACGTCGGTGAGGGACCGCACCGTCGTGTAGTCGGCGTCGGCGTGGAGGTCGTAGGGGTCGATGAGGATCGGGTGGATGCCGGCGCGGCGCGCGCCGGCGACGTCGATGGCGGGCGTGTCGCCGACGTACCAGGTGCTCCCGGGATCGACGCGCAGCGCGAGCAGCGCCATCGCGAAGATGCGCGGGTCGGGCTTGGCCACTCCGACCGCGCCGGAGTCGAGGATCGTGACGACCTCGACGCCGGGGCCCGGACCCACCTGGAGCAGCCCCGACTCGCGCAGCTCCTGGGCGACCGTCCCGCCCGCGTTGGAGACGACGCCCAGCGCGACGCCGGTGGCCTCGAGCGCGGCGAGCCCGTCGGCCGCGCCCTCGATCACCTCGGTCCACAGGCCGCCGCCGCTGAACGCGACGTGGAGGTGGGCCCGCAGCTCGGACTGGGCCGCGTCGGGGACCCCGCACTCGCACATGTAGGCGAGGAGGTAGCCCTCGAGGTGGTCCTGCCAGTGGAGGCTGCCCTCGTACGTGATCGGGAACCCGGCCGCGGCGGCGTAGTGCGCGCGGTGGAACGTCTCGGGGCCGGGAGCCTCGACCGCGGCGCGGGCGAAGGCCGCGGCGACGATGGCCGGCGCCGGGAGGTGGAAGATGCCGCCGACGTCGAGCAGGACGGCGGCGGGACGGGCATCCGGAAGGCTCATGGTGGGCGGGATGGTAGGCGCCACACCGCGCGTGGCGTCGATTCGGCGGCACCCCGCGCCGCTGGTAAAGGAGCGGGGCGGAGGAGGTCGGCTGGTAACTTGCGCCCATGGAGTTCCGCCGGATCGACGCCCTGCCGCCCTACGTCTTCGCCGAGATCGACGCGCTGAAGATGCAGGCCCGGCGGGCCGGCGAGGACGTCGTCGACCTGGGCTTCGGCAACCCCGACATCGCCTCGCCCGAGATCGCGGTGGAGAAGCTGCGGGAGGCCGTGCTGAACCCCCGCAACCACCGCTACTCCGCCAGCCGCGGGATCCCCAAGATCCGCCTCGCCATCACCGACCTCTACAAGCGCCGGTTCGGGGTCGAGCTCGACCCCGAGACCCAGGCCTGCACCACGATCGGCGCCAAGGAGGGCTTCAGCCACCTGATGTGGGCGCTGCTCGGCCCCGGCGACACCGCGCTCGTCCCGAGCCCGAGCTACCCGATCCACATCTGGGGCCCGATCCTCGCCGGTGCCGCGGTCCACTACGTCCGCCTCGGCCCCGGCCAGGAGTTCTTCACCAACCTCTACGCCGCGTACGACCAGGCCTGGCCCCGGCCCCGCGTGCTCGTGGTGTCGTTCCCGCACAACCCGACCACCACGTGCGTCGACCTCGACTTCATGCAACAGCTCGTCGACTTCGCCCGCGAGCGCGACGTGTTCATCGTCCACGACCTCGCGTACGCCGACCTCGGCTTCGACGGCTACGAGCCGCCGTCGATCCTGCAGGTCCCGGGCGCCACCGACGTCGCGGTCGAGCACTACTCCATGACGAAGAGCTTCTCGATGGCGGGCTGGCGGGTCGGGTTCCTGCTCGGCAACGCCGAGGTCGTGGCCGCGCTCGGGCGGCTCAAGAGCTACCTCGACTACGGCACGTTCCAGCCGATCCAGATCGCGGCGACCGTCACCATGAACGAGGCGCCCGACTACCCGAAGTACGCCAACTCCATCTACCGCGGCCGGCGCGACGCGCTGATCGACGGGCTCGCGCGCATCGGCTGGGAGATCGAGAAGCCGAAGGGCACGATGTTCGTCTGGGCGCCGATCCCGGAGCCCTACGAGGAGCTCGGCAGCGTCGAGTTCGCGAAGATGCTGATCCGCGAGGCCAAGGTCGCGGTGTCGCCCGGCATGGGCTTCGGTCCCGGCGGCGAGGGCTTCGTGCGCTTCGCGCTCGTGGAGAACGAGCAGCGCATCAGCCAGGCCACGCGCGGCCTGCGCGGCGCTCTCCCCAAGCTCTCCTAGCCAACTTCAGGTCCTTCCGCGCTCCCTCAGCACCGAAACGGTGCTCAGGAAACGCAAGGGACGTGGTCAGCCGGCGAGGCCGCGGAGGCAGAAGCGCACGGCGGCGTCGCCGACGCGCTCGACGGGCTCGTCGCGCTCGAAGAGGTACGTCTCGGTGATCTGCTCGACCACGCCGAGGATCGCGTAGGCGAGCACTTCGGGGTCGGTGTCGGCGATCTCACCTTCCACGATCGCGTCCTTGATGTGGCGCACCGTGTCGGCGATCGCGATCTGCTCGTTGCGCAGCAGCACCGGCGAGAACGCCTCCTCGGTGGCGGCGAACTGGAACAGCCGGAAGTAGTGCTGGTGCTCCTTGAACCACACGATCGACGCGCGGATGCCGAGCTCGATGCGGCGCAGCGGATCGGTCTCGGCCGCGAGCGCCTCGTGCTGGCGGCGGCGCAGGTCCTGGTGGCCGGCGCGCAGGATCTCGCAGAGCAGCTCTTCCTTGCTCGCGAAGTACCAGTAGAAGACGCCCTTGCCCACCCCGAGGCTGGCCACGATGTCGGCCACCGACGTGGGGTGGTAGCCGCGCTCGGCGAACAGGTCGGCGGAGCGCTGCAGGATCTGGGCCCGGCGTTCCTTCCCCCGGGGCGTGAGCTCGCGGCGCATCGCGGGAGGGTACGGGCGCTTGACCAACCGGTCAAGAATCCCCGCGGCCCGGACCTCGGCCCATGAGGCGCCGGAGGAGCACCGAACAGGTACTCCTCCGGCGCCGAAGACCTGACACGGCCCCCGACCCCGACGCGTGCCGCATCCCGGAGCTTCCCGGACGGTGGCCCCGAGCTACCGGGCCCAGCCGCGGGAGTGGGCGAGCGCGCGCGACCACTCCGACCGGAGGTGGGTGGCTTCGGCCGCGTCCATCGTGGGCTCGAACCGCGCCGCCTCGGCCCACGCGTGCGAGGCGTCGGCGGGCGACGCCCACACGCCTTCGGCGATGCCGGCGAGGTAGGCCGCTCCGAGCGCGGTCGTCTCCTGCACGACGGGCCGGCGGACGGGAACCCGGAGGAGGTCGGCCTGGAACTGGCACAGCACGTCCATCACGCTCGCCCCGCCGTCGACGCGCAGCTCGGCGACGGCGGTGTTGGTGGCCGACGACATCGCGTCGACCACGTCGCAGGTCTGGTACGCCATCGCCTCGACCGTCGCGCGCACAAGGTGCGCGCGGGTCGTCCCGCGGGTGAGGCCGACGATGGTGCCGCGCGCGTACGGGTCCCACCACGGGGAGCCGAGCCCGGTGAGCGCGGGGACGAAGTAGACGCCGTCGGTGGAATCGACCGACGCGGCCAGCGGCCCGGTCTCCGCGGCCGACTCGAGCAGGCCGAGCCCGTCGCGCAGCCACTGGATCGCGGCCCCGGTGACGAAGATCGAGCCTTCCATCGCGTACGTGACCTCGGCGCCGAGCGCCCACGCGACCGTGGTGAGCAGGCCGTCGACGGGCTCGGGCCGGGTGGGGCCCACGTTCATGAGCACGAACGACCCGGTGCCGTAGGTGTTCTTGGTCATCCCCGGCTCGAAGCACGCCTGGCCGAACAGCGCGGCCTGCTGGTCGCCGGCGATGCCGCTCACCGGGACCGCGAGCCCGGCCGCGAGCTCGGGCCGGGTCACACCGAACCGGCCACTGCTCGGCAGCACGCGCGGGAGCGCGGCGCGCGGCACGCCGAAGAGCCCGCACAGCTCGTCGGACCACTCGAGCGCGCCGATGTCGTAGAGGAGCGTGCGCGACGCGTTGGACGGGTCGGTGGCGTGCACCCCGCCGTCGGGCCCACCGGTGAGGCGCCACAGGATCCAGCTGTCGACGGTGCCGAGCGCGAGGTCGGCCGACTCGGGCACGCCGCCGTCGGTGAGCAGCCAGTGGAGCTTCGTGGCCGAGAAGTAGGGGTCGAGCACGAGGCCGGTGCGCGCGCGCACGAGCGGCTCGTGGCCAGTGGCCTTCAGCGCGTCGCAGGCGGCGGCCGTGCGCCGGTCCTGCCACACGATGGCGCGGTGGTGGGGCCGACCGGTGCCGCGGCTCCACGCCACGACGGTCTCGCGCTGGTCGGTGATGCCGATCGCGACCGCCTCGAGCCCGGCGGCGGTGATCTCGGCGACGACGTCGGTGAGCGTGCCGAGCGTGGCCGCCCAGATCTCCTCGGGGTCGTGCTCGACCCAGCCGGGCTGCGGGAAGTACTGGGGGAACTCGCGGTACGCGGTGGCGACGACCGAGCCGTCGGCCGCGATCGCGAACGTGCGGACGCCGGTGGTGCCGGCGTCGAGCGCGAGGACGACCCGGCGGTCGGGGGCCATCAGCGCTCCGTCAGGCGGGCGATCCACGCGTCGAGCTGCGCGCGGTCGATCGGCGCGGGCGACGGGGTTGCGGACGGGTCGGACGGGTCGGACGGGTCGGACGGTGGCACCGCGTCGGGCGTGGCGGCGAGCCGGGTGACCACGTCGCCGATCGCGTCGACGTCGGCGTCGGCCACGGGCGAGCCGGCGACGGCCAGGGCCCAGGCGCACGCGGCCGGCGGCGCCAGGCGCCCGTCGCGCAGGTCGGTGACCACCTGCAGCACCTCGGACCGGGCGAGCGCCGGCGGGCCCGCGGGTACGACCGCCGGCGACGGGGGAGCGCCGGGCGCGGTCGCCGCCCCGGTCGCCGCGGCCGCGCCGACGGGCACCGGCACCGCCTCGATCGCGGTCGCGAGGCGGCTCCCGAAGCCGCGGGCCCGGGGTGTGAGCTCGAGGACGACCGTGGCCCCGGCGGTGGTCCGCACCCGGAGTCCGGCGAGCAGGCGGGCGCGGGCGTAGCGCTCGACCGTGAGCTGGTCGAGCGGCACGGCGAGGAGGGGCCGGGTGCCGACGAGCTGGCGTCGGGCCGGCGGGACCGGCCAGACCACGAGCCGCTCGGCGGTGCGGGCCGCGACGCACCGCCGCCGGGCGCGGAGGAGCTTCGGCACGCGGCCCGTATCGGCGAACACCCACGCGAGCCCGGTGTCGGCCACGACTTCGTCGGGCGCGAGGGCCGCGACCGCGGCCTCGATCTTCCGGGTGATGGACGGGCGCACGCGACCTCCGACGGACGGACCCGTGAGCCTACGACGGGCCCGGGCGCGCCGCCGGGACTCCCGGGGTGGAGAATGCCAGGGTCGGCGCGCGCAGGGAGCGGCCCGGTCGAGGAGGAACCACATGCGCATCGGCGTGCTCACCGGCGGCGGCGACTGCCCCGGGCTCAACGCGGTGATCCGGGCCATCGTCCGGCGCGGGTCGCCGCAGGACGACTTCGTCGGCTTCCGCCACGGCTGGCGGGGTGTCATCCAGGCGGAGACGCTGCCGCTCGACGTCGAGTCGGCGCGCGGGCTCATCCACCGTGGCGGCACCATCCTCGGCACGTCGCGCACCAACCCGTTCAAGAGCGCCGACGGCCCGCACCGCGTCGTCGCCACCATGGCCGCGATGGGCGTCGATGCGTTGATCACCATCGGCGGCGACGACACGCTGGGCGCGGCCGAGCGCCTCGGCCGGGAGCACGGCGTGCCGATCGTGGGCGTGCCGAAGACGATCGACAACGACATCTCGGCCACCGACGTCACCTTCGGCTTCAACACCGCGGTGCAGGTCGCCACCGATGCCATCGACCGGCTGCACACCACCGCGGAGAGCCACGACCGCGTGATGGTCGTCGAGGTCATGGGCCGCCACGCGGGTTGGATCGCGACGTACGCGGGGCTCGCGGGTGGGGCCGACGTGATCCTGATCCCCGAGGACCCGTTCGACGTGGAGGCGGTGTGCGAGCACCTGCGCCGGCGCCACCAGCGCACCAACTTCTCGATCGTCGTCGTCGCCGAGGGCGCGTTGCCGGTGGCGGGCTCGGTGGCCGTGACGTCGAGCGCGGTCGACGAGTTCGGCCACGAGCGTCTCGGTGGGATCAGCACCTACCTGCAGGGCGAGATCGAGGCCCGCACCGGGTGGGAGACCCGGGTCACCAACCTCGGCCACATCCTGCGCGGCGGCACCCCGAGCGCGTACGACCGGGTGCTCGCGACCCGCTTCGGCGTGGAGGCCGTCGACGCGGCCGACGCGGGCGACTTCGGGACGATGGTCGCGCTGCGCGGCACCGACATCGTGCGGGTGCCGATCGCGGAGGCCGTCGCCGAGAACCGGACCGTCGACCGCCGTCTGTTCGAGGTGGCCGAGGTCTTCTTCGGCTGACCGGCGCCGGCGCCGACCGGGGGTCGCGCGACGGGCGGCGCCGGTAGTCTCCGGCCCATGGGCAGCGCGCTGGACGAACTCATCACCCTGCTCGAGCTCGAGCAGCTCGAGGTCAACCTCTTCCGCGGCGTGAGCCCCGAAGAGGACCGCCAACGCGTCTTCGGCGGTCAGGTGGCCGCCCAGTCGTTCATCGCCGCGGGCCGAACCGTGCCCGAGTCGCGGCCGGTGCATTCGCTCCACGGCTACTTCCTGCGCGGCGGCGACACCGACGCGCCGATCATCTACGAGGTCGACCGCATCCGCGACGGCAAGAGCTTCACCACCCGCCGCGTCGTGGCCATCCAGCACGGCAAGGCGATCTTCAACCTCGCGGTGAGCTTCCAGGTCGTGGAGGACGGGCCCGACCACCAGGACCCGATGCCGCTCGACGTTCCCGACCCGGAGACCCTGCCGTCGTTCGAGGAGCGGCTCGCGGCGTCGGCGCACTCCTTCGGCGACGGGTTCACCGAGTGGCTCACGCAGGAGCGGCCGATCCTGTCGCGGCCCGTGGAGGATCCGCAGTGGCTGGCCCGCGAGGCCCGCGACCCCGACTCCGACGTGTGGATCCGCAGCAACGGCGCCCTCCCCGACGACCCGCTGTTGCACACCTGCATCGTCATCTACGCGTCCGACCTCACGCTGCTCGACACCGCCTCGCTGCCGCACGCGATCCAGTACGGCGACGGCTCCTACATGATCGCCAGCCTCGACCACGCCATGTGGTTCCACCGCCCGTTCCGCGCCGACGACTGGCTCCTCTACCACCAGCACAGCCCGTCGGCCTCGGGTGCGCGCGGGCTCGCCGAGGGCCAGATCTTCACCCGCGACGGCCGGCTCGCGGTCACGGTGATCCAGGAGGGTCTCATCCGGCCGATCGGCGGTCCCCGGTAGGTGGCCGCGCCCGACGGCTCGGTCGACCTGCGCTCCGACACCGCGACCCGGCCCACGGCCGCGATGTACGCGGCGATGGTCGAGGCGCCGGTCGGTGACGCGGCCGCGGGCGAGGACCCCACGGTCCGCCGCCTCGAGGAGCTCGCGGCGGCGTGGGTGGGGAAGGCCGCGGCGATCTACGTGCCGTCGGGGACCATGGCCAATCAGCTCGCGTTGCGGGTGCTCGCCCGCCCGGGCACCGAGGTCGTCTGCGGCGAGCGTGCGCACATCTACCGCTACGAGAACGCGGCGAGCGCGGTCAACGCGGGCGTGCAGATCCGCCCCCTCGCCGACCCCGACGGCGCGTTCGCGCCCGACGCGCTCCGCGCCGCTCTGCACACGGCCGAGTACCACCAACCCGAGGTGTCCCTGGTCGCGATCGAGAACACGCACATGCCGTCAGGCGGCCGGCCGCACGACGTCGCCTGGGTGGGGTCGATCGCGGCGGTCGCCGCCGGCGCCGGGGTGCCGGTCCACTGCGACGGCGCGCGGATCTTCAACGCCGCGGTCGCGCTCGGCGTGCCGGCCGCGGCCCTGTGCGCGCCCGTCGACACGGTGATGTTCTGCACGTCGAAGGGTCTCGGCGCCCCGGTCGGCTCGTTGCTCTGCGGGCCGGCCGACGTCATCGCGGCCGCCGCCGCGCACCGTCAGCGCCTCGGCGGCGCGATGCGCCAGGCGGGCGTCATCGCGGCCGCGGCCTTGGTCGCGCTCGACACCGGCATCGACCGCCTGGCCGACGACCACCGGCGGGCCCGGCGGCTCGCGGAGATCCTGGCCGACGGGTTCCCGGGCTCGGTCGACCCCGAGGCCGTGCGCACCAACATCGTGTGCGCCGCCACCGACGCGCTGCCGGCCACGCTGCTCGGCCGGCTGGCTGCCGAGGGGATCCGGGCCGGCACCATCGACCCCGCGACCACGCGGTTCGTCACCCACCGCGACGTCGACGACGCCGACGTCGAGCGCACCGCCGCCGCCCTCCGGTCCATCGCCGCCGATCCCGGGGCGTAGGTTGGGGCCCATGTCCGAGGGCCCCCGATGATCGACGACGCGGTTCCGGAGCGGGCGCTCGCCGTCTACGGGCATCCCGACGACCCCGAGATCTCCGCCGGCGGCACCCTGACCCGGTGGGCCGACGCCGGCTGCGAGGTGTGGGTCGTCGTCTGCGCCCAGGGCGACAAGGGGAGCGACGATCCCGCGGTCGACCCGGCCGGGCTCGCGGAGACCCGCCGGGAGGAGTCCGCGGCCGCGGCGAAGGTGCTCGGCCTCGCGGGCACCATCCACCTCGACCACCCCGACGGCGACCTCGAGAACGACGCGCGGATGCGGGGCGAGATCGTCGAGCAGATCCGCACCCTGCGGCCCGAGGCCGTGCTCTGCCCCGATCCGACCGCGATGTTCTTCGGCGACACCTACGTCAACCACCGCGACCACCGGGCCACGGGCTTCGCCACGCTCGACGCGGTCGCGCCCGCCTCCGGCAATCCGCACTACTTCCCGGAGCAGCTCCGGGCCGGTCTCGCGGTGCACCACGTGGGGGCCGTCTACCTCTCCGGGACGCTCGAGCCCAACTGCTGGATCGACATCTCCGCGCAGCTCGAGCGGAAGATCGAGGCGCTGTTCTGCCACGAGAGCCAGCTCGAGGACACGGGGGAGTGGTTCCGCCAGTTCCTCCGCGACCGGGCCGAGGCCGCAGGCCGCGAGGCGGGTCTCGCCTACGCGGAGGGCTTCCGCAAGCTCACGCTGGGGGCTTAGGCCGGTCGGGCAGCGCATCCGGCCCACGGGCCGGGTGCTTGGCCCAGTCGCCCATCGTGCGCAACACGAGGACCGCGACCACCGCGACCCCGCCGGCGCCGATCACCGCGCCGATGACCATGCCGATCACCGCGGAGAACCCCGGGTCCTTGCCGTGGGCCGAGATGTCGACGAGGCCGTAGCCGATGGTGGCGCCGAACGCGCCCGCCAGCATCACCGCGATGAACGCGCCGATCATCGCCGCGGTCGACGGCATCGTGGGCGGCGGGAGCGGGATCTCGTCGGCCTCGGGATCGTCCCGCGGTGCGAGGTCGAGCGCCGAGCCCGGCCCGGCCACCGCCGCGGTCCCGATCGGGGCCGGATCGGAGGTCGGCCGCTCCCGTGCCGCGGGCGCGCCGCCCGAGGGCACCGGCGTGGGTGCCGGCTCGACGCCGGGGGCTGCGGGTTCGGTACCGGGGAGGCGCTCGTCCACGGCTGCGATGGTACCGGTCGGCCTCCCCGGCGCGGTCATCGCCCGCCGCCGGCGCTGGCGCCTCCCGCCGGGGCGGGAACCGGTCGGGAAGGGGCCGGACGGAGGCCGCGCGGCCGGTAGTGTCGCCGGACGATGCGCAGCCTCGTCATCCTTCCCACCTACAACGAGATCGAGAACATCGACGACGTGCTGCGCCGGGTCCGCGCGTCCGTCCCCGACTCCCACATCCTCGTGGTCGACGACGGCAGCCCCGACGGCACGGCCGACGCGGCCGAGGCCCTCGGCGCGCAGCTCGGCAACATCGAGGTGCTGCGGCGCGCGTCCAAGTCGGGGCTGGGCTCCGCCTACCGCGCCGGCTTCACCAAGGGGCTGGCCGAGGGCTACGACGCGATGGTCGAGATGGACGCCGACCTCTCCCACGACCCGGCGGTGCTGCCCGACCTGCTCGCGCCGCTCAGTGACGGCCGCGCCGATCTCGTCATCGGCTCGCGCTACGTGCCGGGTGGCCGCACCCCGGAGTGGTCGCGCGCGCGGCTCGCGATCTCCAAGGTCGGCAACCTCTACGCCCGCACGATGCTCGGCCTCCAGGTGCACGACGCCACCGCGGGGTTCCGCGCCTACTCCAACAGCGCGCTCGGGAAGATCGACCTCGACCGGGTGCGGGCCGACGGCTACGGCTTCCAGATCGAGATGGCCTACGCGGTGCAGCGCGACGGCGGCCGGCTGGTGGAGATCCCGATCGAGTTCAAGGACCGCGTCCTCGGCACCAGCAAGATGTCGAGCCTCATCGTCGTCGAGGCGCTCCTGCTCGTCACCTGGTGGGCGGTGCGCGACCTGCCGTCGCGGTTCCGGCGCCGTGCCCCCGTGGTGACCGGGGGGACCTGACGTGGACGCGCCCACGCGGGAGTGGACGGTCGCGGGAGGGCTCGTCGAAACCGACGCCGGCCTGCTCCTGGTCCAGAACCGCCGGCGCGGGGGATCGCTCGACTGGAGCCCGCCCGGCGGGGTGATCGACACCACCGACGCCTCGGTGATCGCGGGGCTCACCCGCGAGGTCGAGGAGGAGACCGGGCTGGTCGTGCGCGAGTGGGAGGGCCCGGTCTACGAGGTGCGCGCGGTCGCGCCCGACCTCGGCTGGATCATGCACTGCGAGGTGTACCGCGCGGTCAGTTTCGAGGGCGCGCTCCGGCTCGAGGATCCCGACGGCATCGTGGTCGCCGCCGCCTTCGTGCCGTCGCTCGAATGCGCCGCGCTCCTGCTCGACTGCCCGCCGTGGGTGCGCGAGCCGTTGGCCGAGTGGATCGAGCACCGCTGGAACCACGAGGCGCCGCGCGGCTTCCACTTCTCCGTGCGCGGCACCGAGCCCACCGAGCTGCGCGTCGAGCGGGTGCAGCACCCGTGAAGGCCGCCGCGGCCGCCGGCGTGTCGCCACCCTCCACCGATCCGCCCGTGCGCGACGGTTCCGAGCGCACCGTGCTCCACGTCGACCTCGACGCGTTCTACGCCTCGGTCGAGCAGCTCGACGACCCGGCGCTGCGGGGCCGGCCGGTGGTGGTCGCGGGGCTCGGGGGACGCGGCGTGGTCGCGGCGTCGAGCTACGAGGCCCGCGCGTTCGGCATCTACTCCGCCATGCCCACCGCGCACGCGCGCCGGCTCTGCCCCGACGCCGTGTTCGTCGCGCCCCGCTTCGACGCGTACCAGGATCGCAGCGCGGCCGTCATGGCGATCCTGCACGACGTCACTCCGCTCGTGGAGCCGATCTCGCTCGACGAGGCGTTCCTCGACGTCACCGGCGCGCTCCGGCGCACGGGCGACGGCGCCGCGATCGCGGCCGGCATCCGGGCCCGGGTGCTCGCGGAGACCGGGCTCGTGATCTCGGTGGGCCTCGCCCCCACGAAGCTGCTCGCGAAGCTCGCCAGCGACCTCGCCAAGCCCGACGGCCTGCTCGTCGTCGCGCGGGGGGAGGAGCTCGCGTTCCTGCACCCGCTGCCGGTCCAGCGGCTCTGGGGCGTTGGGCCCGCGACCCACCGGCGGCTCGAACGGCTCGGCGTGGTGACGGTCGGCGATCTGGCCCGCGTCCCGGTCAGCGTGCTCGAGGGGGCCCTGGGCTCGGCGCACGGCCGCCATCTCGCGGCGCTGGCCCGCAACGACGACGCCCGGCCGGTCGAGCCGAATCGCGCGGTGAAGTCGGTGGGGCACGAGGAGACGTTCGCCTCCGACGTGCGCGACCGCGAGCGCCTCACCCGCGAGCTGCGGCGGATGGCCGACCTCGTGGGCAGCCGCCTGCGGACGAGTGGGCGGAGCGCGCGCACGGTGCACGTGAAGGCGAAGTACGGCGACTTCCGGCTCATCACCCGCGCCCACACCCTGATGCACCCCACCGACCTCGGCGCCGACATCGCGGCCACCGCGGTGGCCCTGCTCGACCGGGTCGACATCGATCCCGGGCTGCGCCTCCTGGGCGTCTCGGTGAGCGGCTTCGAGGCTCCCGGTCCGCAACAGCTCACGCTCGACTCGCTCGTCGAGGCCCCGGCGGGCGGGGCCCGAGCCGATGAGGGCCCGCGCCCGGCCCAACCCGCGCGCGCCGCCGTCGATCCGGAGGCCACGCGCGCGTTGGAGCTCACCATCGACGCGGTGCGCGCCCGGTTCGGCACCGAGGCCGTCGGCCGCGCGGCCGACGCGACCGAGCGCGGCGTGCGGGTCGACCGGCGCGGCAGCAACTGGGGTCCCGACGACGAGAGCCCGGGCCCCGACGCCCCGACGGAGGGTGCGGCCCGATGATGCGCATAGGAATCGTCGGCTGTGGGCACATCGGGATGGTGCACGGTGCCGCCTTGGAGCGGCTCGTCGACGGCGGCCTCGTCGACGCACGGGTGACGGCGACGTTCGACACCGATCCGGCCCGGGCCGCCGCGCTGGCGGTCCCGCACGGCGCCACCCCGGCGACCACGCTCGATGCGCTGCTCGACGCGGTCGACGTCGTCTGGATCTGCACCTGGACCGCCGCCCACGCCGACGCGGTGGAGGCCGCGGCCGACCGCGGGCTGCCGATCTTCTGCGAGAAGCCCCTTGCCCCGGATCTCGCCGCGAGCGAGCGGGTCGCCGCCGCGTTGCGCCGGGTGCCGCACCAGGTGGGGCTCGTGCTGGCCTACGCGCCGGTGTTCCGCACTGCGGCCGGGCTCGTGCGGTCCGGGCGCTTCGGCCGGGTCCTCACGACGATCCTGCGCGACGACCAGTACTTCCCGATCCAGGGGATGTACGGCTCGAGCTGGCGGGGCGACGTCGCCAAGGCGGGCGGCGGAACGTTCATCGAGCACTCGATCCACGACGTCGCGTTGTTGGCCGCGATCCTGGGTGACCCGGTCGACGTGTCGGCCCGGACGTCCTCCCAGTTCGGTCACGAGGGCATCGAGGACCAGGCGCTGGTCACCCTCGGCTACGCCGACGGCACGACCGCGACCATCGCCAGCGTGTGGCACCAGATCCTCAGCCGGGGCTCCAGCCGGCGGCTCGAGATCTTCTGCGAGCGGGCCATGCTCTGGACCGAGGACGACTACCTCGGGCCCCTGCACGTCGAGACCGACGACGGCGTCGAGCTCTTCGAGGCCGAGGCGCCGCCGTGGATCGACCGGTTCGCGGGCCTGGCCGAGTTCGCCAAGCCGATCGCGCAGTACGCGGAGCCCAGCAAGGCGTTTCTCGACGCCCTCGCCGCCGACGGGCCCGCCGCCCGGGGATGGCCGGACGTCGACGCCGCCCTCGCGGCACACCTGGTGGTGGATGCGGCCTATCGTTCGGCGTCCGGAGGCGGCACGCCGATTCCGCTCAGGTCCAGGGGGCCCAGCGCCGAATGACCCAATTGCAGCGAGAGTCCGAGCGGTCGCCCCGCGTTGAGCAGGCTCCCGGTCCGCGCGAGAATGCCGGGGTCGCCCAGCCATGAGAGAAATGTGATGCCGCTTTCCGAGGACGAACAGCGCATCCTGCAGGAGATCGAGGCCAACCTCACGGCCACCGATCCCGCACTGGCCGAACAGGTCGCGCAGACCACCATCTACCGCCACGCGGCGCGGACCATCCGGTGGGCCTTCGTCGGGGTGATCGCCGGCCTGGCCTGGATGCTCATCACCTTCACCCGGTCGGTGTGGCTCGGCGCCGTCGGCTTCCTGGCGATGCTCGCGTGTCTCCTGATCATCGAGCGCAACGTGCGCAAGATGGGCAAGGCGGGTATGGACAGCATCACCCAGTCGCTGCGCTCGGGGAGCCTCGGAGGAGCCTTCGGTGACTTCGGCAAGCGGTTCCGCGAGCGGTGGCACCGCGACGACACCTGAATCGCGGCTGCTCGTGACCGAGATCGACCTCACGCGGATCGACCTGTCGTACGGCCCGCTCCAGGCCGCCCGGCTCGGTGTCTGCACCCCATCCCAGCTCGCCTACTGGTCGCGCGTCGGCCTGGTCGTCCCCGCGGGCGACCCGCCCCGCTACTCGTTCCGTGACCTCGTCGCGCTCCGGGTGATCGCGTCCCTCCTCGACGCCGGGCTCAGCACCGCGAAGGTGCGCCGGGCCCTCCATCACCTGGTCGAGGCGGGCGACGACCTCGCCGGCCTGCGGGTCGTCACCGACGGCGACCGGGTCTGGGCCTGCCGGGACGACGGCGAGATCCTCGACGCGCTCCGCCACGGGCAGATGGCGCTGTTCATCTCGGTCGACCGCTTCGCGGCCGAGGTCGACGAGGGCGTCCGGGCCTTCGCCGCCGAGCGCACCGCGTTCCTGGCCGAGCTGACTCCGGAGCCAGGCCCGGCGTTGCCGGGTCCCGTGCCGCCGCCGGTCGTCATGCCCGTCTAACCCGGGCCACCAAGCGCCGGACGCGACCCTCGAACGTTCCCGGTCACGGCACTCACGCCACAAGACCGAGGCTTCACGCGCCGGTGGTGACGGTGCCGTGACATACCGCTCGACCCGCAGCGTCGACCAACGCGAGCGTCGAGCCGCGCGTGATGGTCCGGGCACTGCGACCGGTCCACGACCCACGGTTGCCGTTGACTGTCATCGTTCCCAGCGATTGGGCACCGCCATCGGCCCGGGTGAGTTGCACGTGGTAACGCCCGCTGGACACGCCGTAGTCGACAGTCACTGCCACCGAGTGCCCCCCGGTGACGTATGCCCAACCGGCGGAGACGCCGGCGACGGTGTCGCGCATCTCCACTGCGACCGGTGCACGTGCCGCGGCGGAGCGAGGCACGGTGGACGACGAGTTGTTTGCCTCGACGACGTGCACGGCGGTGACAGAGAGGATCGCCACCGCCGCCACCGCCGCCACCGCCGCCATGGTTGGAACGAAGCGGCGACGGTTCCAGCGGCGCCTCGAGTGGATCTGGGACAGCACTCGGTGCTCGAAGCCTGCGGGCGGTTCGAGCTCGGGCGCGAGGAGGGGCAGCGCGTCGGCCGTCTCGGTGAGTTCGAGCACGAGCGCCTGGCAGCGCGCGCACTCGTCGACATGCATGATCGCTTCGGCTCGCTCGGTGCCGCCGAGCAGCCCGAGCGCCAGCTCGGGCGCCAACTCTCGTACTTCGCGGCAACTGAAGATGCTCATTCGGTGGTCTCCTCACTCACCAGCGCGGCGCGTAGCCGAATCAACGCAGCACGGATGCGCGTCTTCGCCGTGCCCAGTGGGATGTGCTCGGCTTCCCCGACCTCGCGTGCCGTGTAACCGAGCAGGCCCGAGAGCACGATGGCTCGACACTGTTCCTCGGGGAGCTGGGCGAGCGCGGCGCGCAGCCGCTCGGTGTCGACGCCCAGCTGGACGAGTTCGTGGGGCTCGCGTTCCCCGGACGGCTGGTCGAGGCCGACGAGGACGGCAGGGTCGAATGCCAGGGGGCGCCGGATCCGGACCGCGTCGATGGCGAGGTTGCGGGTGATCGTGAGCAGCCAGCCGACCACGCTTCCGCGCCGGTGGTCAAAGGCATCCGCGTGACGCCAGGCCCGCACGAAGGCCTCCTGGGCGACGTCCTCCGCGGCGCGGTCGTCCACGACGATCGTGCGGGCGAGGCCGTAGACCCGACGCTGGAAACGCTGCACGAATGCCGACGCCGCATCCTCGTCGCCCGCGGCGAGACCGGCAACCAGCGCATCATCCGACACCGACCACATGCCAGTACTACGTCCTCGCCCCACTCGGGGATTGGATCCCATCTCGACCGTGCAATCCCTCCGGCGCGCCGGACCGTAGAACCGAGGTACCCGACCTTCGGGCCCCGAGGAAGACATCTATGCGCACGCCGCTTCTCGCGCTCGACGCTGCCGCGTTCGGTTCGGGAGGCGTTGGGACCGTCGCTCCTGCGGCCGGAGTCCGGGCCCGGCTTCTCGACGAGATCTCAGATCGACGAATTCTCGATGCAATCCGTTCGGCGCCATTCTCCGTACGTCCCCTAAACCCCGCGTCAACGAGGAGGCTCACGACATGAAGCGAACCGGTGGACAGCGAGGATCGAGTTGGCGAACTTCACTCGGGCGCATCGCTGGAGTTGCCTTGGCCGTTGGCGGGCTGTCCGCACTGGCGCTCGCCCCGAGCATCGCCGCGGCTGCGACCAGCCCGACCACCGCGAGCGTCGTCTCGACGGCGACGACCCCGAAGCATGGCACGATTCTCGTGAGCGGCACCACCGTCTACGCGTTGAAGCCGAGCAAGAAGGCGTGTACGGCCGCGTGCTTGAAGGTCTGGCCGCCGGTCCTGTTGCCCCAAGGGGTCACGTCGCCGACCGCCGGACCCGGCGTGGACGCATCGAAGCTGGGAACCACACCCGCCGCCGGCGGCGCCCTGCAGATCACCTACGCGGGCAAGCCGCTCTACTGGTTCGCCAAGGACAAGGCACCCGGTCAGGTGAAGGGAAACGTGACCGACAAGTGGGGCAAGTGGTACACGATGGTGACGGCGAAGGCGAGCTCTGCTTCGACCCCGAAGACCCCCGGCTCGACCCCCAAGACCCCCAGCACGAGCAAGCCGAACGCCGGTACCGGAGGGGCCGCGTTCTGATGCCGAACTCCGCGACCGAGACACCATCATGGCCTCAGTCGTAGTCGCGCCCACCCGGCCTCGCGCTCCCGGAGCAGCGGAGCGTGGAGGTCGGGAGGCGCTTCGGCTGCGCGCTGCACTCTCCGCGTGGTCGTCACGCGTCTACCTTCCCGCCTTCTCGATCGCCGCCGCGGCGGTGATCCTGATCGGGGTCGGGTGGGCGACGGCTTGGGGGGGCACCAGCTTCGCGCTCTCCGCGACGAGTCTGCGTGCCGTCGTGGCCGGTCCGTTGACTTTGGCGATCATCGGAGTCTTCCTCGTCGTGGAGCGAGTTTGGCCCGCACAGCAGCGGCCGCTCTTCGCCCGCGGCCATCGCCACGATGTCCTCTTCACGGTGTTGAACGCGATCATCGTGGTGCCGATCGGGACGGCACTCACCCTCTCGTTCGTGACGGTTGTCCGCACCGTGATGCCGTGGATCGTCCTGCCGAAGATCGGCCTGGTACCGCGCTGGGGCGCGATCGCGGTGATCGTCGTGGCCATGGACGCGTGCAACTGGTTCGTGCATCTCGCGAATCACCGCGTCCAGGTGCTCTGGCGCTTCCATGAGCTCCACCACTCGCAAGAAGACATGAGTGTCCTGACGGTCTTTCGTACGCATCCGCTGATCCACGTCTCGTACCTGGTCGCGCTGATTCCCGGGGTGGTGCTCCTCGCGAACGGCACGATGTCGATCACGGTCCTCGTCGTCTACGCAGCAGTCGTCGCCTTCGCGCACTCGAACACCCGGCTGGGTTTCGGACCCCTCGAGCGCATCTTCGTCAGCCCGAACTATCACCGCATCCACCACCGACTCGACGGTCCACAAGACGTCAACCTCGGCTTCGCACTGACGATCTGGGATCAGCTCTTCGGGCGGGCGGTGTCCCCGACGGAAGCGACGATCAGGACCGACACCGGGCTACCGGGTCGGCCGCTCATCGTCGAGCACTCGACACCGCGAGCGCGTCACCTCTCGGTCTTCGCCGCGCAGCTGGTGGCCCCGTTCCGTCCTATGCGTGAGCTCACGGACCTTCCGCCGGTCCGACCGGGGATTCCGCTCGGTCGGGGGCACGCAACGGAGTCTCGCGAGACCGGCGGGTCTCGGGGGCTCCCCGACGAGCACACCCAGGTCGACGAGCTCATCGATGTGGCCTCATGGTGACGCCGGCATCGGTGCCCGTGCACCGGTCTCGCGGTCGCGCGTACCTCGGCGCCCTGCTGAGCACCCGCACCGCGCCGCTCCCCGCCGATTGCGCCCTCGTTGCCGCGCGCATCGTGCTGGCCTGGATCTTCATCTACCACGGCTCCCGGAGGCTCTTCGGCTGGTTCGACGGGCCGGGCATCCACCAGTCCGCGCTCTACTTCTCGCACACCGCCCATCTCCATCCGGGAGTGTTCTTCGCAGTCGTCGGCGGCATCATCGAGTTCACCGGCGGGATCGCGCTCGCCGTCGGTCTCGTCTCGCGGCTCGCCGGAGCTGCGATCTTCGTGGACATGATGATGGCGATCATCACCGTCACCTGGGCGAACGGGATCAATGCGACGGGGCCGAAGTCGGGTTACGAACTGAACCTCGCGCTCGGCACCCTCGCGCTCGTCGTTGCCATCTTCGGCGCTGGTCGCTTGAGTCTCGACGCGCGGCTCGAACGCCGCCTCGTGCGATTGGACGCAACTCCCCGGAGTTGAGCGCGCAGCAAGGCACAACGTCTAGCTGCCGGGCCGGGTGCGCCGGCGCCAGATCGTGCGGGGGTCGAGGCGGTGGCGCCAACGCGTCGCGGGCCCGACCGAGCCGTCGAGGTAGCGGCCGAGGTCGTCGACGGCGCCCCAGGCCCGCGTCGCGAGCTCCGCTCCGGGTCGGCGCGGCGAGCAGGACACCACCGTGTACGACTCCGCGAGCACCCGGAGCGGCGCGCTGAGGTCTTCGGGCTCCCGGGTCGTGGCCTCGCCGGCGAGCTCCAACGGCGTGAGGTCTGGCCGTACGACGCGCCCCGACTCCTCGAGCCGGTCGACGGCCTCCGCCCACGCGCCCGCGACCGCGTCCCCGGGGTCCGGTCCGGCGCGGCGCCGGCGCTCCCGCCGCCGCTTCGCCAGGGTCACGGCCATCGCGAACCCCGCCGCGCCCACCGCGAGGGCCACCGGGATCGCGGCCACGGCCCACACCCACGCGGGCGTGGAACCGTCGCTCGGCTCCGGTGCGAGGGTGGTCGGCGCGGCCGCGGTGGTGGCCGGGGCGGCGCTGCCGCCGGTGGCCGCGGTCGTCACCGGGGCCTGGGTCCCGACCGGCGCCTGGCCGGTCTGCGCGCCCGGTGAGTTGGGGGTCTGGCCGGGCTCGTCGCCCTTCGGGGTGGGCTCGAAGGCGGTCCAGCCCAGGCCGCTGAGCCACACCTCGGGCCAGGCGTGCAGCTGCTGGCTGGTCACCTGGTAGGTGTTCGGGCCGATGAGGGTCCCGTAGGTGAATCCCACCGCCACCCGGGCCGGGATCCCGACCGAGCGGGCCATCGCCGCGAACGCGGCGGCGAACTGCTGGCAGAAGCCCCGCTTGTCGCGCAGGAACTCCGCGATGGCGCGGCTGCTGTCGTCGAGCGCGGGTTGCAGGTCGTAGGTGAACGCGCCGCCGGTGAAGTAGTTCTCGAGGGCCTGCGCCTTGTCCCACGCGTTGCCCTGCCCGTCGGTGATCTCGTGGGCCGTGCGCCGCACGCTCGCGGGGAAGTCGGATGGGAGCGCGAGGTCGTCGCGGATCTTCGGGTCGCTCGCGGGGACCCCGGTCGCGGCCTTCTCGGCCCGGGTCGGCGCGTGCGGCACCTGCGAGTCGATCGTGTAGCGGCTCCCGCTCAGGGTCTCGCGGGCGACGATGGTGAGCGTGCGCGGCGCGACCACCGCGCCGCCGAGCGACGTCTTCACCGGGGTGAACCCGGCGGGGACGAGGAACCCGCTGAGCCCCGTGACGTTGTACTCCTGCCGCACGGTCGTCGACCCGGGCGCCGCGGTCGGCAGCCCTTCCGAGGCGGGCGACTGCGTGTCGGCGAACGTCCACTGGTTGCCGTTGAACTGGTCGAGCCCGGCCAGGCGCCAGTAGAGCGGCTCCTTCGACCGCACCGTGAAGACCTCGACCGGGATCGGCGTGCGCAGCTTGTCGCCGAAGCCCACGATCGGATTGCTCACGGTCACGTCGCCCGCGCCGCGGCCGCGCGAGCTGATGCCGTTGTACTTCACCAGCGCGGCGCCCGACGCGCCGGGCACGAACGCGCCCGCGACCGTACCGAGGCCGATCGCCAACGCTCCGATCAGCGCGCCGGCGCGCAGGTCGCGTCGGGCTCCTCGCGCGGACGCGGCGTTGGAGCCGAGCGGTGGTCCCTGCGCCGGTTGGTCCGCGCCGCCGGTGGCGCGGTCGAGCACGCCGGCCCAGTTGACGACCAGGAGGTACACGAGCGCGACGGCCGCGTAGGCCACGGTCAGCGCGACGCGGTGATCGGACGTCCCGATCGCGGCGACGATCGCGAACAACGTGAGCGACGGGATCAGGGCGGTGAGCGCGCGCTGCATGCGGAACGCGAGCTCGTCCGCGACCTGCGCGACGGCCCACAACGCGATGACCCCGAGCAGGAGCGCGCCGTCGGTGGGCCGCACCGGCGCCACCGCGGTGCGGAAGAGGAGCCACCCGCCCTGGAGGTCGGGCCGGATCCGTTGCATCGTGGCCATCGTGGGGATGCCGTAGACGAGGGTCTGGTGCCCGACGGTCCAGGCGGCGACGAGGAACAGGGAGAGGATCGACAGCAGCGCGTTGGCGGCGACCGGCCAGCGTGCGCGCCGGCTCAGCAGGCCGACGGCGTGGGGCAGCAACGCCGCGGCCAGCGCGGGGGCCAGGAACGAGGTGCCCGTGAAGACGCGCGCGAAGCTCAGCGCGGTCACCGCGCTGAGCCCGGCGAGGGCCAGCGGGGCTACGAGGGGTTCGCGCGGTTCCATGTCTGCATCGTGCGGGCCCAGGCGGTGGCGAACGGCACCGACGCCGCGTCGACCCGCACCAGGCCGGCGGGGTCGGCGGTGGCGGCCGCGGCAACGGTCGCGGTGGTGACCAGCACGGCCCGGGAGCTGTTGGGTGCGGTGGCGACGGCGGCGGTCTCGGCCGGAGTGAGCGCGCCGGCCACCACCACGAGCAGCCCGACGTAGCGGCTGCGCCGGGCGTCGCCCGCGGGAACCACGAACCGGCCGCCTTCCTCGGGGCGGACCTCCGCGAGGCGGTCGAGGGTCGTGTCCTCGTCGCCCCGGCCGAGGTGGGCGCCGCCGCTCGTGACCAGCTCGGTGGGCCGGCCCGAGCGGGCCAGGGCCACCACGGTCGACGCCGCGGCCTCGATCGCGCGCTCGAACGACTCCGGGTCGTGGGCCTCGGCCCGCACGTCGAGCAGGACGGTCGCGGGCTCGGGCCGGCGGGTCTCGTCCTGGCGGACCATCAGCTCGTCGACCCGGGCGCTCGTGCGCCAGTGCACGTGGCGGAGGTCGTCACCCACCTCGTACTCGCGCAGGCTGAAGAAGTCGTCGTTCGACGTTGCCTGCTGGGTGCGGGCGCGCGGGTCGATGGCCGCTCCCCGGGACGCGGGCCCCACGGGTGGTGCGTCGACGGGGACGACTCGGGGACGGATCACGATCCAGGTGCGGGGGGCCGCGGTCCAGGTGCGGTGGGCGAGCCCGAACGGGTCTTCCGCGCTGGCCGTGAGCGGGCCCAGGTCGAAGCGGCCGCGGCGGTTGGTCGGGAGCTTGTAGGTGGCGCGCGCCCGCGCTCCTGGCGCGATGCGGTCGATGACGAACCGCGCGGTGTGGCGGCCGCGGTCGAAGTGCTCGGTGAGCGCGAGCACGCCGCTGGCGCGTGGGGCGTCGTTGGTGAGCACGAGCTCGACGTGCGCAGCCTGCTCCACGACGACGTGCCGGGGCGTGAGCACGCGCGTCGCGTCGACGCCGTCTTCGCTGCGACGCGCCCAGACGAGCGCGAACGCGAGCAGCACCAGCGCGATGCCAGCGAGCATCGAGAGCTCGATCGTGCCGATGACGCGCCCCGCGATCAGCAGCACGATCGAGCCGGAGAAGAGCGACCAGCCCCGTCGGGTGAAGTTGCACCGCGACCGCACCGGCGTCGCGGTCGGCTCGACGTCGGCGGTGGCCGGCGAGGTGGCGATCGCCACGCGTCAGCCCGTGACGGGCGGCACGGCCACGGAAGCCAGCACCGCCTGGACGACGGCCGCGGTGGTGACCCCGCGGACCTGCGCGTCGGGGGTGAGGATCAGCCGGTGCTCGAGCACGTTGTACGCGAGCGCCTTGAGGTCGTCCGGGATGATGTAGTCGCGGCCCACGCTCGCGGCCAGCGCGCGCGCCGCGCGCTGCAGCGCGAGCGCGCCCCGGGGGCTGAGCCCGAGCGCGAGGTCGGGGTGCCGACGGGTGGCCGTCGCCAGGTCGACGATGTAGCCGCGGAGCTGGGGTGCGACGTGCACCCGCGCGCAGAGCTCGATCGCCGCCGCGACCTCGGCCGCGTCGGTGACCGGCTGCAGCTGCTCGACGCCGTCGCTGCGGCCGTGGTGCTCGAGGATGGCGATCTCGGCCGCCGGGCTCGGGTAGCCCATGGTGATCCGCATGAGGAAGCGGTCGAGCTGGGCCTCGGGCAGCGCGTAGGTGCCCTCGAGCTCGATCGGGTTCTGGGTCGCGATCACCATGAACGGCCGCGGGAGCGCGTAGGTGGTGGAGTCGACCGTCACCTGCTGCTCCTCCATGGCCTCGAGGAGCGCGCTCTGGGTCTTGGGCGACGCGCGGTTGATCTCGTCGGCCAGCACCACGTTGGCGAACACGCCGCCGGGCCGGAACTCGAAGGTGTTGGTCGAGCGGTTCCAGACCGCCACGCCGGTGACGTCGGAGGGGAGGAGGTCGGGCGTGAACTGGATCCGGTGCCAATGGCCGTCGATCGACGCCGCGATCGCCTTGGCGAGCGACGTCTTGCCCACGCCGGGCACGTCCTCGATGAGGAGGTGGCCCTCGGCGAACAGGGCGACCAAGGCCAGGTGGACGGCCTGCCGCTTGCCCTGGACGACGTGCTCCACGTTGGTGAGCAACGCATCGAAGAGCTGGCTGAAGGAGGCGTCGGTCGTGGGCTCCGGGTGCGCCGCCACGTTCGTACCATCCTTCGGCTCGGGTTGGGTCGGCCCGGACCGGTCATCCCGTGGTGCGTCGAGGTGGCGGGTCCGGCGGAGCTCGCCCCTAGTCTGACCCAGGTGGACGGCTCGCACGACCTCACCCGGATCCCGTGGCTCCCCGCGGCTGCCGCGGTCCTGCGCCACCCCGGCCTCTGGCCCACCGCGTTGCGCCAGGCCCGGCGCGTCGTGCCCCCGGGCTGGTGGCGCAGCCCGCCGTTCCTGCCCCGGCCCGACCCCGACTACCTCCGGTTCCGGCTGGAGACGCAGTACGGGGCGAGCGGCCGCTTCGAGGCCGCCGACGTCGTCGCCTACCTCGAGTGGTGCCGGGCCATGGAGCGCGACACGCGGGGCCGCTGACCCCGGAGCCGGGAACGCGCGGCGGAACGCCGCGGGGCGTCGATACACTGCGTGGGCATTCGGCGCTCTCGCCGCGCCGGCTCGAGGAGGTCGGACGCGTGGGGAGAGCGCTACTGCTCAACGCCAGCTTCGAGCCGCTCTGTGTCGTCTCGGTCCGGAGAGCCGTCGTCCTGGTGATGAAGGAGAAGGCGGAGATCGTCGGCGCCGGGACATCGGTGATGCACTCCGAGCGGCTCACGGTCACGGTCCCGTCGGTGCTCCGGCTCCGGCACTTCGTCCGCGTGCCGTACCGCAGCCGCGCGCCGCTCTCGCGCCGGGCCGTGTTCGCCCGCGACGGGCAGCGGTGCCAGTACTGCTTCCGGCCGGCCGAGAACATCGACCACGTCGTTCCGAAGTCGCGCGGCGGGCAGCACGTGTGGGAGAACGTCGTCGCGTCGTGCCAGCCGTGCAACGCCCGCAAGCGCGACCGCTTGCTCGCCGACACCGACCTCTCGCTCCGCCGCCAACCCGTCGCCCCGCACGCGACCGTCTGGGTCGCGGCCCACGCCGGCGCGCTCGACCCCGCGTGGGAGCCCTACCTCCCCGAGGTGTTCGAGGCCGTCTCCGCCTGACGCGCCCAAGAAGGTGGGGTCAGTGGTCGTGCGGGCGGACGGCGGGGACGTGGGAGCCGTCGGCCGGCGCGGGTTCGCAGGGGTGGCACTCGAGCTCGAGGGTCGCGTGCAGGATGCCGAACCGCTCCGCGAGCACGGCCTTGAGCTGGTCGCCGCGTTCCTGCGCCCAGTGCAACGACGGCTCGCCCTCGAGCACCACGTGCGCGGAGAGCGCCACCTCGTCCGACGCGAGGTTCCACACGTGCAGGTGGTGCACCGCGGTCACGTCGACCTCGGCGTCGAGGGCCTGCTCGATCTCGGTGGGGTTGATGCCGCGGGGCGTGCCTTCGAGCAGCACGTGGTACGTCTGGCGCAGCAGTGAGAAGGCGCCGACGACGATGAGCGCGGTAACGACCAGTGACGCGATCGGGTCGGCCCGCTCCCATCCGAACGCGAGGATGAGGAGTGCGGCGACGATCGCGGCCAACGAGCCGGCCGCGTCGCTCGCGAGGTGGAGCAGCGCGCCCCGCACGTTGAGCGTGCGGTCGTGCGACCGGACCAGGACCGCGGCCGAGCCCACGTTGACGACCAGCCCGAGCCCCGCGACGACGAGCATGCCGGCGCCGTCGACCGTGCCCGGGGACCGCAGCCGCCCGATCGACTCGTAGACGATCCAGATCGAGACGACGAGCAGCACCGCCGCGTTCGCCTGCGCCGCGAGCACCTCCACCCGCCGGAAGCCGTAGGTGTGGCGCTCGGTCGCCGGGCGCCGGGCCATGCGCTGCGCGGCGATGGCCAGCGCGAGGGCCGCGACGTCGGTGAGCATGTGGGCGGCGTCGGCGAGCAGGGCCAGGGAGCCGAAGGCGAGGCCGCCGGCCACCTCCACCACGAGGAAGGCCGCGTTCAGCGCGAAGGCGATGAGCAGCGCGCGCGCCGACCCGTTCGCGGTGTGGCTGTGCCCGGCGGGGGCCGGGCCGTGGCCGTGGGCCGTGTGGCCATGGCCGTCGGCCGGGCCGGTGCGGACCTCCGGCGGGGCCGGCGCGTCGTGGTGCTCGTCGTGCATCCCGCCATTGTCGCCCGCGGGGGCCCGCGGGGTGCGCGACTCGCGGAATGGGGCGCGGGTGGTGCGCGGTGGGGGGAATTGGTGTTGACGGGTGGGGGAGTGGGGCGTACTGTGCCACGCAGTGGTGGAAAGGGGAGGGGTCCCCGCTCCACTGCGGCAATCGAGGGGGCACGGGGGAGACGGCCGATTGCGCCGGACGAGCTCGGGCCTGCGACAGGTGACGACGACAGCAGGCAACGGCAGCGAGACGAGGCGCAGATGTTCCTCGGGGAGTACCAGCACTCCCTGGACGCGAAGGGTCGGGTCATCCTCCCGGCGAAGTTTCGCGACCAGCTCGCCGACGGGGCGTACATCACGAAGGGGCGCGATGGCTGCCTCTTCGTCTACACGGCCGAGGAGTTCGAGAACGTGGCAGCCGACGTGCAGGAGCAGTCGAAGCTCAACGCCGCCGGGCGTGAGGCTGCCCGGACGTTCGCCGCCGGCACGATCGACATCACCCCCGACAAGCAGGGCCGGGTCGCGATCCCGCAGAACCTGCGGGACTACGCGGGCCTCCAGCAGGGAGTCACCGTCGCCGGCGTGTTCAGCCGGATCGAGATCTGGGACAGCGCGAAGTGGCGCGAGCGCGAAGCGCGCGGCGACGCCGCACTGTCCGACGGGGAGGACCTGCAGGGCTTCGGCATGTAGGCGCACCGTCCACGAGATCGCCCGGAGCAATGGCGCCCCGGACGAGTCACACAGCAAGCCTCCGCACCACCGTTCCGCCAGCACCAACGCACAGCAACGCATTCGAGTGATTGAAAACGGCGGGCCCGGATCTCCGGGCCCGCCACCAGCCCCCCGGTTGGCGCGGTTGAAGGCCCCTACTCCGCCCGCTTCCAACCGAGTCGTATTCGGGGAGACAACCGAACGGCACTCGACCGGCCGGGGGGCTG
>JADGOM010000204.1 GCA_017882925.1 Acidimicrobiia bacterium | reverse complement strand
TGGTGGCGATCGAGCCGATGGTGAACGTCGGCCGGCCGGGTACCCGGACGCTTGCCGACGGCTGGACCGTCGTCACCGCGGACGGCAAGCGCTCCGCGCACTTCGAGCACACGATCGCCCTCACCGAGGACGGTCCCGAGGTGCTGACGCTTCCTTAGAAAGTGGCGCCGGCTTCGCCTTCGAAGACCGTGGTCATCATGAGGTTGACCGAGACGGGGCCGTCGATGTTCTCGTCGATGCAGCGGGCGAGCCGCTCGAGCGTGGCGAGGACGTCGTCGCGGCAACACGTCGGGTCGAGGTCGCGGACGAGCGCGGGATCGAGCGGCGGCACGTCGACGCAGCGGATGAGCTCGTGCGCGCTCTGGCTCGACACTTCCCGGTCGCAGAAGAGGTCTTCGTGGAGCTTCTCTCCCGGCCGGAGCCCGGTGAACACGATCGGCAGCTCGGGGCTCACGCTCGCGGCGAGCTGGCGGGCCACGTCGTAGATGCGGACCGGGTCGCCCATGTCGAGGACGAGCGCGTTGCCGTCGGCACCGATCGCGCCGGCCTGGATGACGAGCTGCACCGCCTCTTCGATCGTCATGAAATAGCGGGTCACGTCGGGGTGGGTCACCGTGAGCGGGTTCCCCGACTCGAGCTGGCTGCGGAAGGCGGTCAGCACCGAGCCGCGGCTGCCGAGCACGTTGCCGAAGCGGACGCTCAGGTACGTGCCGGAGAAGCTCTGGCCGAAGTGGGCGGTGAGACCCTCGGCCGCGCGCTTCGAGAACCCGAGCGCGTTGATCGCGTTGGCGGCCTTGTCGGTCGAGATGTTGACGAAGTGGGTCACCCCGGCGGCCGCGGCGGCGTCGAGGATGGCGAGCGTGCCCCAGACGTTGGACTTCAGGGCTTCCGAGGGATGGGCCTGGAGCAGCGGAAGGTGCTTCAGGGCCGCGGCGTGGAACACCACGTCGGGCTTGATCTCGGCGAAGAGCCGTGCGACCCGGGCCCGGTCCCGGATGTCGATCAGGATCAGGCTGTCGGAGTCGAGCATCGCCCGACCCTCGAGGGAGAGCTGCACGCTGTGGAGGCCGGACTCGTCCCGGTCGATCATGACGAGGCTGGCGGGGTCCAGGGCCGAGAGCTGCCGGCACAGCTCCGAGCCGATCGAGCCGCCGGCGCCGGTGACGACCACGCGCTTGCCCGTGATGTACTCGGACACCGCACGCAGGTCGGTCTCGACCTTGTGGCGGCCGAGGAGGTCGGCCTCGGTCGGGCGGCGCAGGTCGTCGACGTGCACCTCGCCGCCGAGGAGCTCCCGGACCGACGGCACGACGCGCACCTCGAGGCCGCTGTCGCGCGCCAGGTCGCTCAGCTCGCGCACGAGGGCTCCGTCGCCGGTCGGGACGGCGATCACGAGCGCCCGGGCCTTGTACTCCTCGGCCACGGCGCGGAGCTTGGCCCGATCGCCGATCACCCGAATGCCCCGGATCGTCAGGTTCCGCTTGTGCGGGTCGTCGTCGAGCAGCGCGACCGGGACGTACGGGCTCTGCTCGTCCCAGAGCATGGCCCGGATGGTCCGATCGCCACCCTCACCGGCGCCGAAGATGATCGCCCGCTTCCGGCGCGCGTCGGGCTTCTGGCGCCGCTGGTTCTCGAGCATCTGGCGGGCTGCGTACCGGGCGCCGCCCATGGCGAGGAAGGCCAGGATGCCGGCCCCGATGACCGAGCTGGCCGGTGCGGGCCGCATCTCCGGCCACAGGAGGTCGATGCCGAGCAGGACGAACGTGGTGACGAAGACGGTGCGGCCGAGCGCCGAGACCTCGTCGAAGGACCCGTTGATCCACCGGCCCCGGTAGAGGCCGTAGTAGTAGCCCACGAGCGCCTGGAGGATCCACGCGACCGGCAGGAGGACGGCGATGTGGAACCCGTCCATGCGCGCCAGGTTGAAGTCGAGCCGCAGGAGCGACGCGGTGTAGAGCGCCAGGCACCACACCCCGCAGTCCACGATGACCCGCAGCAGGCGCCGGTGCTGGTACGCGCGTAGCGAGAGCCCCGGGGCGACGAATCCCCCCGTCATCTGCGACCTCGTGGGTCGCCAGCTACCTGTCTACGTGCTGCCCGCACGACGGCCCCCCAGACGGTCGCAGCCCCGGCATTATCGTCGCAATGGGTGGTGGGCGCAAGAGCCGATCTCACTCGCCGTGAACGGCGCGTGGGGCCTGCATCGGGCCGGCGCGGACCGTAGGGTGACCGCCACCGCCGTCCGAGGAGCGACAAGATGCGGCCGTTTACCGACCTTTTCGGGGCGAGCCAGTTCTCGATCGGGCTCCTGGTGGGCATCCTGGCCCTCGCGATCACGCTTCCGGCGGCCTTGGGCCTTTCGGCCCTTTCCTCCGATCGGCGCCGCCGGCCCGGACTCGCGGGTCCGGCCTTCGCCGTTGCCACGGTGCTGGCGCTCAACGGCACCCTCGGCACCGACGAGATCGTTCCGGTCCCCACCGATCTGGTCGTGGCGCTCGTGCTCCTGTGGTTCGCGGGCGAGATCGCCGCCCGGACCCCGGCGCCCGGGCTGATCGGGCCGATCGCGGCGCTCCCGGGCGCACTGGTGCTGGCCGGGGCGAACGTGGGCCTGAGCACGGGATGGGTCTCGATGCTCATCGTCGGCGGTGCCGTGGTCATCGGGGCCACGACCGCGGACTTCGACCGCCGGGCCGGCCGCTACGGGCTCGGTCCCCTGCTGCTGTTCATCGCGGTGGGCGGGATCTACGTCACGGTTCCCGACACCGAGCTGATGCGTGCCGTGGTCGGAGTCGCCATGCCGCTCGGGTTCCTGGCCTGGCCGTACGCGGCCGCGTCACTGGGTGGTGGTGGGGCGTATGCGGCCGTGGGCGTGCTGCTCTGGATCATGCCGATCGAGGGGCTGGGTCGGCCGGGCTCGATCGTCGGTGCGGTAGGTGCGTTCGCGTTGCTCGTCGGCGAGCCGCTCGGGCGGCTGCTCGCCCGGGAGCTCGAGGGCCGAACGGCGCTGCACCGGTTCCCGGTCAAGTATCCGCGCGCGACCGTCGTGGTCTCGCAGGGCGTGCTCGTGATCTACGCGACCCGGGTCGCGGGAATGGCCGAGACCGGGCTCGCGGCGTTCCTCCTGATGATCCCCGCGATGGCGGCCGCCGTGGCGTTCGGGGTGTTCGTCGCGATCCCGGAGCGCCGCCGCCATCGCACGCGGCGAGCCCACGACGGCTCGTCGAGCCCGAGCTCCCACCGCCGGAGCCACGGCCACAGCGACTGACCCGACCGGAGTGGGGTCAGTCGGTGGCGCGGCCGAGGAAGCCACCGGATGCCGCGAGCACGAAGAGCGCGGCCACGGTGAAGCCCGTGATGGCGAGGGCCCAGTTCGGTTCCAGGCCCGCGGCGAGCACGCCGAGCGCGGCGAGACCGCCTTGGAGCACCACGCACAGCGCGGTCGAGGTCTCGACCCGCCATCCGCGGTCGACGAGCTGGTCGTAGACGTGGCTGCGGTCACCGGTGAACAGCGGCCGCCGGGCGAGCAGGCGGCGCAGGATCGCGATCACCGTGTCGGCCAGCGCCACACCGACGATCAACGGCGTCGCGATCCACACCGACCAGTCCGTCGTTCCGTGTTGGGTCAAGGCCGGCAGCGTGGCCAGCACGGTCCCGATCAGGTAGGCGCCGCCGTCGCCGAGGTACATGCGCGCCGGAGGTGCGTTGAAGACGAGGAACGCGCCGAGCGCGCCGGCGAGCGCGAGACCGACCATGGTCGCGTCGCCGCCGAGGATCGCGAACGCAGCCGCGCTGACGAGGCATGCACCCGTGGCGAGACCGTCCTGGCCGTCGAGCAGGTTCACCGCGTTGAGCAGCACGACGACGAGCACCGCGGTGCCCAACCTCACCAGCGCGGGCCCGGGCACGCTCGCGCCGGCAACGGCCGCGATGACGATCTCGGCCCCGAGCCGTGCCCGCGGGGCCAGGCCGCGCGCGTCGTCGACGACGCCGAGCGCCAACGCGAGCGTGAAGGGGATCAGGAGGGCGAGCCGGTCGGCTTCGAGGGGCCCCGCGATCAGGCCGAGGAACACCGCGACGCCCCCGAGGTACGGGACCGGCGCGTGGTGCGTCTTGAGCGGTCCCGGACGATCGACGATGCCGAGCCGGAGCGCGACGCGCCGGATGATCGGTGCCGTGACCAGCGTGACGATCAGCGCGACGACGAGTTCCACACCAGCACCTCGGACGACACTCCCTCGTGGATCTCGATGCGGCTGCGCACGGTGAATCCGCACTTCTCGTAGAGCCTCAGCGCGGCGACGTTGTCGGACCCGGCGACCACCTTGACCGCGGCCTCACCGCGCTCGGCCAGCCGCTGCGTCGCGGCGTCGACCACGAGCGCACCGATGCCGCGCCCGCCGAAGTCCGCGTCGACCGCGACCGTAAGGATCTCGGCCGCGGGAAGGTCCGTGCCGTCCGCGGACGGGTAGCGGACGGTCTCGAGCACCCGGCGCCAGGAGCGGAGCAGGCGGGGCGCGGCGACCGCGCCCGCGACGAGCCCGTCGTGGATCGCGAACGAGCGGTAGAGCCGGCCGACGTCGCTCGTGGCGGCAGCAAAGCCCAGCACCCGGTCCGACCCTTCGTCGGTCGCGACGAACGCGAACGAGTCCGCGGACCGGACGATGCGCCGGTAGAGCCGATCGAGGAACGCGGGGCCGAGGCTCGGCAGGAATCCGTCGGTGATCCGGCTCGCGTGAAGATGAGCGAGGCGCGTCGAGTCCGCGACGTCGGCGAGCCGCACCTTCACGCGGTGACCGCCGGCCGGGCGCCGAGGAGGCGCTCGTACACCCCGAGGGTGATGTCGATCACCTTCCGGTCGTCGAACTCGCGGATCGCCTTCTCCCGACCCGCGCAACCCATCGCGAGCCGGGCCCCGTCCTCGCCGGCGATGGCCGCGACGGCATCGGCGATCGCGGCGGCGTCGCGCACGGCGACGAGCCGGCCGGTCACGCCGTCGTCGACCACCTGGCGGCAACCGCGCACGTTGGTGACGACGAGCGGGCGACCCATCGCGGCCGCCTCCATCGCCGAGCGCGGGAAGCCCTCGCGGTACGAGGCGAGCAGGTACAGGTCCATGGCGGCGTAGAGGTCCTCGAGGTCGTCGCGCATGCCGAGGAACCGGATCCCACCCTCGCGCTCTGCCCGCGCGATGTCCGCCTCGGTGATCGCGTCGTCCTTGGCGGTGTCCGACGGACCGATGACGACCACCTTGATGCGAGGCGCTTGCGCGCGCAGACGAGCCGCGGCCTCGAAGACCTCGCGGTAGCCCTTCTCCCAGACCAGGCGCCCGACGACGCCACAGACGATGTCGTCGGGACCCGCGCCGAAGGATGCACGGAGCTCGGCGACGCGCGCCGGGTCGATCCGGGCGGGGTCGAAGCGGGTGAGGTCCACGCCGTTGCCGAGCAGATGCAGCTTGCGCTCCGGGACTCGCAACCGGCGGAGCACGTCGATGTCTTCGACGTTTTGGAGCAGCTCCGCGTCCGAGCACGCGGCCGCGGCCCGCTCGAGCGAGTACACGACCGCACGCTTCACGAAGGGATCCTCGGGGAGCGCGTACAACCCGTGCACCGTGTTCACGACCGCGGGCACGCGCGCGAGTCGCGCCGCGAATCGACCGTAGAGACCGGGCTTCGGGTTGTGGGTGTGCACCAGGTCCGGTGCCAGGGTGCGGAACAGCGTGCGCAGCTCGAACAGGGCCCGGGCGTCCCGATGCGGGGCCATGGAGCGCGTCGCGTGGGCGAGCGGCTCGTGGCGGATGCCCCAGCTCGTCAGCTCCTCGACGTGGGGTCCGGGCGCGGATGCGCCGATCACCTCGTAGCCGGCGGCGGCGAACGCGCGGAGCTGGGGACCGAGCAGCAGTGCCAGGCTGATGTCGGTGGTCGTGACGTGCACGATGCGCGGGCGGCGGCTCACGAATCGGCACCCGCGTAGCGCCAGCGGTTGACGGCGCGGCGCACGTCGTCCTCGAAGCCCATCCCGCCGGCGACCTTGGCCCGGAACCAGCGCATCTCGTCGCCGGCTTGGATCGGCGAGCGGGCGAGCCGGAACGGATCCGTCGCTCCGTACCGATTCGGCTTCGTCCCGGCGAGCGCGGCCGACCGGAACCGCGCGCGGACCGCCC
>JADGOM010000203.1 GCA_017882925.1 Acidimicrobiia bacterium | reverse complement strand
GCGGGATCCGCGCGTGCGGTGAGCAGCGCGTCGAACGACGGCACGTCCCACGCACCTCCGGGCGCGCGGTACTCCTTCGCGCGCGGGTGCTCGTAGGTCGGGCGCAGGGTCATCGGCGGCAGGACCGGCGGCTAGGAGACCGGGCCGGTCTTCCAGGCGGGGTTCGCGGTGGTGCCACCCTTGAGGACGTTGGTCCCGATGAAGTTCTTCTGGATCTCCACCGTGCCGGCCCCGATGCAGAGGCCCCGGATGTCGCGGTAGGTCCGCTCCACCGGGTACTCGCGGGAGTAGCCGTAGCCGCCGAGGAGCTGGATGGCCTCGTCGCACACGAACTTGGCCGCCTCGTTCGCGGCCGCCTTGGCGATCGCGGTCTCGAGCGGCGGGGGAGTGCCGTGCGGCCCCGCGAGGTGGAGGGCCCGCTGGAGGAGGAGCCGGGCGCCCTCGATCTTCATCGTCATGTCGGCGATCTTCCACTGCAGGCCCTGGTGGCTCGTGAGGGGCTTGCCGCCGACGACGCGGTCGTTCATGTACTGGATCGCGTACTCGAGCGCGCCCTGGGCGGCGCCGAGGCACATGGCGGCGTTGCCGCAGCGCTCGTGGTTGATGTGGCCGATGAGGGTCTTGAACGACTCGGAGCTGTCGGGGTCGCCGGCGAGGAGCACGTCCTCGGGACCGACCCACACGTCGTCGAATGCGAGCTCGGCCTCGCTGGTGGCGCGCAGGCCCATCTTCTCGTGGGTGCCGGCGAGGGTGACGCCGTCGGCCGACAGGTCGACGAGCACCGCGCCGATCCCTTTGGTGCCCTCGCTCCCGGGGAAGCGGCACCACACCAGGCAGGCGACGGCCTTGTGCCCACCGGTGACGTAGTTCTTGTAGGCGTTGAGGCGGTAGCCGTCGCCGTCGGGCGTGAGCCGGGCGCGCATGTGGTTGACCGCGCTGCCGGCCTCGCTCTCGCTGATGCCGATGGAGAACAGGCCGTCACCGCTCGCGGCGAGCGGCAGCCACTTGTCCTTCATGGCGTCGTTGCCCAGGTGCTCGATGGCCCGGGGTGGGCCGTTGAAGATCAGCTGGGCGAGGATCGCGCTGGAGACGTCGGCCCGGGCGAGCTCCTCGAGGACGATGGCGGCCTCGATGTCGCCCATCCCGGCGCCGCCCCACTTCTCGCCGATGGTGATGCCGAACAGCTCGGCCTTCTTCATCGCGTCCCAGGAGTCCTGGGGGAACTCCTCGGTCTCGTCCCCGTGGCGTGCCCGGGGGGCGAGCTCCCGGGCGGCGACGTCGCGTGCGAGCTCGCGCAACGCCTGCTGGTCTTCGTTCTCTGCGTAGGGGTCGGTCCCGTGGCTGGCCATGGCCCGACACGTTAGTCAGGCGGCCGACACCCCTCGCCTTGAGCGCACTCCGAGGACTTCACCGGCTGTTTCCTGTCTGTCGTTCGTTGTTCGCGTGCAGTTTCGGGGACCGCGATTATGAACGTGGGCGATGCGGAAACAAGCCTGCCAACGCCTCGCGACGAGCGTCGTCGTCGGGTCCCTGATGGTCCTCGGAGTGGTGCCGGCGGTGCTCGCGACGGCGCCCGCGGCGCGGGCCGCGGACACCCCGACGGTCGTGATCACCGCGGCGGGATCGGACCTCACCGACGGAGTGATGGACGCGGTCCTCGACACCGCCGACTCCGCCACCAACGGCCACTACAACGTCGACGCCTCGGAGGCGCCCGCGGTCCGGGTCCCGGCCGACGCCAACTGCCCCGCGGTCACGTACAGCGAGCCGCACACGGTGACCGGCGTGGTCCTCGCCAGCGGATCGTCGACGGCTTCGATCGCGGCGGGCAAGCAGACCGCGTCCAACCGGTTCGTGCCGTCCGACGTCGGCAACGCGGTCACCGACGGCTCGGCGGCCGACATCCCGTTCGGGGCCCAGATCACCGCGGTCGTCGACCCCTCCCACGTCACCCTGTCGGGGAAGGCCGGCGCCTCCGGTACCCGCGCGCTGACGGTCGCGACCGCCGCGGGCAGCTTCAACGCGTCGGCGGACTCGGTGGCGGGCCGCCGGGCCCTGCGCGACTCGGTCAACGGGATCTTCCCGACGGGCGCGGTGGGGTCGCGGCGGGGCTGCATCGACATCGCCCGGTCGTCGGCCGACGCGAGCGTGCCCGGCGCGACCGACAACACCACCGCGCAGTACTACGCGTACGCGCTCGACGTGGTCACGTGGGCGACGCCGAGCCTCGCGGCGCCGTCGTCGCTCTCGTTGCAGCAGCTGCGCGACATCTACGCGTGCCGGATCACCCAGTGGAACGAGGTCCCGGGCGGCAGCTCCGGGCAGATCCAGCGCGTGCTCGCGCCGAGCAACTCCGACACCGAGGCGAGCTTCCTCACCCGGGTGCTCGGCGCGAGCGAGGCCGCGGTCCTCGGCGCCACCAACCAGGACCCGACGCCGGGCTCGGTCTGCCCGGCCCCGATCCAGGTGGAGGAGAACCGCGGCGACTTCCTCACCGACGTCGCGCAGGGCGGCAACCCGGCCCGCTTCCAGCAGATGATCCTTCCGTACTCCAACGGGGCCTGGGTCTATCAGTCGACCAACGCGGCCAACCCCACGATCGACGAGCGCAACGGCGTGCGGGTGGGGGCGATCACGACGACGCCCGGTGACGCGGCTTCCGCCGCCTACGGCGTGCGCTGGAGCGGCAGCCGCTTCTACCTCAACAACCTGGGCAGCACGCAGAGCACGGTCGCCACCGACGCCGTCGTCACCGCGGGTTCGACCGCGGTCACGTCCGGCTCCGCCGGCTTCAAGGCCGCGGACGTCGGGCTCGCGATCTCGGGAAGTGGCATCCCTGCCGGCGCGCGGATCGCGCGGGTCGACGGACCGACCTCGATCGCGCTCTCGGCCGCTGCGACCGCCGGTGGCTCGGGCGTGGCGCTGACGATCAGCGGCCCGATCGCGAGCGAGTCGAACCCCAACGTCGCCGACGCGTCGGAAACCCGCGTCTTCCCCGGAGTCGGCTACCTCTACAACGTGCTCGACACCGCGTCGCCGAGCTACCTCGACGCCCGGGCCGTGGTCGGCTTCGACACGTTCAGCTCGGCGAAGAGCAGGCTCTGTGCCGGTGGCAACAACACCGACATCCTGAGCGCCGGGTTCATGGATCTGCCCCCGCGCACCGTAGGGGTCGACACCGGCGTCACGTGCCGGGTGACGCCCCTGCCCACGACCCCGGCCCCGGTGCCGACGACCGCCCCGCCCGCGACGACGACCACCGCCGGCGGCACGGGGACGACCTCACCGCCCCCGACGAACACCACGACGCCGCCCGCCACCAACCCCGGTGGCCCGGTGCCGGGGCCGGTCGGCCCGTCGAACCCGTCGGTGCTGCGCGCCTCGGGCCCGCTGACGCTCAGCACGCCGGGCGCGGTGGTCGAGAACGTCGACGTGAGCGGGCCGATCACGGTGACCGCGAGCAACGTGACGCTGCGCAACTTCCGGGCCCAGTCGATCCTCCAGTCGTCGGGCAGCGGCCTCCTGATGGAGGACGGGGAGATCTACGGCGGGCCGAGCTTCACCGGCGACGGGGTCGAGTGGAACGGCTACACGATGCGCCGGATGAACGTGCACAACACGTTCGACGGGCTCAAGGGCCATGGTGACGTGCTGATCGAGAACTCCTGGGTCCACGACATGAACGCGTTCCGCGGCGCGCAGTACGGGGCCGGTGGCTACAGCCACAACGACGGCCTCCAGGTGTCGGCCGGCTCCAACATCACGGTGCGCAACTCGCGCTTCGAGCGCACCGGGCTCAACTCCGCGATCTTCATCGACGCCGACCAGGGCCCCATCAACAACGTGCTGATCGAGAACGACTACATGAGCGGTGGCGGCTTCACCTTCTATTCGATCCAGAGCCGCAGCGCGCCGCAGTACGGGGTGCCGACCAACGTGACCGTGCGCAACAACACCTTCGGCGCCGACCACCTCTTCGACTACGCGACCGTCGGCGGCAACGTCGTCTGGTACGGCAACGTCAACGAGGCCGGCCAGACGGTGACGCCGCGGCGCGACCAGTAGACGGTCAGCACCCGCCGCGACCATCGAACCCTCGGGCGCCGGGAGCCGGCGGCTCGACGACGCCGCTCGCTTCCAATGGGTCCGCGCTCGTCACCCGGCGGGAGCTCCCGCGGCGGCGGGCCGCGATGCCGAGATGTCGGGGCCGGACGATCGACGGGATGTGGATGCGGACCGTGTCGTCGCCGAAACGGGCCGAGAGCAGGAGTTGACCGTCGAGACCGTCGATGTACCTCGCCAACGTGGAGAGCAGCGCATCGTCCTGGTGCTCGATGCGCGAGACGCCGGACTGGGGCATTCGGAGGCGGATGGCGAGCTCGAGTTGGGTCACGCCGAAGCCGATGCGCAGGTCGGCGAGGTTGCTGGGCGGCGGCTCGGGCACGCTTCGGGTCATCGGCGGTGCGGGTCGGCCCGGTGCACGATCCGCCGCGCCTCGAGCGACGCTCGGAGTGTGCAATACCCGTCCAGACGTATATCTGCTTGGACGGGTATTACGTCGACGTGGGCACCTGAGGGCTCTCGGCGGCCGGGGTCGGCCGCCCTTCGGGGCTCATCCCTCATGGGGCTCGGCGGTGGCGGTCACGGTGATGGTCACCGGGCCCTGGGGATCGAGCAGGTCGAGGAAGCCGAGCTCGAAGCGGCCGCGGACGACGACGGTGACGCGGTTGCCGGTGACGGTGACGTCGGGCGTGCCGGTGACCTCGAGCCCGTTGACGCCGCGCAGCGAGGCGCGGGCCCTCGCGGCGGCCAGGTCGGGGTCGATGCGCAGCACGCCGGTGTCGCGCCGCACCGCGGGGTCGATGGCCGACGCGCCGGAGCGCGCCGCGCTGTCGGCCGCAGCGACGAGGGAACGGCGCTCGCCGAACGCCCGCCAGAGGTCGATGCTGATGCCGCCGAGCACGAGCAGCGTCACGCACAGCCCGAGGATCCAGACCGTGACGAAGCCGTGCTCGCCGGCCCGGGTCGCGGTCGGACGACGGTTCACGAGCCGTAGCTCCGGTACGGGTCGACGACCTCGGCGTGGGACACGGTCCACGTGGCGTGGTAGGTGCCGCGCCCGAAGCCGGGGAACACGAGTGCGGGCGCATCGATGCGCACCGTCGCCACCACGGTGGCCCCGGGGCCGGGCGCGCCGGTGCAGGTCACCCGCAGCGACCGGGCCGCGTCGGCCGCGCCGATGCCGTAGTTCGGGGCCATCGCGGCGACCAGCCGCTCGGCGCGCGCCTCGCCCGCGGCCGCGGTGTCGGCATCGGCACAGGCGCGGGACGCCTCGGCCGCGGCGGTGCGGGCGAAGTCCTGGTACTCCAGCCACCGCGGGATCTGGAGCACGAGCAGCAGCACCGGGATCAGCAGCAGCGCCACGCCGACCACGAATTCGAGGGTGCCGAATCCGCGTTCGTCGGACCCCATCACGGCCGGCCCGGATCGGGGTCGAGCAGCACGGTGGCGCTGGTGGTGAACGACCAGTCGTCGACCTTCCAGCCGCCGAGGGCCGGGGCGACCCACCCCCGGAACCGCACCTGCGCGGTGGCGGTGACGTCGAGGTCGGTCGCGTCGCACCGGATCCGGACCCCCGACCGCATGCGGGGCCCCAGCATCTGGTCGATCGCCGCTCGGGCGTGCGACTCGCACCGTGCGACCTCGTCGGGGCGTCCGCGTCCGGCGATCCCGGCCCGCGCGCCCTCGTCGAGCGCGGCGCGGACCGCGCCCCGTCCGTAGGTGAAGACGACGAACTGCGCGCCGTAGACGAGCAGCAGCAGCGACAGCGCGGTCGCGAAGACGAACTCGATCGTCGCGAACCCGCGGTCGCCCGACCGGGTGATCAGGACCCCGGGAGCGAGCTCTTGATGAAGTCGGTGACCTGCGTCCCGACGCCGCGGATGGCGGCCCAGATGCCCACGAGGGCGAGGATCGCGAGCGCGGCGTTGCCGAGCAGCTCGGCGGTGGTCATGCCGTGCTCCTCGTGCGCGCCGGCCGCGCTGGCCACGATCTGGAACCAGCTTCGGAGGATGCGCTCGTACATGGTGGTGCTCCATTCCTTGGAGGGATCGGGGTCAGTGGAAGCCGAAGACGATGGACGGGATGGGCGCGGCGATGAACAGGAGCATCGTGGGCGCGAGGATCGCGATCGTCGGGATGAGCATCGCGGCGCGTCGCTTCGTGGCCGTTCGCCGCAGCTCCTCACGACGCGAGTCGCGGATGTCCTGGCTGAGGTCGAGCAGCGCGCCCGCGAGGTCGACACCGCGCTCCGCGCCCGTGGCGAACAGCTTGTACGTGCGCGCCGCCGCGGGCTCCGCGGTGACGTCGGCGGCACGGTGGAACGCCTCCGGCTCCGACACCCCGGTGCGGATCGCGTCGAGGACGTCGCCGAGGTCCTCGATCACCGCGCCGTGCCCGCGGTCGACCAGACGCTGCACCGCTTGCACCGGCCCGGCGCCGGTGCGCACGTGCAGCGCGAGCAGCTGGTTGACCGTGTAGAGCTCGAGCCGAATGCGTTCGTTGCGGGTCTCGATGGCGTGGTCGAGCCGGCCGCGGGAGCGGAGCGCGCCGGCGATGAGCCCGACCCCCGCCATCAC
Organism: Acidimicrobiia bacterium; assembly: GCA_017882925.1. GTDB lineage: Bacteria > Actinomycetota > Acidimicrobiia > IMCC26256 > Chersky-534 > Chersky-534. Next base: position 2,536 of record JADGOM010000203.1, on the reverse strand, counting down.
GCACGCGATCGCCGGGGTCGTGACGAGCAGGCCGACGCCCAGCGCCACGCCCCCGAAGCGCGCGGCCCGCGTCACCTGCGCGGTGCGGAACTCGTCCGGGGTCGTGGCGTCGAGCCCGCCCTGGCGCAGCTTGCGCCGGAGCTGCTCGTCGTCGCGCGACTCGATGCGACGGCCCGCGATCCGGACCAGCGCGAGCAACGGGGGACCGAACAGGCGGCCGACGACGCGGCCACCCGGCGACGCGGCCGGCGCCGCGGTCGCGAGGACGTCGGCGCTGTGGCCGAGGTGGGCCCGCGTCACGATCGTGTACGGGCGCACGCGCGGCGCGAGCCGCGGGAGCGGGGGGACGACCAGCGAGGCGAGCGCCGCGCACGCGACGCCGACCGCGACCGCGGCCATGAGGGCGAGCCCGCCGATCACCGGAGGACCACCGGATCGACCACCGCGGCGGAGCCGAAGACCCGCTGCTCGCTAAGGTCGCGCCCGAGCCGGCTGATGAGCGCGTAGCCGACGCCACTGAGCGCGCCGCCGATCAGCACGACGAGGAGCCCGGCCTGCGACCGGTAGAAGTCGCGGAACGGGCCGTCGCTCAACGTGAGGGCGAGGAGGACCAGCCAGGGGAGGCAGACCACCGCCCGCGCGTTGATCTGCATCTCGAGCCCGTCGGTGGCGATCTCCCGCTGCACCTTGAGGTCGCTGGTGGTCGCGGCCACGAGGTCTTCGAGGATCTCCTTCACGATCCGCCCGCCGCGCTCGTGGGCGAGGATCAGGACCTCGATGACGCGGTCGCTGGTGGGGTGCGCGAGCTCCTCCTTGACGATCTCGAGCGCAGGGACCGTCCCCAGCATCCGGGCCAGCAGCGGGAAGCGGGCGAACGCGATCCGCAGCGGCTCCGGCCCGGATTCGACGAGCCCGTTGATCGCATGGGTGATGGGGCGGCCGGCCGCGACCGACGCGAGGATGTCGCGCAGTCCGTCGGGCCACGCGGCCTGCACCTCGTCGAGTCGTGACGTGCGGCGCCGGGCGAAGAACGCGCGGGGGAGGCCGGCGATCGCGATCGCCGGCACCACCGCAACCGTCGGCGTACCGGTCACGACGACGAGGACGACGAACGCGAGGCCGCCGACGCCCGACGATCCGGCCCAGAACTGGCGCGGCGTCACGGCCACCCCGGCCTGTTGGAGCCAGAGCTGCCGGGCCGAGACGGTGGCGCGTGCGCGCCGGGCGGGCCTGCGGATGGTCGGCGGGTGACCCGTCGCGAACCCCGCCGCGCACGCGCAGGCGACGCCGATGCAGATGGCGCCGAGCAGCATCACAACGGGTCGCACCGCCCCTCGAGGATGCCGCGCACGGTCAATCCGTCGGCGAGGGTGCGGCCGATGCGGTCGGCGAGCGCCTCGGGGCAGCTGCCGGTCCACTCGAGCGGCCGGCCGAGCGCGGCCCGCTGGAAGATCGGCTCGACCGTGAAGTCGTCGGTGAGCGCCGGGACGACCGCGGTGATCTCCATGACCTGGCGCCGGATGCCCGGGCGCCCCTCGGACGGCTGGTCGTCGCGGTCGACGTGGACCACCAGGTCGAGTGACTCCGAGAAGACCTTGCGGACGACGCGTTCGGCGACGTTCTCGCCCGCCATCAGCGCCGCGTTCACGAGCGCGTTGAGGGCCTCGGGCGCGCTGTTGGCGTGGACGGTGCAGAGGAATCCGCTCCCGGCGTTGACCGCGCGGGTGAGCTCGAAGGCCTCGGCCCCCCTCACCTCGCCGCACACGATCCGGTCCGGCCGCATCGCCAGCACGAACTTGATGAGATCGCGGAGGCTGATCTCGCCGGTGCCGTCGAGCGTGGCCGGACGGACCTCGTAGTAGCCGCCGTGCGTGATCGGCACCGCGAGCTCGCGGATCTCCTCGCAGCAGCGCACGCAGTGCCCGCTCGGGCCCGCGGCGAGGAGCGCCGCCAGCAGCGTCGTCTTGCCCGCGCCCGGCTGGCCCGACACCGCGAGCCGCGAGCGGAGCTGCATCGCGGCCCACAGGAAGCCGGCGGCGGGCCGGCTGAGCGAGTCGCGTCGCACCAGGTCGTCGAGGGTGACGTGGCGGACCGTGTAGCGGCGGAGCGTCGCCGAGATCTGGTCGGCCACGGGTGGGATCGCGACGGTGAGGCGGGCCGTCCCCTGCAGGACCCGGGCCTGGACGATCGGGTGCTTGGCGTTGACCTGGCGTTCGGTCGTGGCGAGGAGGCGGTCGATGATCTGGCGGTTCTCGTCCTCGCTGGTGGGAGTGGTCAGGCCCCGGAGCCGGCCGAGGCTGTCGAGGTACGAGACGCGCGGCCCCTCGATGAAGATCTCCTCGACGTCGCGACGTGCGAGCAGGTCGGTGAGCGGGCCGAAGTCGGTGACCGAGCGCAGCACGCGCTCGAGCATCTGGCCCGGGTCGCTGAGCGGGACCTCGTCGCCGAGATGCGCTCGGCGCTGGTAGTCCTCGACCGAGTGCCGGGCCTCGGCGTGCACCTCGTCGAGGTCACCCTCCGGCCGCAGGCGGCGGCG
>JADGOM010000026.1 GCA_017882925.1 Acidimicrobiia bacterium | reverse complement strand
CCCATCCCGCTGCCGCTCTGGCGCACCAGCGAGCTCCAGCTCTCGATGTCGTTCTCCAACCTGGCGATCCCCGCGGTCGGCGGCATGGCCGCGCAGATCCGGTTCCTCCAGCGCCAGGGCGTCGACCTCGCGTCGGCGGTCGCGTCGGGTGGGCTGCTCATCAACGCGGGCAACATCCTCGCCCAGGTCATCCTGCTGGTCATCGCGGTGGCGCTCTCGCCCACGGCCCTGCACGCGGGATCGATTCCCGTCGGCAGCATCGTCGACGTCGTGCTCATCGCGGTGCTGGCGATCGCGGTCACCGTCGGCCTGATCCTCGGGGTGCCGAAGCTCCGCAAGACGGCGCTCCCGCCGGTCGTCAGTGCGATGAACACGATGTGGGCCGCGGCGCGGTCGCCCCGGCGGGTCGCGTTCCTGCTCGTCGGCAACGCCGTCAACGCCATGATGTACGCGTTCTTGATGCAGATCTGCATCTGGGCGTTCGGCGGCTCGATCAACTACTGGACCCTGCTGGCGATGAACATCTTCATCTCGACCATCGCGTCCATGATCCCGATCCCGGGCGGCGGCACCGCGGTCTCCTCGGTCGGAATGTCGGGGGCGCTCACCGCCGCCGGAGTTCCCACCGAGATCGCGGTCGCGGCGGTCCTCCTCGACCAGATCGTCGCCAACTTCCTGCCTGCGGTGCCCGGCTGGTTCGCCACCAACGACCTGCTCCACCACGACTACCTCTAGCGTCGGGTTCGCCGCGGCGGCCCGGCCAGGAGGTTCGTCGGGTGCGGCCGGGCTCTGGCAACCTGAGCACCACAGATCCACCGGTTCCGTGACACGGGAGAGACCATGACAATCGTGCACCGCGTGCTTCCGCCCCACCCCGTCGAGACGTTCGACGACTACCTCGCGGAGCGCGGCGGGCGGGGGATCGAAGCCGCCCGGGCCGCCGTGCCCGCCGACGTGATCTCGGAGCTCGAGGCCTCGGGTCTGCGCGGCCGCGGCGGTGCCGGGTTCCCCACCGGGCGGAAGTGGCGCACGGTCGCGGACTACTGCTCGCCCGACAACCCGGCCACGGTCGTCGTCAACGCGGCGGAGGGCGAGCCCGGCACGCTCAAGGACCGCACGCTGCTGCGGATGAACCCGTTCGAGATCATCGAGGGCGCGCTCATCGCCGCCGTCGTCGTCGGCGCCGACTCCGTGATCATCGCCTTGAAGTCGTCGTTCGGGCCCGAGATCGCGCGCGTGGAGGCGGCGATGGACGCGATCCGCGCCGCGGGCTGGGCCGACGGCATCGCGATGAGCATCCACACCGGGCCGTCGGAGTACCTCTACGGCGAGGAGACCGCGCTGCTCGAGTCGCTCGACGGCCGGGCGCCGTTCCCGCGCATCGCGCCGCCGTTCCGCCGCGGCGTCGACGAGGTGGTCGAGACCGCGGGCGACGTCAACAGCGGCAGCGGGCTCTCGGCCCACGTGGAGATGGCGGGCGCCACCCACAGCGAGGCCGCCCCCACGCTCGTCGACAACGTCGAGACCATCGCCAACGTCCCGCGGATCGTGTGGCGCGGGGCCGAGTGGTTCCGCACCGAGGGCACCCGGGAGTCGCCGGGGACCATGGTGTGCACCGTGACCGGGGCCGTGCAGCACGCGGGCGTGGGCGAGTTCCCGATGGGGACCCCGCTGCGCGAGGTGATCGAGACGATCGGTGGGGGCGTGCTGCCCGGCCGCACGTTGACCGCGGTCCTCCCGGGTGTGTCCAACCCGGTGATCACCGCCGACCAGCTCGACGCGCCGCTCTCGTACGAGGGCCTGGCCGCGATCGGCAGCGGCCTCGGCTCCGCGGGCTTCATCGTCTACGACGACACCTTCGACCCGGTGGCGGTCGCGGCCGGCGTGTCGCGCTTCCTCGCGGTCGAGTCGTGCGGGCAGTGCACGCCGTGCAAGCAGGACGGGCTCATCATCTCCGACCGCCTGCACTCGCTCGCCACGCTCGACGACACCCGGGTCGACCTCCAACAGGACAAGGTCGAGATCGGCCGCCGGCTCGACTCGGTGATCACCGGTGCGCGCTGTTCGCTCGCCACGCAGCACCAGGTGGTGGTGGCGAGCCTGATGGCCGCGTTCCCCGCCGCGTTCGACGCCCACGTCGCGGGCACCGCGGCGGCCCGCGAGCCCGAGCTCATCGCCGAGCTGGTCGACATCGTCGACGGCGTGGCGCGCTTCGACGAGACGTTCCGGGGCAAGCAGCCCGACTGGACCCACGCCGCCCGCGACTCGGGGGCTTCGCCCGTCGACCGCTTCACCGACCACCGGGTCAACACGTTCAAGGACTCCTGACCGGCGCCCGCGGCCCGGGCCGGCCTCAGTCGGGCGAGTCGAGGGCCTGGGCGAGATCGGTCACCAGGTCGCCGGCGGTCTCGATCCCCACCGAGAGCCGTACGAGGTTGTCGGGCACCTCGAGCGGCGAGCCCGCGGCCGAGAGGTGGGTCATCTGCCCGGGGTGCTCGATGAGCGACTCCACCGCGCCGAGCGACTCCGCCAGCGTGAACACCCGGGTCCGGCCGACGAGCGCGATCGCCTCGTCCCGACCGCCGCGCACCAGGAACGAGACCATGCCGCCGAAGTCGGCCATCTGGTGGCGCGCGATGTCGTGGCCCGGGTGGTTGGGGAGGCCCGGGTACAGGACCTTGGCCACGCGGGGATGCTCCGTGAGGAGCGCGACGACGGCTCGCGCGTTCTGGCAGTGCCGGTCCATGCGCACCGCGAGCGTCTTCACCCCCCGGAGCACGAGGTAGCAGTCGAGCGGCCCCGGGATCGCGCCCACCGCGTTCTGCAGGAACGCGAGCTCCGCCGCGAGCTCGTGGTCGCTGGTGGCCACGAAGCCGCCGACGACGTCGGAGTGACCGCCGAGGTACTTCGTGGTGGAGTGGACCACCACGTCGGCGCCCAGGTCCAGTGGGCGCTGGAGGTAGGGGGTGGCGAACGTGTTGTCGACCACGCACCGGGCGCCGTGCTCGTGCGCGATCGTGCTCAGCCCGGCGATGTCGACGATCGTGAGGAGCGGATTGGTGGGGGTCTCGACCCACACGAGGCGCGTCTCGGCGCGCATGGCGGCCCGTACCGCGTCGAGATCGGTGAGGTCGACCGACGTCCACGTGACGCCCATCGGCTCGTAGACCTTCGAGACGATGCGGAAGGTGCCGCCGTAGGCGTCGGTGCCGATGACGACGTGGTCCCCGGCCCGCAACGTCCGCAGCACGACGTCTTCGGCGGCCATGCCGCTGGCGAACGCCAACCCGCGCGCCGCGCCCTCGAGCGACGCGATGCAGGTCTCGAGCGCGGCGCGGGTCGGGTTGCCGGTGCGCGCGTACTCGAACCCGGCGTGCTCGCCCACGGCCGTCTGCGCGAACGTCGACGCCAGCGAGATCGGGGTCACCACCGCGCCCGTCACGGGATCGGGGTCCTGCCCGGCGTGGATAGCCCGGGTCTCGAAGCCGGGGTCCGTGCTCACGGCTCGGTACGCGCGCCGAGGAACGCGAGCACGTCGGAGCGGCTGAGGACGGTGACCGGGTGCCCGCCGTCGAGGACGAGCACCGCGCTGGCGACCTCGAGGCTCTGCACCAGCCGCGAGACGGGTTCGCCGATGCCGACCATCGGCAGGCGCGGGCCCATGATCGCGGCGACCGGTTGGTCGAGGACCTGCGGGTCGGCGAACAGCCGCTCCATGAGCTCGAGCTCGTGCACCGTGCCCACGACCTCCTTCTCGGCGAGCGGCAGCTCGGTCGACACGCTCACGATCACCTGCGACACGCCGAGCTCGCGGATCAGCTCCGACGCCCGCCGGGCCGTCTCCGTCGGCGCGACGAGCACGAGATCGGCGATCGCGCCGCTCTTCGCCTCGACGACGTCGCCCGCGCAGGGGCCCTCGGCGGCGCGGAGGAAGCCGTAGTCGGTCATCCAGCGGTCGTCGAAGATCTTCGACAGGTAGTTGCGGCCCGAGTCCGGCAGGAGCACGACGATCACCGCGTCGGCCCCGGCGTCGGCGCCGACGACCAGCGCCGCGTGCACCGCGGTACCGCACGACCCGCCGATCAGCAGGCCCTCTTCACGGGTGACGCGGCGCGCCGCCGCGAACGACTCCGCGTCGGTCACCGCGATCGTGAGGTCGACGACCGTGGGGTCGAACGTGGTCGGCCAGAAGTCTTCGCCCACCCCTTCGACCATGTACGGCCGGCCGGTGCCGCCGGAGTACACGGATCCCTCGGGGTCGGCCGCGACGATCTGCACCGACGGGTTCTGCTCCTTGAGGTAGCGACCGATCCCGGTGATGGTGCCGCCGGTGCCGACCCCGGCGACGAAGTGCGTGATGCGGCCCGCGGTCTGCCGCCAGATCTCGGGCCCGGTCGTGCGGTAGTGCACCTCGGGGTTGGCGGGGTTGGAGTACTGGTCGGGTCGGAACGCGTCGGGGATCTCGCGGACGAGCCGCTCCGCGGTCGAGTAGTACGACGCGGGATCCTCGGGCGCGACCGCGGTGGGGCAGACGACCACCTCGGCGCCGTAGGCCCGCAGCAGAGCGACCTTCTCCTCGCTCATCTTGTCCGACATCACGAAGACGCACCGGTAGCCGCGCTGCGCGGCCACGATCGCGAGCCCCACACCGGTGTTGCCCGACGTGGGCTCCACGATCGTGCCGCCCGGCTTCAGCAGCCCGTCGCGTTCGGCCGCGTCGATCATCGCGACCGCGGGCCGGTCCTTCACGCTGCCGCCGGGGTTCACCGACTCGAGCTTGGCGATGAGATCGCACGCGAGGCCCGCGCCGACGCGCCGCAGCCGCACGAGCGGCGTGTTGCCGATGAGCTCGAGCGGCGAATCGGCGACGTCCATCGCCGGCGGGGAGCTCGGACCCGGCGCATCGGAAGACATGGGCCGATGGTACCGGCGCCGTCGCGCGCGCCGGGACGGGATCAGACGGGCGTCTTGGGCCCGTCGGCGAACCCGAGCAGCCCGTCGACCCCCGACCCGTGGAGCAGGACCCCGCCGTCGACCACGAGGTTGTGGCCGGTGATGTAGCGGGCCGCGTCCGAGCACAGGAACACCACCGTGTCGGCGATGTCCTCGGGGGCGCCGATGCGCCCGAGCGGGGTCTTCTCCCGCATGAAGTCGTTGCCTTCCTTCCACGCGAGCAGCGGGTCGGTCATGCCGGTGTGGATCGTCCCGGGCGAGATGCAGTTGACCCGGATGCCCATCGGCCCGTACTCGAGCGCGGCCGTGGCCGTGAGCGCGATCACCCCGGCCTTCGACGCGGCGTACGGGCCTTCGCCCGCCGCGGGGCGCACCCCGCTGATCGACGCGGTGCTCACGATGTTGCCGCGGCCGGCTTCGATCATGTAGGGGACGGCGGCGCGGATGCCGTGGTACGGGCCGAGGAGGTTGACCCGCACGACGCGCTCCCAGTCGGCCGGGGAGATCTCGTGGGTGAGCGCGAACGCCATGGTGCCGGCGTTGTTGTAGATGATCGAGAGCCCGCCGAGCTCCTCGGCGGCCGCGTCGACCGCGGCCTGCATCGCGTCGGCGTCGCCGACGTCGACCCCGTAGCCGTAGCCGCCGATCTCGTCGGCGACCTTCCGCGCGCCCTCGCCGTCGAGATCGAAGACGGCGACCTTCGCGCCCTCTTCGGTCATCCGGCGGGCCGTCGCGCGGCCCATGCCCGACGCGCCACCGGTGATGATGGCGGTCTCACCGTCCAGCAGACCCATGCGTCCCCCTCGGTCGGTCCGGAGGGGCAGCCTGCCACGGCCGCGGTGCGGGCGTCAGAAGATGGGGCAGTTGGGGTCGACGAGCGGGACGCACGCCGCCGCGGTGGTCGTGGTCGGCGGCGCAGTGGTGGTGGGCGGCGCGGTGGTGGTGGGCGGCTGCGTCGTTGTGGGCGGCGCGGTGGTCGTGGGGGGCGCCGTCGTGGTGGTCGTGTCGGCCGTCGTCGTGGTCGGCTTCTTGGTCGTCGTGGTGGTGTTGGCGGTCGTGGTGGTCGGCTTCTTCGTCGTCGTCGTGGGGTCGACGGTGCCGGACGCGCCCGAGGTGCCGGACGTGGGGCCCGCGCTCGTTGGGCCCGCGCTCGTTGGGCCCGCGCTCGTTGGGTTGTCGCCGATGCGCGCGTTCGCGTTCTTGCCCTTGCGGCTCGTGGTGGTCGTGCCCGAAGCGGCCTGCTGGGAGCCGGAGCCCGAGTTGTGGGTGCCGCTCGTGAGCGTGCCGGCGATGGCCCGCAGGAAGCCGGCCGGCGAGATCGACGAGGTGTTCGAGATGGTGGAGAGCGTGGCGGTGGCGCCGGTGGTCCCGGTGTCGGGGGCCGGCGCGGTGGCCCGCGGGTCGACGACGTCGCCGCTCAGGATCGAGGCGCGGGTGGTGGTCGTGGTCGCGTCGGAGGCCAGCAGGCGGGCGGCCCGCTTGGCCCGGGCGACGTCGCCCGAGTTGGCCTTCCGGTAGATGCCGGGGTTGGCGATCAGGGCGAAGAGCGCGAGCAGGCCGACGATCCCCACCAGCGCTGCGAGCAGTCCGTGCGACGCGTTGATGCGTGGCTCGCGTGGTGAATCCATGCCGCTCCGCCCTCGGGGCACCCAGCGTCCGTGTCCGGCCCCAACCTGAGGAGCAAGTTAGCCGCGGGGGCTTCGCGCTCGCCGTCAATCACTTACCACTCAGAGTGGTATTCGACCCTCGGCTGGCGGGCCGCACCGGGTCCGGGCGAAAAATGCCAAGCTGACCCGCATGGCGGACCTGGAAGCGGAACCGGAAGACGTCGGCACCCCCCTCCGGGGCTGGGGGATGGTGGCGGAGGCGGTCCTCGAGCGGATCGTCGTCGTCTCGCCCCACCTCGACGACGCCGTGCTGGGCTGCAGCCAGCTCATGGCCGCGCACCCGGGGGCCACGGTGGTCACGGTCTTCTCGGGCCCCCTCGAGCAGTATCCCGACCCGATGACCCACTGGGACCAGATCGCCGGCTTCGTGCCCGGTGACGACGTGCTCGTCGCCCGGCGCAAGGAGGACGCCGCCGCGCTCGCCGAGCTCGGCGCCCGCTGGGTCTGGCTCGACTTCACCGAGCACCAGTACCTCGAGCGCCCCGAGTGGGTCCAGGCGCCGGCGATCGTCGACACGCTCGAGCAGACCATCCGCGATCTCGATCCCACCGCGGTGTTCATCCCGTTCGGCCTGGCCAACCCGGATCACGACGTCACCCACCAGGCCGCGATGCTCGTCCGCGACCGCTTCGCCGACGTTCCCTGGTTCTGCTACGAGGACAACGGCTACAAGCACATTCCCGGCATGCTGGCCTGGCGGGTGTCGCAGCTGTTCCGCAAGGGGATCTGGCCCACGCCGGTGTGCCCGCGCGTCGACCCCGGGCAGGAGCGCAAGCGGGCGGCCTTCGCTCACTACACGTCGCAGATCCTCGCCCTCGACCACGACTGGGCGATCCTCGAGAAGCTCGACACGCCCGCTCCGGAGCAGTTCTGGAAGCTCGACCCGCCGCCCCAGGGCTGGGGCGGTCTGCTCCAACAGGACGACTGAGCGACCGGGGCCCGGCTCCGGCGCGCACCCACGACGATCGGGAGGAGCACCATGCGGTTCGGGCTCGACCTCGCGCAGCAGCGCCTCGAATGGGACGAGATCGCCGACCGGGCCCGGTTCGCCGAGGCGCTCGGCTTCGAGGGCATCTGGGGCTTCGACCACTTCCAGCCGATGTACGGCGAGGGGCCCGGCAACTGCTTCGAGGGGTGGACCACCCTCGCCGCGCTCGCGGGCGTCACCGAGCGCGTGCGCCTCGGCCTCCTGGTCACCGGCTACACGTACCGGCACCCGTCGCTGCTGGCGAGCGAGGTCATCACCGTCGACCACGCGTCGCACGGGCGGGTCGACCTCTCGCTCGGCGCGGCGTGGTTCGAGGGCGAGCACCGCGCGCTCGGCTTCGACTTCCCGCCGACGCGTGAGCGCATCGAGGGCTTCGAGGAGGCCCTCCAGGTGATGAAGCTGCTCATGACCGAGGACGACGCGTCATTCGCCGGCGAGCACTTCCGGCTCGAGCACGCCACGATGCACCCGCGGCCGGTGCAGGTCCCGCACCCGCCGATCTGGATCGGCGCGGGTGGCGAGCGCAAGATGCTGCCGATCGTCGCCCGGCACGCCGACGTGTGGCACTGCTTCGGATCACCCGCGGATCTCGCCCGCAAGAGCGCTCGGCTCGACGAGCTCGCGCTGGAGTACGGCCGCGATCCGGCGTCGATCAAGCGGGCGTCGTCGCTCTCGCTCGACGGCTCCGACGACGATGTCGCCGCGGCGATCGACGAGTGGGAGGGGCTCGGCTTCGAGTACCTCGTCGTCGGCTGGCCCGGCACCGGCCGCCCCCGCATCGAGCAGTTCGCGGCCCGGTTCCTCTAGGCGCGCCGGGCGCAGCTCCCCGCCGCGCGACGCGCGGCGGGGACGCGTCGGCCTAGTACCAGGGCGACCACCTGGTGGTGCGGAGCAGGCGGCTCTCCCAGTCGTCGCGCACCTCGAACGCGTCGTTCATCCAGGTGCCCGGGGCGCGCTGCTCGGCGGTGAGCTCGGTCATGATCAGCGGCTTGAGCCGGTCGAGGTCGACGACCTTCTGCCAGAGGATGACCTCGCGGCGCCGGGGGGCGGCGCCCCACGCGGTCTGGAAGACCATCTGCAGCTCGAGCATCGACTTGCCCTTGAAGTGGCGGCCTTCCTCGAGCGACGGCGCGTACTGGGCCTGCGCCTTGGCGAGGTAGTCGTCGAGCTTGCCCTCGTACGGCCACGCGCTGTCCTCCATGAAGAGGCTCAGCTCGTGGTCGCCCTTCGGGTCGGTGGGCACCGTCGCGAGGTCGATGTCCTGCACCGGCGACCAGGGGGCGGGCACGATGATCTTGGCGGCAACGGTGTGCCGGAGCTTGTCGGTCTCGGCCGCCCACTCGCGCAGGTCGCCGGTGCGGAACCGTTCGGCCAGGCGGCCGTAGGCGGCGCCGTCCTTCACCGCGGTGACGGTGGTGACCCGGTAGGCGAGCCCGCCGCCGTGGGAGAGGTGCAGGAAGTAGAGCAGGCGGGCGTCCTCACCGGCCGCGAGCGTCGCCATGTAGTCGTCGCGGATCGTGGCTTCGAACTCCAGCTCCTTCGGACCGATGACGGCATGGGTCTCGTGGATGAAGAGCATTGCGTCCCCCCGGAGCTCGGATACCTGACGAAGGCGTCAACCTACGGGGGCCGTGCGCGGCTTGTCGAGGGCGGAACCGTGGGAATGCCCCATCGATCGACCGCACCGACCGGCGCCGGGTCCGCGGCTCAGCGGGCGTCGAGCAGGAAGTCGACGCAGCGGGTGACCGCGGCGACGTCCTCGGGATCGATCGCCGGGAACATGGCGATCCGGAGCTGGTTGCGGCCCAGCTTCCGGTACGGCTCGGTGTCGACGATCCCGTTGGCGCGCAGCGAGGCCGCGAGCCAGGCCGCGTCGACGGAGTCGTCGAAGTCGATGGTGCCGGTCACCGGGCTGCGCTCGGCGGGGGCCGCGACGAACGGGCGCGCGAGCGGGTGCGCGTCGGCCCACCCGTAGAGGATCGCGGCCGACGCGTCACAGCGGGCGGCGACCGCGTCGAGACCGCCGAGGCCGAGCATCCAGTCGACCTGGTCGGCGAGCATGAAGATCGTGGCCAGCGCGGGCGTGTTGTAGGTCTGGTCGAGGCGCGAGTTCTCGAGCGCGATCGGCAGGCTCAGGATCGCCGGCGTCCACCGGTCGGAGACGCCGATCGTGGCGATGCGCTCGATCGCCGCGGGCGAGCACAGCGCGAGCCACAATCCGCCGTCGCCGGCGAAGCACTTCTGCGGCGCGAAGTAGTAGGCGTCGAACTGGGTCGGGTCGACGCGCACCCCGCCCGCGGCCGACGTGCCGTCGACCACCACGAGCTGGCGGCCGGTGGCTCCCGCGGGGCGCTCGATCGGCATCACGACGCCGGTCGACGTCTCGTTGTGGGTGGCCGCGTAGACGTCGACCTCGGCGCTGTACCGCAGGGTCGGGTGGGTGCCGGGCTCGGTCTCGATGACCTCCGGCTCCGCGAGGTGCGGGGCGGCCGCGGCCGCTTGGGCGAACTTCGCCGAGAACTCGCCGAACACGAGGTGCTGGCTGCGGTCGTCGATCAGGCCGAAGGTGGCCGCGTCCCAGAACAGGCTCGAGCCGCCGTTGCCGAGGAGCACCTCGTAGCCGTCGGGCAGTGAGAACAGGTCGCGGAGGCCCTCGCGGACGCGGGCAACGGTGGAGCGCACGCCCGTGCGCCGGTGGCTGGTGCCGAGGTACGAGCGCCCGGTCGCGGCCAGCGCCTCCACGGTGGCGGGCCGCACTTTCGACGGGCCGGAGTTGAAGCGGCCGTCCTTCGGGAGGAGCTCGGTGGGGATGCGGACGTCGGCGTCGGCCATGCCCCGAGGCTACCGGAGCCCCTCGCGGCCGCCGGCGCCGTTTCGGCCGCGGCTACTTCGCCTTGGTCGTGGTCGTGGCCGTGGTGGTGGTCACCGGCGCGGCGGTGGTGGCCGTCGTGGTCGTGGTCGGGTTCTTCCACGACGTGAGGTCGTAGATGTTGCCGAGCTCGGCCATCACCGCGTCGGCGATCCGGTCGCCACCGGCGCGGGTGAAGTGGATGCCGTCGGGGGCGCGCATCTCGACCTGCTGCCCGTTGACCGTGAGGTACTTGTTGTAGTTGCCGGCCGAGTCCTGGAAGAGCGGGTACGTGTCGACGAAGAAGGCGTTGCCGGGGCGCTTCGCCGCCTCGGCCGCGTAGATGCTGTTGAGCATCTGGTACCGGGCGTTGCGGCCGGTGTTCTCCACGATCGGGATGCCGATCCAGATCACCTTGTGACCGGCGTTGATCACCGTGTCCATCATCCCGCCGACCCGTGACGCGTACTCCGCCTTCCACGCGTCGGAGCCGAGCGGCCCGATGGGGTTCGCCCCGCCGAACAGCGACTGGTCGTCGTTCGCGCCGAAGGTGAGGATCACGACGTCGGGATTGAGCTGGGCCACGCCGTCCTTCACCCGCTGGAACCAGTTGAAGACGTCGGGCCGGGCGAGCCCGGTGCTGATGCGCCCGTCGAGGCCCTTCACGTCCATCACCTGCGTGCCCGGCGCCTTGTTGAGGAACGACTGGCCGGGGGTGATCGAGAGCGAGTCGCCGGCGATCCAGACCTTGAGCGGGTGCTGGGGCGAGAACGCGAGCTTGGCCGAGGGGGCCGTCGTCACCGCGGGGGCAGCGGTCTGGCCCGGCGTGGTCGTCTGGCCCGGGGCGGTGGTCGCGGCGGGCGTGGTCGTCCCGGCGGGAGCCGTCGTGGTGGCCGTCGGCTTGGCGACGAACAGGTTGATGTCGTCGTCGCCGCTCCGCCCGGAGGCGTCCTGCACGGCCTCGCGGGCGCTCTGGATGCAGACGCCGGTGAAGGGGATGCACACGTTCTCGGCCGCCCAGTGGAACGGGCGCATGAAGTCGATGGCGACGTCGCGCTTCCAGCCGAGGTCGAGGCCCTGGGCCGTCTTCCACATGCCCTGCGCGTTGAAGATCGTGGCGACGAGGAACGCGATGACGATGACCTTGATCGCGTTGCCCGCGGGCATGGGCTTGCGGGTGACCGGCGGCTTGGGCTCCCGTTCGGCGCGCTTGGAGCGGTGCCCGTCCCCATCCGTGCCGTTCGCGGGCGCGTCGGTGCCGTCGGGCTCGTCGCGCTGCGGGCGGGGCCGGGGCCGGGTCGTCGCCATCAGAACTGCTGGTAGATGAAGTCGGGGATGCCGCGCGGGCCGAGCGTGTCGATCACGATGAAGAACAGGCCGATCATGATGCCCTGGGTCACCGGGTGCAGGCGCGACGCGCGTGCGAGCAGCCGGGCGCCGAACTCCCGCGGGATGAACTGCACGCCGAGACCGATGGCGATCGCCAGCAGCACGCCGCCGGTGACGAGCGGGTCGTCGACGAACGGCGTGTAGCTGCTGCTCCAGTGCCAGTCGGTGAAGAGGTGGTTGATGATCTGGCTCGCGGTCGACAGCGAGTCGGCGTTGAAGAAGATCCACGCGAAGCACACGACGTTGAACGTGAGCAGGCGCCCGCCCGTGCGCCGCAGGACCGTGTCCTTCGGCTCGGGGAGGCCGCGCAGCTTGCGGCGCTCGCGGTGCCAGTGCTCGCCGACGAGCCCGAAGCCGTGGATCATGCCCCAGATCAGGAACGTCCAGCCGCGGCCGTGCCAGATGCCGCCCAACGCCATCGTCGCGAGGAGGTTGCCGAGGATGACGACGCCCACGATCGTGAGGTCGCAGGCGGCGAAGACGAGCAGCAGCGCGCTGATGAGCAGGAAGTCGAGCCACCACACCGACGGGCCGCCGACGAGCGCGCTCACGCAGACCAGCACCTGGACCGCGAGGAGCCCGAGCACCGCGGGCCGGTCGGTCCATGTGCGCTTCCCGGGCGAGCCCGCG
Organism: Acidimicrobiia bacterium; assembly: GCA_017882925.1. Taxonomy (GTDB): domain Bacteria; phylum Actinomycetota; class Acidimicrobiia; order IMCC26256; family Chersky-534; genus Chersky-534. Next base: position 28,331 of record JADGOM010000026.1, on the reverse strand, counting down.
CCCCGCGCCACCAGCCCGAAGACCACGGGCACGAGCAGGAGGTTCCACGCCCACACGTCGGCGATGTCGAACATCCGCAGCGCGGTGAGGAAGAGCATGCCGACCGTGACCGCGATGGCGTAGCTCGAGATGATGGTCGGGTGCCCGTGCTCGTCGGGCTCCCGACCCGGCTTCGGTCGGACCGCGGGCGCGCGCTCGCGCACCGCCCCGGGGGAGTCTTCCGGCCCGCCCCCGGCCGGCGCGTTCGACCGCGCCGGGACCACGAGGCTCCCGACCTTGCGCAGGCCGAGGACGACGGCGCTCTCGCGGTTGCCGCCCAGCGGGATGTAGAGGTAGTCGCGCAGGAAGCGCGACAACGTCATGTGCCAGCGGCGCCAGAAGTCCTGGAGCGAGACCGCGGTGTAGGGGGCGTCGAAGTTCTGCGGGAACTTGATGCCGAGCAGGAGCGCGATGCCGATCGCCATGTCGGTGTAGCCGCTGAAGTCGCAGTAGATGCGCACCGCGTAGGCGTAGACGCCCACGAGGATCTCGGCCGAGCTGTGCGTGCCCGGCGACGTGAAGACCGGGGTGACGATCGAGTTGTTGAGGAAGTCGGCGAGGACGAGCTTCTTGAAGAGGCCGCCGGCGATGAGCGCGAACGCGCGCGTCGCGTCCACCCGGCGCGGGTCGTGGCGCTCGTACATCTGCGGGATGAACTCCGCCGCGCGGACCACGGGGCCGGCCACGAGATGCGGGAAGAACGCGAGGTAGGTCGCGAAGTCGAGCGGGTTCACCGGGTCGAACGTGCCGCGGTAGATGTCGGCGGTGTAGCTGATCGCCTGGAACGTGAAGAACGAGATCGCGACCGGCAGCGCGATCGAGAGCACGGGGAGCGGGAAGCTCAGACCCATGTCGGTGAACGCGTTGTGGGCCTGACTGACGAAGAACTCGTAGTACTTGAAGTAGCCGAGGAACCCGAGGTTGAACACGATCGCGGCCGAGAGCCAGACGCGTGGGCGCGTGAGGACCGTGCGCGCGGCCCCCGGCTCCCGCGCGCGGTCGATGGTGCGGGCCCAACCCAGACCCTGGCCGAGGACCCAGTTGACGGCGGTCGAGACGAACAGGATCAGCGACCAGGTGGGCAGCGGCACGATGAGCACGCGCGTGGTCGGGCTGAAGTACCCGAGGAACACGTACGACGCGACGAGCATCGCGAGCTTCCACGGCACACCCTGGATCCGCATCCCGAAGCACCGGTAGGTCCGGTGCAGGGTGGGCATCAGGAACCAACTCAGCGGCAGGACGACCAGGAAGAAGATCGCGAAGGTGACTCTCGGGAAGGCCATGCCGTCCTGGGTTTGCCGGCGGACGCTGAGCGCCGGACCCGCCACTCAGGGTAGGTACCGGCTGTCGATTCTTCCACGAACCCCGCACGGATCGCAGGGCATCACGCCGGATTCCGGAAGGTCTCGCGACCGGCGCGACCAGGTGCTCGGATCGCGGCGGGCTCAGGGCGCCTGCTGTTCCCGGCCCCGGCGCAGGACCGATTCGCGGCGGCTCGCCACCTCGGCCGGCTCGACCCGCCACGAGCGGAAGACCTCCTGCTCGATCGCCAGCCCGTCGCCGGGCGCGACGGCCGCGGTGCGGTCGTAGAGCGCCTTGAGGTTGCGCACCGCGTGCTGGTCGTTGCTCACGATGTCGGCCGCGAGCCGGTGCGCGGTGGGCAACAGCTCCGAGTGCTCCACGACGAGGTTGACCAGCCCGATCCGCGCGGCCTCGGTCGCGCCGACGAAGTTGCCGGTGAGGCTGATCTCCTTGGCGCGCCGCAGCCCGACCGCCATCGGAAGGAACACGCTCATGCCGCCGCCGGGCGTGACCCCGACGCGGGCGTGGGTGTCGCCGAACGTCGCCCGCTCCGACGCCACGAGGAAGTCGCACGCGAGCGCGAGCTCGAACCCTCCGGTCACCGCGGGTCCGTTGACCGCGCCGATGACGGGCTTGTGCATCGCCCACAGCGCGGTGAACGGGTTGGAGGGGCGGCCGGGGTCGTTGGTCCGCGGGTCGAGGTTCTCCGCGGTGGTGCCGAGCTCGCGCAGGTCGAGCCCGGCGCAGAACGCCGGGTCCGACCCCGTGAGCACGACGACGTCGACGTCGGGATCGGCGTCGGCGGCGGCCAGCGCGTCGGCCGACGCACGTTGGAGCGCGCTGTCGAGCGCGTTGCGCACCTCGGGCCGGTGCAGCGTGATCGTCCGCACGCGGTCCCGGGTCTCGACGAGCACGACATCCACCACGCGGCGGACTCTAGGTCCTGGCCCGTCAACCGATCGCGTAGACCACGTGCACCGCGACGCTCACCGACTCCGAGCCCGGCTCGATCGGGACCGGCGCGCCCGCGGCGTCGCTCTGCGCGAGCTTCGTGGTACCCGCCGGCGTGGTGAGACCGCCGTCGTCCTCGGTGATCGACGTCACCCGGCCGAGCTTCACCCCGGCGGCGTGCGCGAGCTGCTGGGCCTGCTCGTGGGCCTGCTCCACCGCGTCGGTGCGCGCGCCCGCCAAGAGGGCGCTGTTGTCGGCGAACGAGAACGAGACGCCCTGGATCCGGATGTCGTTGCCGACCCCGGAGGCGACGTCGTCGAGGATGGCGCCGGCCTTCAGGAGGTCGCGCAGCTTCGCGTCGACCGAGTTGGAGACCGAGTAGGTGAACCGCTTCCGGGTGCTGTCGTAGCCCGGGTAGATGGAGAAGTCGCGGGTCTGGATGTCGGTGGCGGCCACGCCCGCGCCCTTCAGGCGCGCGATCACCTGGCCTGATTCCTCGTTGGCCCGTTGCAGCGCGGCCTGGGCGGTGTCGGCGGTGGTGGACACGCCGATCGACACCTCGAGGACGTTGGGGGTCCCCTGGAGGATCCCGGTGCCCCGCGCGTCGATGGTCCCCGCACCCTTGGTCGACGTCGACGCGGCGACTCGGGCCGAGGGTGCGGCCCGGTCGACGGGTGTGGCCCCGGCGGTGCCGCAACCGGCGGCCAGGATGACGAGGGCGCCGAGCGCGGTCGCGCCGGCCAGTCGTGGATGCATCGGGTTCTCCTGTGCGACGTCGGCGGGCCCGCGGCCCACCTGCTGGAGTGTCCGACGACGCGGACGGGGCCGCGGTTCCCGGGTTCGCGGACCCGGGGTTCGGTAGCGTGCGCGCGTGGATCCCAACGCCGTCGCCGAGCCGCTCTTCACCCGGGACGGCCGCCGCTTCGTGCCGAGCGGTCTGACCCGCGGCCCGTGGGATCCGGACGCGATGCACGGCGGTGCGCCGGCAGCGCTCCTGGCCCACGTGCTGGGCGGCTTCGAGCCCGGGTCGGAGATCCTCCTGAGTCGCCTCACGATCGAGCTGCTGCGGCCGGTGCCGCTCGAGCCCCTGACCGTCGACGTCGAGCTGACGCGCCCGGGCAGGAAGGTGCAACTCCTCGACGCGGTGGTTCGGGGCGGCGGGACGGATGTGGTGCGCGCCCGCGCGCTCCGCATCCGCCAGGCCCCGCTGCCCGTCGACGACGCGGTGATGGTCGGCGACGTGATGGAGCCCGGTCCCGCGGAGTCCCGGCCCTTCGACTCCGCCGGTTTCGGGGGCGGGTCGGTCGACTTCTTCGGCGCGTTCGACGTCGCGCTGGCCCACGGCGCGTTCGGCCGGCCCGGCCGGGCGGCGATGTGGCTCCGGCTCCGCGACGCGGTGGTCGCGGGGGAACCGGTCACGCCGTTCTCGCGCGTCGCGGCCGCTTCCGACTTCTCCAACGGGCTGGGCAGCGCGCTGCCCTGGGGCGGCTACCTCTTCATCAACCCCGACCTCACGGTCACCGTGGCGCGGCCGCCGGTGTCCGACTGGGTCGGCATCGACGCCCACACCGTCGTCGGTCCCAACGGCTCGGGCTTCGCGGAGGCGGCCCTGTACGACGAGCAGGGCCGGATCGGCCGCGCCACGCAATCACTGCTCCTCGATCGCCTCTGACCGTGGACCCCCGCCCGCTCTTCGAGTTCGAAGCGGTCCGCGTCGACGGCAGGACCGCGGCCGCCCCGCGGCTCGACGCCGTATCCCTCACGGTGCCGGCCCACGGCATCACGGTCGTGGTCGGGCCGTCGGGCGCGGGGAAGTCGACGCTCCTGCGGGTCTGCAACCGGCTCGACGTCCCCGACGCCGGCACCGTGCGCCTCGACGGCCAGGACACCGCGACGCTCGACGTCCTCGCGCTCCGGCGGCGCGTCGGCATGGTGTTCCAGCAGCCCACCCCGTTCCCGGGCACGGTGCGCGACAACCTCCAGGTCGCGCAGCCCGGCCTCCCCGACGCGGAGGCGGCGGAGATCCTGGCCCGCTGCCTGCTCGATCCGGCGTTCCTCGACCGGCCGGCCACCGAGCTCTCCGGCGGTGAGCAGCAACGCGTGTGCCTGGCCCGTACCCTCGCCACGAAGCCCGACGTGCTGCTGATGGACGAGCCCACGTCCGCGCTCGACCAGCCCGCGACGCTCGGGCTGGAGCGGTTGGCCCGGCGCCTCGCCGACGACGACATCCCGATCCTGTGGGTGAGCCACGACCTCGCCCAGATGGCGCGCATCGCCGACCACGTGATCGTCCTCATCGGCGGGCGGGTGGCCCATGTGGGCGAGCCGGCCACCTTGACGAGCACCGCCCCGCCGGCCGTCCGGGACTTCCTCGGCGGCGCGGCGACCGCCGAGGAGCGTGGTGAGCCGTGAACAGCGACATCGGTTGGTCCGGCCTGGGCATCTCCGCCGCGCTCGTCGCGATCGCGCTCGGCATCTCGGCATGGCAGCGGCTCGGGGTGGAACGCACGTTGTTGTGGTCCAGCCTGCGGGCGGCCGTGCAACTCGTGCTGGTCGGCGTGGCGCTGCACTTCATCCTCGCTCCCAACCGGTCTCTCGGCTGGTCGTGGCTCTGGGTCGGGGGCATGGTCGTGTTCGCGTCGCTCACCGTGTGGCTCCGCGCGCGCGACGTCCCGGGTGTGCTCCCTCTCGCGCTCGTCGCCTTCAGCGCGTCGCTCGCGGTCACGCTCGGGGTGCTCCTCGGCCTGCAGGTGTTCCCGATCGACGCCCGCACGGTGGTTCCGTTGTCGGGTCTCATCGTCGGCAACTCGCTGGCGGCCACGGTGCTGGTCGGCCGGCGCGTCTACGAGGAGCTGCGGGACAAGCGGCCCGAGGTGGAGGCGCGGCTCGCGCTCGGCCAGTCGGCGCACGATGCCGCGCAGCCCTACGTACGGTCCAGCATCCGCAGCGCGTTGATCCCGCAGATCGAGACGACCAAGGCGGTGGGGATCATCTTCCTCCCCGGCGCGATGACGGGGCTGATCCTCGCGGGGGCCGACCCGCTCGACGCGGTTCGGGTGCAGATCGCGGTGATGTACGTGGTGCTCGCCTCGGTGGCGACGACGACGTCGATCGTCGGCCTGGGTGTCGCCCGACGGCTCTTCACGTCGGATCACCGGGCCGTGCAGCTCACCCGCAAGGCCGACTGACGGCCCGGGGTGGCGATCCGCGGCCGGGACGCGGCGGCGGTCGGGCGCCCGGGATTACCGGCGGCCGACGAGGGGACGCTTGCCGTGGTTCGCCTTGTTGCGGCGGGCCCGGAGCTTGCGCTTCTTGGTCTTCTTGCTCATCGGAGGTCCTCGAGGGCGGGAATCGGTGCGCGCGTCGGCCAGGCGACGCGTGCGGGAACCGGAGGATCGTAGCCGACCGCCGGGTCGGTGCTCCCGGCCGGTCGGGCGCGTCTCCGCGGACCCGGGGCCCGCCGGGACCGGTGAGGGCCCTTCGATACCCTGGCGGCAATGGAGCATCTCGGCCTCGTCGGCCTTCCCAACTCGGGCAAGAGCAGTCTGTTCAACGCGCTGACCGGCGGTGAGACGCTCGTCGCCCCCCACCCGTTCTCCACGATGGAGAGCGCCCAGGGCGTGGCCCAGGTGCCCGACGAGCGGCTCGACCTGCTCGCCGCGATGTCCCAGAGCCAGAAGGTCGTCCACACCGGGGTCGAAGTGGTCGACATCGCCGCACTGGTGAAGGGGGCCAACAGCGGCGAGGGCCTCGGCAACCGCTTCCTCGGCGCGCTGCGCGACTGCGACGCGATCCTGTTCGTCCTGCGGGCCTTCGAGGACCCGTCGGTCCCCGGCGATTCCGACCCCGAGTCGGATCTGCTCACGCTCGAGCTGGAGCTCGTGCTCTCCGACCTCGCGTCGGTCGAGGCCCGCCACTACCGGCAGTCGCGCGCGGCCAAGGGCGACAAGAGCCTCGGGGCCGAGATCGCCGCGCTCGAGCGCGCGCAGGCGGCGCTGGGGGAGGGCATCCCGCTCTACCGCTCGGATCTCGACGCCGACGAGCGCGCCCTCCTCGCGCCGATCTTCCTGCTCACCGACAAGCCGGTGCTCGTCGTCGTCAACATCGGCGACGATCAGCTCGACCGGGCCGACGAGATCGCGGCACCGTTCGGCGCGAACGCTCTCCCGGTGTGCGTGCAGCTCGAAGCCGAGGCGGCCCGACTCGATCCCGAGGAGCGGGCCGAGCTGCTCGACGGGCTCGGCCTGGGTGCCGGTGTCGTGCCCCGCGTCGCCGCGGCCGCGTACCACCTGCTCGGCCGGCGCACCTTCCTCACCACGGGTGACAAGGAGAGCCGGGCCTGGACGTTCCGGGCCGGCGCGAAGGCACCCGAGTGCGCGGGGGTGATCCACTCCGACCTGCAGCGGGGCTTCATCCGGGCCGAGGTCATCCACTGGGACGAGTTGCTCGAGATCGGCTCGTGGAACAAGGCCAAGGACCTGGGCAAGCTCCGGGTCGAAGGAAAGGACTACGAGGTCGCCGACGGCGACGTCCTCGAGATCCGGTTCAACATCTAACCCGATGGCCTGGCTGGTGCGCGACGGCGACGTGCTTGCGGCCGCAGAGGTGGCCGACACCGGGAGGTCACGCCGGCGGGGCCTCCTCGGGCGCGACTCGTTCGAGGGCGCGCTCGTCCTGCGGCCCTGCCGTCACGTCCACACGCTCCGGATGCGCTTCCCGCTCGACGTCGCGTTCTGCGACCGCGACGGCCGGGTCCTGCGGACGTGCACGCTGCGCCCGTGGCGGATCGCGCCGCTCGTGCGCCACACCCGGTTCGTCGTCGAGGCCCAGGCGGGCGCCTTCGACCGGTGGAGCCTGCGCGCGGGTGACGCACTCGAAGTGCGGCAGTGACCGGCCGGAGGCCTTCGGACGCGGTGCCGCCCGGCCGGCTCGTCCTCGTCGCGACGCCGATCGGCAACCTCGGCGACCTGTCGCCCCGCGCGGTCGAGGCGTTGCGGACGGCCGACGTCCTCGCGGCCGAGGACACCCGCCGCACCCGCAAGCTTCTGTCGCACGAGGGCATCCCGGCCGCGGGCCGGATGGTCGCGATCCACGAGCACAACGAGCGCGAGTCGGCACGCGAGGTCGTCGACGCGGTGACGGCCGGGAAGACCGTCGTCTACGTGAGCGACGCGGGCATGCCCGTCATCTCCGACCCGGGGGAGCGGCTGGTGGCCGCGTGCGTCGACGCCGGCCTCCCGGTCGAGGTCGTGCCGGGCCCGAGCTCCGTGCTCACCGCGCTCGCGCTGTCTGGCCTGCCCGCGGCGCGCTTCACGTTCGAGGGGTTCCTCCCGCGCAAGGGCCGGGAACGGGCCGAGCGACTCGCGGCGATCGCCGCCGCGGACTGCACCGTCGTGATGTTCGAGTCGCCACACCGCGTGCCCGCGACGCTCGGCGACCTGCTCGAGGTCTGCGCGGGCGACCGGCGGGTGGCGCTGGCGCGTGAGCTCACCAAGCTGCACGAGGAGACGTGGCGCGGCACGCTCGCCGACGCGGCGCTCCACGTGCGCGCGATCGCGCCGCGTGGGGAGTACGTGCTCGTGATCGCGCCGGCTCCGGTCGTGGAGGTGGTGGTCGATGACGACGTCATCGTCGGCGCGCTGCGCACCGAGCTCGAGGCCGGCGCGTCAGGGCGCGACGCGGCGGCGTCGGTGGCCCGCCGGTTCGGGATCCCGAAGCGCCGCGCCTACGACCTCGTGATCCCGCTGCGTCCCTCGACCGGCCGCGGGCGCGGGTCCCTCGACCGGCCGCTCGGCGGCTAGGCCGACGGCGTGCCGGTGAGGCGGGTGACGCAGGTCTGGCAGACGAGCTTCGACTCGAACTCGCGCAGCTCGGTGATGGCCCCGCAGAAGACGCAGTGCTCCTCGAGCTTCGCGAGGACGATGTGGTCGCCGTCGACGAAGATCTCGACGAAGTCGCCGTCGGTGATGTCGAGGAGCTTGCGCAACTCCGCCGGGAGGACGATGCGGCCCAACGAGTCGACCTTGCGCGCGATGCCGAGCGACTTCACGGGAGCTCCTCGTCCCGCCAAACGGCGGGGGGCGGTCGATGCCGTCTGGTTAGCCTAGGCGCGTGCCCGGACAGCCGTTCTTCATCACGACGCCGATCTACTACGTCAACGCCGCCCCCCATATCGGGCACGCCTACTCGACGATCGCGGCCGACACCATGGCCCGGTGGCGGCGCCTCTGGGGCGACGACGTGGTGTTCCTCACCGGCACCGACGAACACGGCCTCAAGATCCAACGTGCGGCCGAGGGCGAGGGTCTCACCCCGCTCGAGTTCGCCGACCGCGTGAGCCAGACCTTCCGTGACGCTTGGGAGCTCCTCGACATCTCGAACACCGACTTCATCCGTACCACCGAGCCCCGGCACTACCTGGCCGTGCAGACGATGCTCCAGCGGGTCTACGACGCGGGCGACATCGAGCTCGGCACCTACGAGGGCCGCTACTGCGTGTCGTGCGAGGCGTATTACACGGAAGAGGAGCTCGTCGACGGGTTGTGCCCGATCCACCTGCGGCCGGTGGAGCTCGTCGTCGAGGAGAACTACTTCTTCAGGCTGTCCCGGTTCGAGGACCGCCTGCTCGAGTACTACGAGAACACTCCCGACGCGATCGTTCCCCCGGGGAAGCGCAACGAGGCGATCGGCTTCATCAAGCAGGGGCTGCGCGACTTCTCGGTCTCCCGCACGTCGATCTCGTGGGGTGTACCGATCCCGTGGGACGAGAAGCACGTCTCGTACGTGTGGTTCGACGCGCTCATCAACTACTGCACCGCCATCGGCTACGGCACCGACGTCGAGCAGTTCAACCGCTACTGGCCGGTCGTGAACCACGTGCTGGCCAAGGACATCCTCCGGTTCCACGCCGTCTACTGGCCCGCGATGCTGATGTCGGCGGGTGAGCTGCCCCCGCACCGCGAGGCGATCCACGGCTTCCTGCTCGTGGGGGGCGAGAAGATGAGCAAGACCGCGCTCAACCAGATCGCGCCGGCCGACCTCGTCGCCGATTTCGGCGTCGACGGCTTCCGCTACTTCTTCCTCGCCGACCAGCGCTTCGGGCCCGACGGCGACTTCAGCTACGAGGCGATGCTGGCCCGCTACAACGCGGATCTCGCCAACAACTTCGGCAACCTCGCGAGCCGGGTCCTCAACATGGCGGTCAACTACTGCGGGGGTGTCGTGCCCGCGACCCGGGCCGACGGCCCGCTGCGGGAGGCTGCCGCGGCGGCGTTCACCACGCTCACCGTCGAGCTCGAGTCGTACAACTTCTCCGACGGCTTCGGTGCGGTGTGGGAGCTGATCGGCGCGGCCAACGCCTACATCGAGGAGCAGCAGCCGTGGGCGCGGCAGAAGGCCGGCGACACCGACGCGGTGGCGGCCGTCGTCGGCGACTGTCTGGAGACGCTGCGGGTGGTCACGCTGCTCGCGTCGCCGCTCATCCCGAACGCGGCCGCGGCCCTCTGGTCGCGGCTCGGGCTCCCCGGCCGGCCCGAGGACGCCCGCCTCCCCGACGCCGCGGCCTGGGGCGGCCTCCCCGCCGGTAGCCCGCTCGAGAAGGGCACCGCCCTCTTCCCCCGCGTCGACGCCCCGTGACCCGCACCCTCCGTGCGTTCACTGACTACCTAATAGGTAGTCAGTGAACGCACGGACTCGGTGGGCGGACAGCCACTGCCATCTCACGGGGTTGGACGAGGACGCCGACGTCGTCGTCGACCGCGCGGTCGCGGCGGGGGTCGACGTGCTGGTGTGCGTCGGGACCGATCTCGAGTCGTCGCACGCCGCGGTCGAGCTTGCGCAGCGGCGGCCCGAGGTGTGGGCCGCGGTCGGGCTGCACCCGCACGACGCGTCGCGCTGGGACGTCGAGGCCGACGGACTCGAGGAGCTGCTCGCACAGCCGCGTGTCGTCGCGGTCGGCGAGTGTGGGCTCGACTACTACTACGGGCATTCGCCCGCCGACGTGCAGCAGGCCGCGTTCCGGGCCCAGATCCGGCGCGCGCACCAGCACGATCTGCCCCTGGTGATCCACTCGCGTGACGCGTGGGACGACACCTTCGCGATTCTGAACGCCGAGGGCGCGCCCCGGCGCACGATCTTCCACTGCTTCACGGGCGACGCGGAGATCGCCCGCATGGCCCTGGATCTGGGGGCGTTCTTGTCGTTCAGCGGCATCGTGTCGTTCAAGAACGCGGCCGACGTGCGCGGCGCGGCCGCGGTCGCGCCGCTCGACCGCGTGCTCGTCGAGACCGACACGCCGTACCTCGCGCCGGTCCCGCACCGCGGGCGGGAGAACCGCCCGGCGTATCTCCCCGACGTGGGCGCCGCGCTCGCGGCGGCGATGGGCGAGTCGGTCGACGTCATCGCGCGCGCGACGCGCGCCACGACGGAATCGCTCCTCACCGGCCTTCACTCTTCGTAGTCGTCGCTGGTCAGACCGTGTACGCCCCGCGCCACGTGCGGCACGAGGTTGCGACGCACCGCGAAGGGTCGCTACGGTCCGCGGCAATCCGGGTTCGGTCTCGAGCCCGGCAGCGAGCGGAACTCATCGCTCCTGAGCGGGAGGCGGACCCGATCTCAGAGCCGGCACAACGTCCGATGGCGCGCCATGCGCTTCGTGACTCGAAGAGTCGACGCGCCGTCGCGGCCCGGCACTACGCCCTGCGGTCGGTGCGGCCGTCGCCGGCGCGTGCACAGGCGCCGGTGCCGGAGGCCTGGCTGCCGCTGGCCGACCTGCACAAGCTGCCCGACCTCGACGTGATCATCGTGCCGGCCGACGTCGTGGCCGCCGCCGCGCCGGAAGCCCGCGCCGTCACCACCGCCCCCGCGCCCGTGATCGAGCCCGAGGAGCGCACGTCGGCGGTCGAGAGGGTCGAGCCGGCGCTGGTCGGCTTCGTCGAGCTCCCCGAGCTCCCCACCTGGGCCGGTGCGGCCCCCGCAGTGAGGGCCTCCGACCGCCGCGGCCGCCGGGCCGCCGAGCGCCGGGCCCGCACGAAGCGCCGCCGCACCCGCCTCACGATCATCGCCGGACTCGTGCTGATCGTCGGGGCCATCCTCTGGAAGCTGCTGCTCCCCACGCACCACGAGGTCGACATCAACGTCGACGGGCAGCGCATACGTACCGGCAGCGCCGACACCGTCGGCGACGCGCTGGCCAACGCCGAGATCTGGGTCGGGCCCTTCGACCGCGTGCAACCGTCGCTCGACGCGTCGATCCCGGCGCGCGGGCTGATCGAGGTGCAGCGCGCACATCCGGTCATGCTCGACATCGACGGCAAGCAGCAGGCCGTGTGGACCACCGCGACGACGCTCGCCGCCCTCCGGGCCGAGTTGAAGGTCGATCCCGCGCTGGTCGCGATCGGCGCCGCGAGCACGCCCAACCTCGACCCGACCGCGCCGGTCGTGTTCCGCAGCAGCCGCCCGGTCACGGTCGTGGCCGACGGCGGTACGCAGCCGATGGCCACCACCGCGCTCACCACCGGTGAGCTCCTCTCCGACAACGGGATCGTGCTCGGCGCGCAGGACCAGGTGTCGCCGGCCGCCGATCAGCCGGTGCCGGTCGGCGGTACCGTCACCGTGGTCCGGGTCGCCGCGGGCCAGCGCAGCGAGCCCCGCGTGATCGCGTACTCCACGCAGCAGAAGCTCGACCCGACGCTGGCCAAGGGCCAGTACCGGGTGCTCCAGGACGGCGTCAACGGCTCCGAGACCGTCACCTACCAGCAGACGATCCGCGACGGCCAGGTCGTTGCCGAGACCCCGATCGGCACCACCGTGACCCTCGCGGCCAAGCCGAAGATCGTCGCGGTCGGCACCAGGGCCAGCGTCGTGGCCGCCGCGCCCGCCACGACCCGGGCGCCGAGCATCGCCGCGGTGTCGGGCACCGGGCACACCGAGAGCGGCCAGGCCACCTACTACGCCACGGCCCCGGGGACGTGCGCGCACAAGACGATCGCCATGGGCACCGTGGTCACGGTCACCAACACGGCCAACGGCCGGTCCACCACCTGCGTGGTCGCCGACCGCGGACCATACGCCGCGGGCCGCATCATCGACCTCTCACCCGACACGTTCGACAAGATCGCGAGCCGGTCGCAGGGCGTCGCGTCGGTCACGCTCACCTGGTGAGGAACCGCATCCGGGGTTGACGGCGGTGCGCCGCGACCGGCCACCGGCGCGGGACCTGAGGGGTAGCGTCGCCCGATGCCGCTGCTCACGCCGGGGTCCATCAACGCCCTGCTGCGCGAGCACGACGTGCGCCCGAGCCGCGCGCTGGGGCAGAACTTCCTGGCCGACGGCAACACCGCGCGGCGCATCGTCCGCCTCGCCCGGCTGGAGCCCGGCGACGACGTGCTGGAGATCGGGCCCGGGATCGGCTCGCTGACGCTCGCGCTGCGCGAGACCGGCGTGCACGTGCGGGCGCTCGAGCTCGACCGCCACCTCGTCCCCGTGCTGCGGGCCGTGGTCGGCGACGATCCGATGGTCGACATCACCCAGGGCGATGCGCTCGAGATCGACCTCGGCGCGCTCCTCGCCGACGCCCCGTCGTGGCGCGCGGTGTCCAACCTGCCCTACAACGTCGCCACCCCGGTCGTCGTACGCCTGCTCGAGCACGCGCCGACGGTGACGCGGATGCTCGTGATGGTGCAGCGTGAGGTCGGTGAGCGGATGGCCGCGGCGGTCAACAGCGAGGCGTACGGAGCGATGAGCGTGAAGGTGGCGTACTACGCGACCGCGAAGGTCGTCGGCACGGTCCCCCCGACGGTGTTCATGCCCGCGCCCAAGGTCGAGAGCGCGCTGGTCGCGCTCGAACGGCGGTCGGCCCCGTCGGTGGACGTGCCGTCCGTCGACCGGATGTTCGTGCTCGTGCGGGCCGGCTTCGCCCAACGCCGCAAGACGTTGCGGCAGGCGCTCAAGGCGGTGCTGGGCGACGGCGCGGCCGACACGTTGACCGCGGCCGGGATCGACCCGCGGGCGCGCGCCGAGACCCTCGGCCTCGACGAGTGGGCCGCGCTCGCGAGGGTCGAGGCCCCATGACGCATCACCCCGAGCCGGTGCGCGTGCGCGCCAACGCCAAGCTCACGCTCACGCTGCGCGTGTTGGGAACCCGGCCGGACGGCTTTCACGAGCTCGAAGCGCTCACGGTCTCGGTGTCGGTGCCGCACGACACGCTCGACGTGGTGTCGGCCGGGCCCGGCACCCGTGTCACCGTGAGCGTCACCGGGTCCACCGCGTTCGTGCCCGCCGACGACACCAACCTCGTCGCGCGTGCGGCACGCGCGCTGTTCGACCGCGCCGGCGTCCACCTCGACGTGCGCATCGGGCTGCACAAGGACATCCCCGCGGGCGGCGGGCTCGGCGGCGGCTCGGCCGACGCGGCCGCCGCCCTCGTCGCGCTCCGGTCGCTGCTGGACGAAGCGGCCACCGGCGCGGCCCCCGTCGGCCCGGCCGATCTCCTCGCCGTGGCCGCGGAGCTCGGCTCCGACGTGCCGTTCTGCGTCGAGGGCGGCGCGGCGTGGATGCGGGGGCGGGGCGAGCGCCTCGACCCGGTGGAGCTCGACGGGCCGGTCACCGTCGTCACCGTGGTCCCTCCGTTCCGGATCGCCACGCCGAGCGTCTACGGCGCCTGGGACCGGCTCGGCGGCCCAACCTCGAACCGCACGCTGCCCGCGCCGCCGGCGGTCGCCCATCTCGTGCCGCACCTCGCCAACGACCTCGAGCCGGCGGCCGCCGAGGTCGAGCCCCGGCTCGACGCCGTCCGCGCCGACGTCGAGCGGGTCGCGGGCCGGCTGTTCCTGCTCGCCGGGAGCGGCTCCTCGCTCTGGGCGTGGTTCGAGGACGCGGGCGAGGCGGAGGCCGCCCGGGCCCGGGTCACGCAGGAGCTCGGGCTGGTCGCCCACGTCGGGACCACGGTCGCCCGCGGCGTGGAACCCGCCTGATCGGGCTCGGTCCGGTCACGACCCCGCCCGGACGCGACGAGGCCGCCCCAGAGGGGCGGCCGCCGCAGAACCGTTGGGGCTCTACTTGCCCTGTTGACGACGCTGCCAGCGCGTCTTCTTCAGGAGCTTCTTGTGCTTCTTCTTGCGCATGCGCTTGCGGCGCTTCTTGATCAGTGAGCCCATATGCGGCGGAAATTAGCCGCTGCCCGGCCGCGACGTCGATTCCACGTCCCGGGACGCAGGGAACCGGTCCCGGATTCGCAACCTGGCGGGGCCCGGCGGCGGTGGTGCGCGGGGCTATCGTCGAGGCCACCCGATCGGGGGTGGTGTAACGGCAGCACGGGGTCCTTTGGAGTCCCAAGTCGAGGTTCGAAACCTCGCCCCCGAGCTTCCCGCGGACCTGACCGCACGATCTGCACCGAGGAGCCGAATGGGCCAGTACCGACCGCTCTCCGCCGTCGTTCTCGCCGCAGGCGAAGGCACCCGCATGCGGTCGTCCACGCCGAAGGTGCTGCACCCGATCGCGGGCCGCCCGATCCTCCTGCACGTGATCGACGCGCTCACCGCGCTCCCGCTCCAGCGGATCGTCGTCGTCGTCGGCCACGGCGCCGAGCGGGTGACCAAGACCCTCCAGGAGCAGCTCGCCACCGAGATGCCGGTCGAGTTCGTCGAGCAGCGCGTGCAGCGCGGCACCGGTGACGCCACCAGCGCCGGCCTCACCGCCTTCGCCGACGACTTCGACGAGGACGACGTCCTCGTGGTGCCGGGTGACACGCCGCTGCTCCGGCCCGAGACGCTCGCCGCGATCGCACGCGAGCACCGCAGCTCCGACGCCGCGGCCACGATCCTCACCGCGATCGCCGAGGATCCCGACGGCTACGGCCGCATCCTGCGCGACAAGCTCGACCGCGTCGCCGCCATCGTCGAGCAGCTCGACGCCTCGCCCGAGGAGCTCGGGATCCACGAGGTCAACACCTCGATCTACTGCTTCCGCCGCGGGTTGCTCACCCCCGCGCTGCGCCGGCTGAGCCCCGAGAACGCGCAGGGCGAGTACTACCTCACCGACGCGGTCGGGGTCCTGCGCGCCGCCGGTCACGCGGTCACCGCGGTCATCGCCGACGACCCCACCGAGGCGATGGGGGTCAACGACCGCGCGCAGCTCGCGGAGGCCGAGGCCGTGATGCGCGAGCGCATCAACACCCGGTGGATGCGGAGCGGGGTGAGCATGACCAACCCGGCCGACACCTACATCGACGCCGCGGTGGAGCTCGAGCCCGACGTGCGCCTGCTGCCCGGGGTGATCCTGGAGGGCCGCACGGTCGTCGGCGCGCACTCGGTCGTCGGGCCCGACTGCCACTTCGTCGACACGATCGTGGGCGAAGACTGCGTGGTGCAGAACACGGTCGCGCGCGACTCCGAGATCGGTGACCGGTGCACGGTCGGGCCCTTCGCCCACCTGCGCGCGGGCACGCGCCTCGGTGACGACGCACACGTGGGCGGCTTCGTCGAGACCAAGAACGCGGAGATCGGCGAGGGGGCCAAGGTGCCGCACCTCGCCTACGTCGGTGACGCCGAGATCGGCGCGCGGGCCAACATCGCCGCGGGCACCATCACCGCCAACTACGACGGCCGCGAGAAGCACCGCACCCGGATCGGGGCCGACGCGCGCACCGGCTCCAACTCGGTGCTGGTCGCACCGGTCGAGGTGGGCGAGGGCGCCTACATCGCCGCGGGCGCGGTCGTCACCGCCGACGTCCCCGCGGGCGCGCTGGCCAAGGGCGTGCCCGCGCGCAACACCGAGGGCTGGGCCGAGCAGCGCGACGCCGCCCGGCGCAACGCCGACCCCGGCGGTTGACGCGGGGGAGCCGACACTGCGGTGCCGGTCCCGGGCGGCTCGCTAGACCTTGACGACGACCGCGGTGCCGTACGCCACGATCTCGGCCAGGCCCTGGCCGACCTCCGACGAGTCGAAGCGCACGCCGAGCACCGCGTTGCCGCCGAGCTGCTGCGCGTGCCAGACCAGCCGCTCCATCGCGGTGTGGCGGGCCGAGTCGACCACCTCGGTGTACTGCGGCACCTCGCCGGCGCCGAGCGCCTTGAAGGAGCCGGTGAATCCCTTCGCGAATCCCACGCTGCGCACCACGATCCCCCAGCACAGGCCGACCTGGTGGTCGACCTCGTAGCCGATGAGCTCGAAGGTGGTCGAGAGGGGGAGCGCGTAGGTGTAGGTCGGCGTGGTGGGGGGCGCGTCGGGGCTCATGCCCCGCATATCGACGTCGCGCTGCGGGCGCTTGAGATCACCCGCCGTGAATCGCCGAGACAGCCCGCGGTGGCCTGACCGTAGGATGGGCGGCCGGCGGACGCGACGAAACGGGCACCAGTGGAGCTGATCACCAAGAAGAAGCTGATGCTCTTCGCGGGCCGGGGCAACGTCGGCCTGTCCGAGGAGATCTCGGAGTGCCTGAAGGTGCCGCTCGGCGAGGTGGTCCTGTCGACGTTCGCCAACGGCGAGATCTACTGCCGCTACGGCGAGAGCATCCGGGGCGCCGACGTCTTCATCATCCAGAGCCACTGCGACCCGATCAACGACCGGCTCTGGGAGCAGCTGATCATGATCGACGCCGCGAAGCGCGCGTCGGCCAAGCGGATCACCGCGGTCTGCCCCTTCTACGGCTACGCCCGACAGGACCGCAAGGCCGAGGGCCGGGAGCCGATCACCGCCCGTCTCGTGGCCGACGTCCTCACCACGGCCGGCGTCGACCGGGTCATCACCGTCGACCTCCACACCGGCCAGATCCAGGGCTTCTTCGACATGCCGGTCGACCACCTCACCGCGGTCCCGATGCTGGCCGAGTACCTGGGCGAGAAGGTCCCGGGCGAGGTCACGATCGTCTCCCCCGACGCCGGTGGCGGCAAGCTCGCCCGGCGCTTCGCCAACTGCCTCACCAACTCCACCGGCATCCAGGGCGACCTCGCGTTCATCGACAAGCGGCGGCCGAAGGGCACCCACAACGTCGCCGAGGCCCAAGACGTCGTCGGTGTCGTCCAGGGCCGCACCTGCGTGCTCATCGACGACATCATCGACACCGCGGGCACCGTCACCTCCGCCGCCAACCTCCTCATGGAGCGGGGCGCCAAGGAGGTCTACGTGCTGGCCACCCACGGGGTGCTCTCGGGGCCCGCGGCCGAGCGCCTCACGAAGTCGCCGGTGCGGGAGGTCGTCATCACCAACACGCTGCCGACCCCGCCCGAGAAGACGTTCGACAAGCTCACCGTGCTGTCGATCGCCCCGATCATCGCCGACGCCCTGGACGCGGTCTTCGAGGACACATCGGTGAGCGAGATCTTCCGGGGCGACAACACCTGAGACCCCCCGCCGCGGAGCCGCTCCGGGCCCGGCCGGGTGGCACCGGGCGCCCGGACCGACCAGAATGGTTCGTTCCCCTGCTCAGCGGCACCCCCTCCAGCTCCACGAAGGACGACTCGCGCCATGGCCGACACCAACACACTCAGCGCCGAACCCCGCACCGACCTGGGCTCCGGGCCCTCGGGGCGCATCCGGCGCACCGGCCTGGTCCCTTCGGTCGTCTACGGCCTCGACGAGGGCTCCGAGCCCATCACCGTGTCGGCCCGTGAGCTGAGTCGCATCCTCGGTGGCGCCAGCGGCTCCAACACCGTCATCACCCTGGAGCTCGAGGGCAAGAAGGTCCTGACCCTGGCCCGTCAGATCCAGCGCCACCCCACCCGGGGCGACCTGGTGCACGTCGACTTCATCCGGGTCTCCGCCAACGTCGCGGTGGCCGCCGAGGTCCCGTTGCACCTCACCGGCGAGTCGGTGGGCGTGCTCGACGGCGGTCTGCTCGAGCAGCTGGTGTTCACCCTGTCGATCGAGGCGCTCCCCGCCGACATCCCCGCCGCGATCGAGCACGACATCTCCGCGCTCATCGTCGGTGACCAGATCCACGTCCGCGACCTCGTCCTTCCCCGTGGTGTCGTCACGACGCAGGACGGCGACGAGCTCGCGGCCCAGGTCGTGGCACCCCGCGGCGTCGACATCGGCGAGGCCGAGGCCGAGGCGGCTGCAGAAGCCGCGGCCGAGGCCGGCGAGGCCGCCGAAGGCGACGGCGGCGACTCCACCGGCGAGTAGTCGGTGCTCCGGCGCCCGTCGCGCGGCGGCGAGCGCACCGGGACCCCGGCCGACCTCCTCGTGGTCGGCCTGGGGAATCCCGGCGACGAGTTCCGCCGCACCCGTCACAACGTGGGGGCCGAGGTCGTCGAGCTGCTGGCCGCGCGCCACGGCGGGCGGCTGAAGAAGAGCAAGGAGCGCGCGTTCACGTGCGAGGTGCGCATCGGCCCGAAGCGCGTCGCGCTCGCGGTGCCGATCACCTACATGAACGACTCGGGCGAGGCCGTCGCCCCGCTCGTGCGCCGCTTCGGTGTGTCGGTCGCCGACCTCGTCGTGGTTCACGACGAGCTCGATTTGCCGCCCGCCGCGCTCAAGCTCAAGGTCGGTGGCGGTCTCGCGGGGCACAACGGGCTGCGCTCGATCAAGGCGCACCTCAAGGACGACGGCTTCAGCCGCGTGCGCATCGGGGTCGGGAAGCCGCCGGGCGGCAAGGAACGGGGCGCGGACCACGTCTTGAAGCGCTTCTCGAAGGCGGACCGCGAGGCCGTCGACGTCACGATCGAGCGCGCGGCCGACGCGGTGGAGCTGATCGTGACCGACGGCATCGAGGCCGCGATGAATCGCTGCAACTGAGAGCCGGTACCCTCGGGGGGACCCGGGGGAGACGTTCCTCCGGGCCGACGCGCGCGTCCCGAAGGCGACCATGACCACCGCTCCCGATCCCACCGCGCCGGATTCGTCGGCGCCGCTGGCGGCCCTCCCCGCGTTGCTCGCGGAGGAGCCCGCGCTCCTCGGCGCGGCCGTCGGCCGCGATCGCGTCGTGGCCGTCCCGGACTCGGCCCGCGCCCTGTTCACGGCGGCGCTGCACTCCACCACGGGCCGGCGTCCGGTCGTCGTCGCGGTCCCCACGGGCAACGAGGCCGAGCGGCTCGAGCACGACCTGCGCCAGTACCTCGGTGACGGCGAGGTGGAGCGCTTCCCCGCGTGGGAGACGCTGCCGTTCGAGCGCGTGTCGCCCGGGCTCGAGACCATGGGCCGGCGCCAACGGGTGATGTGGCGCCTGCGCGAGGGCGGCCGGCACATGCCGGCGGTGATCGTGGCCCCGATCCGGGCGCTGGTGCAGCGGCTCGGGCCCCACGTGGAGGACGTCGACCCGGTCGTGCTGCAGCCGGGCCAGCAGGTCGACCGCGACGGGCTGATCGAGCGGCTCGTCGGCGACGGCTACCGCCGCGAGTACCAGGTGGAGGCGCGCGGCGAGGTCGCCGTGCGGGGCTCGATCATCGACGTCTATCCCTCCACCGCCGACCACCCGGTGCGCATCGACCTGTGGGGCGACGAGGTCGACCGCCTCTCCGGCTTCTCGGTCGCCGACCAGCGGTCGACCCACGACCTCGCCGCGGTCGCGATCTTCCCGGCCCGCGAGCTGCTGCCCACGCGCGAGGTGCGGGCACGCGCCGACGAGCTCGTCACGTCCGAGCCGTGGGGGCGCGAGCAGTGGGAGCGGCTCGCCGAGGGCCAGGTCTTCGACGGCATGGAGAGCTGGCTCCCGTGGCTCTGCGACGACGAGCGGTTGCTCACCGACCTCCTGCCGCGCGAGGCGCTGGTCCTGCTGGTCGAGCCGAAGCGGCTGCGCGACCGGGCCCAGGAGCTGCTCGACGAGGAGGACGCCCTCGCCCGCGCGCTCGGCGGCGCCTGGGGCGTCGACACCGACCGCGAGCTGCCCCGCTTGTCGCTGCCGTTCGAGCGGCTGCTCACGGAGACCAAGGCCGGCGCCGCGTCCCTGCTCAACACGCCCGACTCGCCGAGCACGCCGCTGCTCGCGGCGACCGCGTTCGATCCCGTGGTCGGCGACGCCGAGGCCCTCGCCAACCGCCTGCGCCGGCTCCGGGGCGACGGCATGCGCGTGGTCATCACCGCCGAAGGCACCGGCTCCGCGCAGCGCCTGCACGACGTGCTCGCGGGCGAGGGGCTGAGCGTGCCGGTGCAGGCGGAGCTCACGCCGGCGCTCCTGCGCGAGCCCGGCATCAACCTCGTGGCCGCGCCGCTCGAGCGCGGGGCGGTGCTGCCTGGCGTGCACCTCGCGATCGTCGCCGAGTCGGATCTCACCGGTCGTCGACGGGTGCACCGGCGCCCGCGCGGCGCGCGCAAGGGCGCCGACTACTACGACGACCTCAAGCCCGGTGACTACGTCGTGCACCAGGTGCACGGCGTCGGCCGCTACGAAGGCATGGTCACGCGCGGCATCGGCGGCGTGGAGCGCGACTACCTGCTGCTCGCATACCGCGGGGCCGACAAGCTCTACGTCCCCACCGACCAGGTCGGCATCGTCCGGCGCTACACCGGCGGCGAGACCCCCAGCCTGCACAAGCTGGGCGGGAGCGACTTCGCCAAGGCGCGGGCCAAGGTGCGCTCGGCCGTCACCGAGATCGCCCAGGAGCTGGTGGTCCTCTACCGGCGCCGGCTCTCGACCGTGGGCCACGCGTTCGGGCCCGACACGCCGTGGCAGCAGGAGATCGAGGACGCGTTCCCCTACGAGGAGACGCCCGACCAGCTCGCGGCGATCCTCGCGGTGAAGGCCGACATGGAGCGGACGGTCCCGATGGACCGGCTCGTGTGCGGCGACGTCGGCTACGGCAAGACCGAGGTCGCGGTACGCGCCGCGTTCAAGGCGGTGCAGGACGGGATGCAGGTGGCGGTCCTCGTGCCGACGACGCTGCTCGCCAACCAACACGGGCAGACGTTCCGCGAGCGCTTCGCCAACTACCCCGTGCGGGTCGAGGTGATGTCGAGGTTCCTCACCGCGAAGGAGCAGCGCGCGGTCACCGAAGGCGTGGCGAGCGGCGCGGTCGACGTCGTGATCGGCACCCACCGACTGCTCTCCGAGGACGTGCAGTTCAAGAACCTCGGGCTGCTCGTCGTCGACGAGGAGCAGCGCTTCGGGGTGACGCACAAGGAGAAGATCAAGCAGATGCGGGCCGACGTCGACGTCGTCACGCTCTCCGCGACCCCGATCCCGCGCACGCTCGAGATGAGCCTCACCGGCATCCGCGACCTGTCGCTCGTCAACACGCCCCCCGAGGACCGCCAGCCGATCCTCACCTACGTCGACGAGTACGACGAGCGGGCGGTGGCCGAGGCCATCCGGCGCGAGCTGTTGCGCGAAGGCCAGGTGTTCTACGTGCACAACCGCGTGCAGGACATCGAGCACGTCGCCGCGCAGCTGCAGGCGATCGTCCCGGAGGCGCGTATCGCGGTCGCGCACGGCCAGATGGACGAAGGCCGGCTCGAGCGCATCGTGCTCGACTTCTGGGAGCGCAACTACGACGTCCTCGTGTCGACCACGATCATCGAGAGCGGGCTCGACATCCCCAACGTCAACACGCTCGTCGTCGACCGCGCCGACATGCTCGGGCTCTCGCAGCTGTACCAACTCCGCGGGCGCGTCGGTCGCCGAGGCCAGCGCGCCTACGCGTACCTCCTCTTCCCACCCGACCGGAAGCTCAGCGAAGAGGCCTACGAGCGGTTGAAGACGATCGGCGAGTTCACCGATTTGGGCTCCGGGTTCAAGATCGCGATGCGCGACCTCGAGATCCGCGGCGCGGGCAACCTGCTCGGCGGCGTCCAGAGCGGGCACATCGCGGCGGTGGGCTTCGACCTCTACTGCGAGATGGTCACCGAGGCCGTCGGCGAGCTCACCGGGGAGCGGCTCGAGAAGGCGAAGGAGATCACGATCGACGTCCCCGTCGACGCGCACCTCCCGCGCGACTACGTCGAACGCGACGACGTCCGCATGGAGGCCTACCGCCGTCTGGCCGCGGTCGCTGACGAGGCCGACGTCGGCGACATCGAGGCCGAGTGGCTCGACCGCTACGGACCGCTCCCCGCCGCGGCCGAGGCGCTGCTCGAGGTCGCACACCTGCGCGCCGAGTGCGTGCGCCTGGGCCTGCGCAGCGTGACGGTCCAGAAGGGCGTGGCGCGCGTCGTGGGGCTCGAGCTCAAGGAGTCGCAGAAGGTGCGGCTCCAGCGGCTCGCGCCGCGCGCCGTGCACAAGCCCGACGAGACGGTGATCCCGCTGTCCGGCGGGTCCGGGCACGCGGCCGCGGCGGTCCGATCCCTCCTCCGGGAGCTGATGCCGCTCGAGACGCCGGTCCCGGTAGGGTCCCCGGGGTCATGACCTTCCGCTGGATCCGCCGGGCGTCGCCCCTTCTCGTGGCCTGCATGTGCGTCGGGCTCGCGGCCGGCCCGGCGGCCGCCGCGATCGGCGGCCCCGCGTTCACCGTCGACGGCACCACGGTCTCCAACCGGTCCTTCACGTCCGAGCTCGACGCCCTGGCCGCCAACAAGCCGCTGGCGGCGCAGCTCAAGACCAACGGCGTCAAGGCGATCAAGACCGGCAGCGACAAGTACGACGCCGCGATCGCGGCGTCGTGGATGACCAGCGAGATCCAGCAGACCGTCGCCGACAAGGACTTCGCCCGACGGAAGCTGAAGCTCACGGCTGACCAGCGGGCCCAGGCCAAGAGCCAGATCGTGTCGCAGTTCAGCACCGCCGCGGCCCCGGAGGCGGGCGTCGCGATCGTCAACGCCTTCTCCTCCAAGTTCCGCAACCTGTTGATCGACCGCCAGGCCCGGCTCGTGGCGCTGATCGAGGCCGAGGGCGGCGGCCCGCCCACCGAGGCCGACCTGGCGGCCTACTACGCGGCGCACAAGACCGACCTCGAGAGCGGGTGCACCTCCAGCAAGCTGGTGCGCCACATCGAGACCCGGACCAAGGCCGAGGCCGTGGCGATCAAGAAGCAGCTCGACGCGGGCGCCGACTTCGCGGCCCTGGCCAAGGCCAAGAGCACCGATACGACCTCGGGTGCGGTCGGGGGCGAGCTCGGCTGCCTGGTGGAGAAGCAGTTCGTGGCCGGGTTCCAGACCGCGGCCGAGGCCCTGCCGCTCAACACGGTCTCCGACCCCGTGAAGGTCGCCACCGCCTGGCACCTGATCGAGGTGCAGCACATGGAGTACGCGAACGAGAAGGGCCAGATCCGCCAGGCCATCCAGGAGGAGGACGCCTCCAAGTTCTCGGCGGCCTTCACGAAAGAGCTCGCGGCGGCGAAGATCAAGATCGACAAGCGCTGGGGCAAGGTCGTGACCACGGCCAACGGCATCGAGGTGCAGGCCCCGGGCACGAAGCCCACGACCACCACGACCGCGGCTCCGGCCACCACCGCCCCGGCCCCCGGCTCGTCCGGCTGAGCGCGCGTCCCGGTAGATTGCCCCCCGTGCAGCGAACCTCTCTCGGAATCAGCGCGTTCGTCCTCGTCGCCGCCCTGGTCGGCGCCGGTTGCTCGTCGACGTCGCCGCGCGGCGAGGCGGCCACGGTCAAGGACGCTTCGATCACGATCAGCAGCTTCAACCGCGAGCTCAACGTCCTGCGGGACAACAAGCTCCTCGCGGCGGCGGTCAAGGCGCAGGGGAGCACGCTCTCCGGCGGCAAGAGCGTCGTGAGCAGCTCGATCGGCGCCAGTTGGCTCAACCAGCTCGTCGTCCAGAAGATCGTCGACCGCAAGTTCGTCGCCGATGGCCGCACGCTGAGCGCCTCCGACCGGGCCGAGGGCCGCGCGCTCGCGACCGGTGCCTTCGGGAGCGCGGCCACGTTCCGGGCCTTCCCGGCCTGGTTCCGCACGCTGGAGATCGCGCGCAAGTCGCGCCAGGTCGCGGTCACCCGCACCACCGCCGCGCAGCGCGCCGCGATCTACACGAAGAAGTTCGCGCCGTCGGCCGCGCAGTGTCCCGACGTCCTGCTGATCATCCAGGTGCCCGACGAGAGCACGGGCAACGCGGTGGTCGCGGAGATCAAGGGCGGCGCCGACTTCTCCGACGTCGCGCAGCGCGAGTCGCTCGAGCGCACGACCGCGGCCGAAGGTGGCGTGGCCGGCTGTGCCAACGATTCGAGCATCCCGGCCGATCTCACGGCCGCGGTCGCCGGCCTCAAGGCGGGTGAGCCGTCGAAGCCGGTCACCGTCTCCGGCACGACGTACGTCGCGACCACGAAGCCCTTCGGCCCTGACGTTCTGGCCCAGGAGATCAAGACCGCGGCCCAGGCCCAGGCGCTCATCGCCATCCAGCGGCCCTACAAGGGCGACGTCCACGTCAACTCGCAGTACGGGTCGGTCGTCTACACCGCGGCCGGCGGGTTCGTGGTCTCGCCGCCGAAGGCACCGGCCACGCGCCAGGAGCCGGGTGGGGTGGTCACCGGGACCACCGCACCGGCAGGGGGCACGGTCACCAGCACCACCGCACCCGCGGCCGGATGACCGAGCCGGTCCCCGGCTCGGGCGTCGTCTCCGTCGTCGGTCTCGGACCAGCCGGCACCGATCTCCTCCTGCCCGCGGCCCGCGCCGCGTTGACGACCGCGGCCCGCCGCTTCGTGCGCACCGCGCGCCATCCCGCGGTCGTGGAGCTGGCCGCGGAGGGCATCGAGCTCGAGAGCTTCGACGCCGTGTACGACGGGGCGGCGTCACTCGCCGAGGCCTACGCGACGATGGCCGGGATCCTCGTCGGCGCGGCCCGCGAGGACGGGCACGTCGTCTACGCGGTGCCGGGCAACCCGGCCGTGGCCGAGCAGAGCGTCGCGCTGCTGCAGGCCGCGGGTTCGCGCGGCGAGGTCGACGTCCGGGTCGTGCCCGGCCTGTCGTTCGCCGATCTCGCCTGGGCCCGCCTCGGCGTCGATCCGATGGCGGGGGCGCGCGTCGTCGACGCCCGGGCGTTCGCGGCCGGTACGGCCGGGCTGGGCGGGGCGATGCTCGTCGCCCAGTGCGACTCGCGGTTCGTGCTGTCCGACGTGAAGCTGGCGCTGCTCGAGGTGGTGGAGGCGACGCATCCGGTCGTGGCCCTCCAGCGGCTCGGCCTCGCCGACGAGCTGGTCACGCACCTCGAGCTCGTCGACCTCGACCGCCGCATCGAGCCCGACCACCTCACCGCGGTGTTCGTCGACGTCGGTGGGGCGAGGGTCGGCGCGGAGTTCGTGCGGCTGGTCGAGCTGGCCGAACGCCTGCGGGGCCCGGGCGGCTGCCCGTGGGACGCGGAGCAGACCCACGCGACCCTGGCGAAGTACCTGGTCGAGGAGGCCTACGAGACCCTCGAGGCGTTGGAGCGCCTGCCGCCCGACTCGCCGCCGGCCGAGGTCGACCCGGATCTCGACGCCCTCCTGGCCGACGAGCTCGGGGACCTGCTCTACCAGGTGGTCTTCCACTCGATCCTGGCCGGAGAGCGCGGTGCGTTCACCATCGCCGACGTCTCGAAGGGCATCCACGACAAGCTCGTCCGGCGCCACCCCGACGTCTTCGGCGTCGCCCCGGGGCCGGTCGACGGCCGGTCGAGCGCCGACGTGCTCCAGACCTGGGAGCAGATCAAGCGGGCCGAGAAAGGGAGCGGCTCGATCGTCGCCGGCATCACCCCCGGACTTCCCGCCCTGCTCTACGCCGACAAGCTGCTGAGCAAGGCGAAGACCGCCGGGATCGCGGATCTGGTCGCCCCCGGAGCCGCGGCGGCGCAGGAAGCCGCGTTCGCCCGTCTCCTCGCTGAAAGCCTGGAATCCGACGAAGACGCAGATACACGCGTGATCGGGGCGCTGCTCGGGGGCCTCGTGCTGCTCGCGCGCCGCCGCGGGATCGACGCCGAGGGTGCGTTGCGCTCCTGGGTGCAACGGCTGATCCAGCGATTCCGTGCGTTCGAGTCGATAGCGGACGAACTGGGAGTTGATGTCACAACCCTCGACCTCGCGCGGGCCGCGGAGCTGTGGGCCGGAGCCGCCGCGCGCGACGTCGATCCCGCCTGATCCGCCCCGATCGCGCGTCGCTCAGGCGACGTCGCGCGTGTGGTCACGGACCGTGGTCATACGCGCCGCGCGACCCGGTTGCCACGCCGGCGCGGGAGACAGGTGCTGGATGACGCGGCGGCGATGACGCGCTCGACATCACGGAGCGTGTCCCACACCGCAATCTGGCGTTGGACTAGCGTCTTCACACCAGTCACAGCAGCCACAGTGAAGGCCCAACGTGAGCAGCATCGCGGACGTCCACGCACGGGAGATCCTCGACTCCCGCGGTAACCCTACGGTCGAGGTCGAGGTCGAGCTGATTTCGGGTGCGCGCGGCCGCGCCGCGGTGCCGAGCGGCGCGAGCACCGGCGCGCACGAAGCCGTCGAGCTGCGCGACGGCGGTGACCGCTACGGCGGCAAGGGTGTGCGCGACGCGGTCGAGCACGTGAACGAAGAGATCCGCGAAGCGGTGATGGGTCTCGAGGCGCTCGACCAGCGCGACCTCGACGGCGAGTTGCTCGCGCTCGACGGCACCGACGCGAAGTCGCGGCTCGGGGCCAACGCGATCCTCGGCGTATCGCTCGCAGCCGCGCGCGCCGCGGCCGACGAACTCGAGCTCCCGCTCTACCGCTACGTCGGCGGCACCAACGCCCACATCCTCCCGGTGCCGTTCATGAACGTGCTCAACGGCGGCGCGCACGCGACCAGCAACGTCGATTTCCAGGAGTTCATGATCGCCCCGGTCGGCGCGGCGAGCTTCGCGGAGGCGTTGCAGTGGGGCGCGGAGACGTACCACGCGCTCAAGAAGGTGCTGCACGACCGCGGCCTGGCCACCGGCCTCGGCGACGAGGGCGGCTTCGCGCCGGATCTCGAGGGCACCGAGGCCGCGCTCGACCTGCTCCTCGGGGCCATCGAGGCCGCCGGCTACCGGCCGGGCGAGGAGATCGCGCTGGCGATCGACGTCGCGGCCAGCGAGTTCTACCGCGACGGCAAGTACGTGATGTCGGGCGCCGGGGTCACCCACGAGTCCGCGGCGTTCGCGGAGTACCTCGGCACACTGTGCGACGCGTACCCGATCGTCTCCATCGAGGACGGCATGTCGGAGGACGACTGGGACGGTTGGGCCGCGCTCACGCGTCGCGTCGGCGACCACGTGCAGATCGTCGGCGACGACCTCTTCGTGACCAACTCCGAGCGGTTGGAGCGCGGCATCGAGGACGGCATCGCCAACTCGATCCTCATCAAGGTGAACCAGATCGGGACGCTGACCGAGACGCTCGACACCGTCGCGCTCGCGACCCGCAGCGCCTACACGTCGATGATGTCGCACCGCAGCGGTGAGACGGAAGACGTCGTGATCGCCGATCTTGCGGTTGCCACCAACTGCGGGCAGATCAAGACCGGCGCGCCCGCGCGCAGCGACCGCGTCGCGAAGTACAACCAGCTGCTCCGCATCGAGGAGCAGCTCGGCGAGTCGGCGGCGTACCTCGGCGGCGCCGCGCTGGCGCGCGACGGTGGCGGTGCCGGTGGTTGACGACGAGCCGATGGAGGCGCTCGTCGTCGACATCCCGAACCGGCGCAGGGGAGCGGTCGTCTACATCGTCCTCGCGTCGTTGCTCGTGGTCGCGCTCCTGTTCATCTTCATCTTCCCCACGCGCTCCTACCTCGCGCAGCGCCACGATCTCGCCCAGGCGGAAAGCCGTCTGGAGCTGCTGCGGAGCCAACGAAAGCAGCTCGACCGGGAGGCGAAGAAGCTCGGGACCGACGCCGAGATCGAGCGGCTCGCCCGCGAGCAGTACCACCTCGTCAAGCCGGGCGAGCAGGCCTACGTCGTGATCCCCAGCGATCCCGCGACCACCGCGCCCACGACCACGGCCCCGCCTCCGCCGAGCGCGTCGCGGGGCTGACCCGGTCGTTTCCGGCCCCCGTACACTGAGCCGGTGTCCACCGCCGTGCCCAGTCCAGCCGACGTCGCCGAGCTCACCCAGCTCCTCGGGCGCGCCCCGCGCGCCGACTTCGAGGTCGTCGTCCGCGGCGCCGGTGGGGCACCGATGGTGATCCGCAACGTCCCACTCCTGCGCGACGGCACGCCGATGCCCACCCGCTACTGGCTCGTCGACCCCGCGTT
>JADGOM010000202.1 GCA_017882925.1 Acidimicrobiia bacterium | reverse complement strand
GCCGATCTTCGTGTCGTTCAGGAGCTCCTCGGTCATGCCGACCTCGCCACCACGCAGCGGTACACGCACGTCACGCGCGAGCGGCTCCGAGCCGTCTACGAAGCGAGCCACCCCCGTGCCTGACGAGCAGACGGCCGAGACGACCGCCACCGTCGTCGCGGAGCTGTGGGCCGACTACAAGGAGAGCGGCACGAAGGAGGCGCGCGAGCGCCTCATCCTCCACTACTCGCCGCTCGTGAAGTTCGTCGCCGGACGCGTGGCCAGCGGGCTCCCGCAGAACATCGAGCAGTCCGACCTCGTCAGCTACGGCATCTTCGGGCTCATCGACGCGATCGACAAGTTCGACCCGGAACGCGGCTTCAAGTTCGAGACGTACGCGATCTCGCGCATCAAGGGCGCGATCATCGACGAGCTCCGGTCCATCGACTGGGTGCCGCGCTCGGTCCGGGCGAAGGCGCGGTCGATCGAGCGGGCCTACTCCAAGCTCGAGAACGAGCTGAAGCGCACGCCCGACGACAAGGAGCTCGCGGCCGAGCTCGACATGTCGGAGGAAGACCTCGCGCACATGATGAGCCAGATCAGCTTCGTCGGGCTCGTCGCGCTCGACGAGCTCCTGGATGCGGGCACCGAACGCAGCGCGGGCTCCACGCTCGGCGACACCATCGCCGACCGCCGCCACGACCCCGTGGAGCAGTTCGAGGTCGACGAGATGAAGCACATGCTCGCCGACGCGATCAACCGCATGCCCGATCGCGAGCGCCTCGTGCTCACGCTCTACTACTACGAGGGCCTCACGCTCTCCGAGATCGGCGACGTGCTCGGCGTCACCGAGAGCCGGGTCTGCCAGATCCACACCAAGGCGATCTTCCAGCTGCGCGGCCGGCTCTCCGAACCCTCGCGCTAGCCACTCCCCGCCGGCGCTCCGAGCCGGCGAACCCGCCTCCCCGACGCTTCCCCGCAGGCATACCGGTCTCGCTGCGGGGTTGTCGTGGTCCTTCGTCCCACTGTTGGTCGTGTCGTCCGTGTCGTCGCGATCCTTCTGGCCGCGTCGCTCGTGGGCGCCGGCGCGTTCCGAGCCCGACGGGCGGAGGCCGCGGCCGCCCCCACCCACTGGGTGCGCCCGGTCGACGGCCCCGTCGTGCGCGCGTTCGTCGCGCCCGTCTCCGTCTACGGCGCGGGCCACCGCGGTGCCGACCTCGCGGCCGCGCCCGGCACGCCGGTGCGAGCCGCCGGTGCGGGCCGGGTGGTCTTCGCCGGCAACGTCGCGGGCGCCCGGCACGTGGTGGTGCTCCACGCCGGCGGCCTGCGCACGTCGTACTCGTACCTGTCGGCGGTGTCGGTGGGGGAGGGCGATGTCGTCGCCGCGGGCGCGGTCGTCGGGCTGAGCGGCGCCGACCCCGACGACCCGGCGCCGGCCCTGCACCTCGGCCTGCGGGTCGGTGAAACCTACGTCGACCCGATGCTGCTGTTCCGGGCGCCCGACCTCACCCGGCTCGTCCACCTCGCGCCCGACGACGGCCCCGACCTCGCGCCGGCGATCCCATCGGGGTCCGCGGGCGAGGCCGCGGGTCTCGCGCTCGGTCTCGGCCGCGCGGCCGACACCGAGGCCGGCTCGCCCGGCCCCGGCATCGGCTTCGCCGACGTCGTTCCCGGGGTGGAGGCCGTGCTCGACGCGCTCGGCACCGTCGCGCGTGCGGCCGCGACCCTCCCCGCGTCCGTGGGCACCCCGCTCGAGGCCTTCGTGGTCGACACCGCGCGCCGCCTCGCCGCCGCCCCGCTCGCGTCGGCTGCGCTGGCGCGGCAGCTGCGCGCGATGGTCGACGACCTCGGGCGTTGGGCCGCGTCGCGGTTGCACTGCACGCTCCACCCGCGTCCCGCCGACGGCACGGGCGGCGACGGCAACCTCGTGCTGGTCGCGGCGGGGATCACGAGCGAACGGCCCGATGCGGCGCCCCCGCTCGATCTTCCCGTCGCCCGCCTCGGCTACCGGCCCGGCGACGTCACCTACTTCTCGTACCGGCCGGGTTCCGTCACCTACACCGAGGCCGACACGTTCCGCGACCTCGCAGCCGAAGCCGCCGACCTCGGCGTGCAGCTCCGCGCGCTGGCCGCCGCGCACCCCGGTCGCCGGGTCGACCTGCTCGCGCACTCCCAGGGTGGGCTCGTCGTGCTCGCGTTCCTCGCATCCGTCTACGACGCCCGGGATCCGGCGTACCCACCGCTCGGCGCGGTGGTCACCTTCGCGTCGCCGCTCGGGGGTGCGCCGGCCGCGGCCGCGGTGCTCGAGCTCGCGTCCGGAGCCGCGGGCCGGGCCGCGCTCGACGTGCTGCGCGACCGCTTCGACGTCCCTCCGGCCGACGGCACGTCGACCGGCCAACTGGCTCCGGGCTCCGGGTTCCTCCGCAGCCTGCAGGCGCGCGGGCTCCCCGCCGGCGTCCGCTTCACCTCCATCGCCGGGGTCGACGACCCGGTCGCGCCCGAGCCGTCCACCCGGTTCCCCGGGGTCACGTCCGTGCTCGTCGACCCGGGTGGCGGGATCGCCACCGAGCACACCGCGATCGTCCGCGACGACGACGCCCTCGCCGCGGCCCGGGGCGCCCTCCTCGGTGAGGACCCGCCCTGCGAGGACTGGCGACTCGCGCTGCGGGGAACCCTCGAGCCCCGGGTCATCACCGGGATCGAGCGGGGCCTGGGCCGGGCCGGGCCGTGAGCGGCGCCCGCGGCATCCCCGCACCGGCCCGGATCGTGCCGGTTCGACCCCCACCGGGGTGGGCCCGAACCGGCCCGCTACACTCGTCGCCGACCCGAGGACGGCCCGCCGTCGCGATCTCGGGATCTCGCACGCCCGGCACCCCAACGGTCGCCCCCGCGCCATGTCGCGGATCCGGCGCAGTCCGGGCGGAGGAAACCAACCCGAGGGAGAACCACTGTGGCTGTCGTCACGATGAAGCAGCTGCTGGAGGCCGGCGTTCACTTCGGCCACCAGACGCGCCGCTGGAACCCGAAGATGAAGCGGTTCATCTTCGGCGAGCGAAACGGGATCTACATCATCGACCTCCAGCAGACGCTGGAGCGGATCGACACCGCCTACCGCTTCGTCCGCACCACGGTCGAAGAGGGCGGGCTCGTGCTGTTCGTCGGCACGAAGAAGCAGTCGCAGGAGCCGATCGCCCAGCAGGCCGACCGCTGCGGCATGCCGTACGTCAACTTCCGCTGGCTCGGCGGGATGCTCACCAACTTCTCCACGATGCACAGTCGCGTGTCCAAGCTCCGCGAGCTCGAGCGCATGGTGCAGACTGGCGAGACCGACCAGATGATCAAGAAGGAAGCGCTCAAGCTGAAGCGCGAACTCGCGAAGCTCGAGCGCAACCTGGGCGGCATCCGCACGCTGGAGCTGCTCCCGAAGGCGATCTTCGTGATCGACACCAAGAAGGAGCACATCGCGGTCACCGAGGCCAACCGTCTCGG
>JADGOM010000201.1 GCA_017882925.1 Acidimicrobiia bacterium | reverse complement strand
GAGGCACCAGCTCCCGCCAGGAGGACCGGGACGTCGTCGGAGATGTCGCGGCCCGTCCGTTCACCGCTGCATCCTCGCGCGCCGACCTGCCAGGGCCGGGTCCGCTGCAGCGCCGCGGAGCTCGGGCGCTAGTGGGTCGCGACGGCCGGGGCCGCCGTTCGCGGCCGGGCGACGTCTGCGGCGAGCGTCGAGCCCGACTGCGGCACCCGGACGGTCTGCGCGTTCACGTCGCGCGCGGCCCAGAGGCACTCGACCCGGGTCGAGCCGTGCATCCACGGCTTCGCGCACTGGTCGGCCGGGAGCACCAGCGGCTTCCGGTTGGCGTGGAAGTCGAGCAGCCAGATGCGGCCCGTCGCCGGCTTCCCGGTGAGGGCGATCGCGCGGTTGGGCCCGAGCCCGTCGAGGTCGACGGCCCGCGCCACGCCATCGGCACTGCGGACCCCGAGCGTCCAGTCCAGCTCGACGCCCTTGTACGCCGGCGTGACCGCGACCACGTCACCGGGGCGGACGACCGCCGCGAGCCGGTTCAGCGCGGTGTTGGGGCCGGTGGGCTGGTACACCGCACGCAGCGCGCCCTGCATGCCGACGACCAGCACCAGCGCGAGCGCGACCGGGCCGAGCAGCCGGAACCGCCGGATCGCGAGATCGAGCACCAGGGCGACCGCGAACATCGGGGCCCACGCGGTGGCGGTGAGCGTCCGGTCGATCAGGACCGGGGCGAACAGTCCGAAGAACGCGGCCAGACCCACCGGCACGGCGAAGCAGCACATCCACAGCCGGCTGAACCGACGATCCCGGCGGTGCAGCAGGACTCCCCCACCGATCACCGCGAGGACCGCGAGCAGGTGCAGCCCGGCGTTGACCGTGACGAGCTGGCCGACCGCGCTGACGAACGTCGAGACCGTCGTGCGCGGGATCCAGTCGGAATGGCCACCGCGCGTCTGGACCAGGAAGTGCGGGCCCCACAGCGCGGCCCAGCCGAGCCCGCCCGCGACGATCGCCCCGCGCCACCGCCACGCCGGCCGGTCCTTCCGGAGCCCCGGCAGCAGGAAGAGACCCGCGCCGAACAGCACGAAGGAGACGTGCGTGAGGAGACCGAGCAGCACGAGGAGCCCGAGCAACGGGGCGTGCCAGCGTCGGGGCCGCCGCATCCACGCGTCGGCGAGCATCGCCATGCCCACCCCGAGCAACTCCACCTCGGCGTACATGCGGGCGGTGCGGCCGTGCACGATCTCGAACGTGCTGATCGCGAACAGGGCCGTCGCGATCAGCCCGACGCGGCCGCGCGGTCGCATCCACCAGGCGAAGAGGGCGAGCGCGGTGATGGAGAAGACCGCCGACGGGAAGCGGAAGAGGAAGTCGCTCGCGCCCAAATGGGCCAACGGGGCGCGGATCAGGTAGTCGAGCGGCGGGTGCGAGTCGTTGTTGGTGAGGAACGGGATGAGGCGGGTGAACGGCATGCGGCCGGCCATGGCCGTGAACGACTCGTCGTAGCTGAGACGCGAGCTGCCGAGGTGCCACAGCCGCAGGAAGGCGCCCAGACCCACGAGTCCCAGCAGGGCGACATCGGTGGCGCCGGGCTTCGAACTGGTGGAGGGACCCGTGGGCCGGGCGCCTTCCGGCGCCGGTTCGGGCCGGGAGACCGTCGCGACGGTCATGCCGGACCCCGTGTGTGGGCCTGGCGGTCACCGGGCGCGACGCATCGCCTCGGGATCGAGTCGAGCGCCGGCAGTCTCATGGTGCGACCGTACCGATGCATTTGTGACCTGCCGATGAGAGCCCGACCGGGCCGGGCCGGCGCGGATCAGTCGGAGTCGGCCGCGACCGGGGTCGGGGCCGCGGGCAGCGCGAACCCGAAGGGCGCCGGGGCGAGTGCGCTCGCACGCGCGAGCGCGTCGTCGACCGTGGCCGGCGAGGTCGAGAAGGTGGCGAGCAGCCGCTCGGCCAGGCCGTCGAACCGGGCCGGTGAGACGGCTTCGTCGTCGACGTCGTGGCCGAGCCAACGTCGCACCGCGGTGGGCGAACCCTCGAGCCGGTCGGCCGCGATCAGCGTGACCGCGACGACGTGCTTGCACGTGCTGTGCCGGTGCTCCACCGCGTAGATGCAGTTGCACGACCAGCGCACCTTGCCGACGTGCTCGACGCCCGCGTGCCCGGGAACCCGGATGTCGACCCGGTAGTGCTGCCGACCGGCGCCGCGCACCCGGGCGCGGATGCGGCCGGTGGTGATGCGCAGCTCGTTGACCCGGTGCTGACGCACGTAGCCGCGCGCGCGAGAGAGCACGAGCGCGGTGGTGTGCCGCAGGATCGCGGCCCGCAGCGAACCCGCGAGCGTGCCGTCGTCACCGTGCTCCGACGCCGGGACGAGGCCGGTCGCCGAGGGCTCCGCGGCCGCGCCGCCCTTGGCCCGGCGCGCCTTGGACCCGGATCGCTTCCGGGGTTGACCGTCGCCACCGGCCGCGGTCTCGCCGTCGGCCGGGTGCGGGGCGGCCGGGTCGACGGTCTCGCCGTCGGCCGGTTCGCCCCCCCGGCGCCGACGCTTGCGCGACCGCGAGCGCCGGGGCTTGCCGTCGCCTTCCGCGCCTTCACCGCCCGGAGCCGGCGGCCCGAACGTGACGACGGCCGCACCGACTCCCGCGGCGTCGGCCCCGGTCGCGCCGCCTTCGGCCGCGAGCTGACGGGCTCGGGCGCTCCGGCGGCTCCGGGAACGCGACCGCTTGGAGCGGGGCGCGCCTTCGCCGCCGGGCGCGTCGCCACCCGGGCCACCGTCGTGCACGGCGCCGGACGCGTCGGCTGCGCCACCCCCGCCACCACTGCTGCCGCCGCCACCCGACGGCGCGCGTCCACTGCCGGCCGGGTTCGCCGACCCTTCGCCGCCCGCATCGCCGCCACCGGGCCCACCCGGGCTCCCGCCGTTGGCACCCTCGGCCGGGGGTCGCTTCGCGCGGCGTCGGCGACGGGGCCGCCGGGCCGCGCCGTCTTCCGCGCCACCACCCGCGCCGGGACCGCCCGGTCCCGGCCCCGGACCGGCCGCCGTGGCCGCCGGGACGGACGCGTCGTCGGCCGTCACGAGATGCCTTCCGCCCGCTCGACGTCGAGCTGCAGCAGCGCGGCGAGCGCGGCGTCGTCGAGCTCGGTGATGAGCTGCTCCGGCGACGAGGTGACGATCGCGCCGGCGAGCTCGCGCTTCGCGTCGAGCAGGTCGGCGATGCGTTCCTCGAACGTCCCCGGGCAGACCATCGTGTGGACCACCACGCCGCGCGTCTGGCCGATGCGCCACACGCGGTCGGACGCCTGGTCCTCGACCGCGGGGTTCCACCACCGGTCGAAGTGGATGACGTGGTTGGCGCGGATCAGGTTGAGCCCGGTGCCACCGGCGCGCAGCGACACGCAGAGCACGGGCGGCCCTTCTTCCCGGCTGAACCGCTCGACGGCCGCGTCACGCGCCTTGCGGCTCATCTTCCCGTCGAGCACCTCGACGCCCACGTCGAGCTCCACCCGCAGGTGCTCGGCCACGCGCCGCAGGAACGTGGCGTACTGGCTGAAGATGACGACCGCCTCGCCCTCGGCGACGATCTCCTCGGTGAGCGTGACCAGGCGGTCGAGCTTGCCGGACCGGCCGGTGAGGCCCTTGGGGTCGTCGGCGATCACCGTGGTCGGGTGATTGCAGATCTGCTTGAGCCGCGTGATCCCCGCGAGGACCTTGCCGCGCCGCGCGATGCCCACCGCGTCGGCGGCCTGGTTGGTCATGTCCTTGACGACGGCCTGGTAGAGACCGGCCTGCTCGGGGGTGAGCGAGCAGTCGTCGCGCACGATGATGCGCTCGGGCAGCTCGTCGGCGATGCCGGGGTCCGTCTTGTGGCGGCGGAGCACGAACGGGGCGACGCGGGTGCGGAGACCGGCGAGGGCCGCCTCGTTCTGCGAGTCGGTGTAACGCGACTTGAACGCCGACTGCGTGCCCAGCAGGCCCGGGATGGCGAACGCCATGAGGCTCCACAGCTCACCGAGGTGGTTCTCGACCGGCGTGCCGGTGACCGCGAGCCGGTGCGTGGCGGTGAGGCGGCGGACCGCACGCGAGATGGCGGTGGCCGGGTTCTTGATCGCCTGCGCCTCGTCGAGCACGACGCGGTGCCACTCCATCGCGGTGAGCTGCTCGTCGCGCCGCAGCACGCCGTAGCTCGTGACGACGATGTCGACGTCGCCGACGTACTCGGCCGGATCGCGGCGCGCGGAGCCGTGGTGCAGCACGACCCGCAGACTCGGCACGAACTTCTGTACCTCACGGAGCCAGTTGCTCACGACCGAGGTGGGAGCGACGATCAGCGTGGGCGATGGCGCCTTCTCCTCCTGCTCGGCCGCGTGCGCGAGCAGCGCGAGCACGGTGGCGCTCTTGCCCAGGCCCATGTCGTCGGCGAGCACGCCGCCGAGGCCGTTGGTCTCGAGCCACACCAGCCACGACAGGCCATCCTGCTGGTAGTGGCGCAGCGGCAACACCACCGACGCCGGCACCGGCACCCGCTCGGCGGGCGTGGGGACGAACTGCCCCGCGACCGCGCGGCTGAGCCAGCCCGACATGGCCTGCGTGTCGATCTCGTCGGCGATGGCGGCGACGTCGAGGACGTCGGCCGCCGACACCGTGCCCTCCGCGACCCGGCGGCGGAACTCCTCGGTCGCGTCGCGGTCGGCGTCGCTGATCCGCAGCCACTTCCCGCGCACGGCGACCAGCTCGGTGCGGGCGTTGGCGAGGGCGTCGAGCTCGGCCGCGGTCAGCGGGTCACCGTCGATGAGGACCTCACCGGTGAGCGCGAGCGAGCGGGCGTCGAGCCCGGCGGAGTGACCCGCCACCACCATGCGCCGCACCATCGTGGTGCGAGCCAGCAGCGACGAGGGCAGGTGCACCGCGATGCCCACGAGCGCGAGCGCGCCCGCGCCCTCCTCGAGGAGGTCGCCCACCTCGTCGGGGCTGATCATCAGCTCTTCGGCCGGCCGCTCGGGCAACGTCGGCCACGCGCGCCGGGCCGTCACCCATTCGCTGGCCAGCAGCTCCAGCAGGTGCTTGTTCGCGCAACCGAGGAGCGCGGGCGCGTCGGGCGCGAACGGCGAGACGACGACCGTCGTGTCGTCGATCGACTCGCACCGCGTGCTGAGCATGAAGTAGCCGCTCGAGTCGTCGGGCGCGTTGAGGTGGAAGCGGATCCGGGCCCCCGCGGCGGCGCGGGCGACGACCTGGTCCGACCACAGGCGCAACGGGGTACGCGACCGCAACGACGGGATCGGGGGGGTGCCCACCCGGGCCGCGGCCAGCTCGGCCACCGTCGTCGCGAACCAGTCGCCGAGCACCACCTCGGGATCGCCGTCGTCGACCGCGTCGGCGGCCGAGCTCCACAGATCGTCGAGGCGGCAGACGGTCTCGACGCCGGGGGCGGGACGCCACGCGGGCTCCTGGTCGCCGGCCGCGCTCGGGACGAGCTCGCCGCGCGTGGTCAGCTCGGCGGCCTCGACGATGAGCGCGGCGATCGCGGCGACGACCGGTTCGACCGCCGGGTGCTTGGTGCAGAGCCAGTCGACCAGGCGCAGCGATCCCGCGACCGGCGCGCCGGCCCAGTGGCCGGTGCGGCCGTCGTCGAGGAGGACCGGGACGCGACGCAGCGACTCGCGGTGCAGCGGCGCCTCGTCGCCGGGGAGCGACTCGGCGTCGACCGCGCACACGTAGAGCTGGCCCTCCACGATCCGGACCGTCAACGGGACCGTTGGAGCCCGGTCCGGTTCGATGTCGGTGACGGTTGTCGCTTCCGTCGTCGTTCCTCACGTCGCGGGATACGTCGGGCGGCGGGCTGCCACCGGCGGACCTGTACGGCCGGGGCCGCACTTCGCACCCCTCGAGCATCGGGCTCGGGTGCCGGTCCGATCAGGACCGTCGGTCAGGGTGTCGGCGTTGACCCAACCCCGTGGCTGGGGGCCGACTGCTTGGCTGCGGGACTCCACGTTGGAGACCGGCGGCTGCGTCTGCGGTGCCTCGGCGGCCCCGGGTACGGGCCGCGCACGCGGACATCAGCGGATGTCCGGTTGCGGAGAGGATACCCCCTCCCACCCGCCACCTGAAGCCATCTGCCGGAATCGGCGGAATCGCACCGTGCCGCCGTCGGCCCGGCTTTGACCCCGGGGCCCTCGGACGCCCACCCGGCGCCCGGTGGATCACCGACAGCGGGAGCGACATCCGCTTCCGCGTCCAGGGCGACAAGGTCCAGATCGACCTCGCACCGCTCGTGCAGCAGGTCGAAGCCCGGCTCGCGAAGAGCGGCATCCCGATCGTCTCCGCCGTGAAGCTCAACCGGATCAAGCCCACGTACACGATCTTCCAGGGATCGGTCGCGACGTCGGTGCAGCGCGGGCTGCGGGCGCTCGACACCGTCGCCTTCGCCCTGCCGCGGTTCGTGCTCCCGGGATGCGGCCACGCCGGCGGCACCGACGGCCCCGGCCTGACCCGACCCACCCGGCCACCCGCCGATGCCGGGGGCTCGGCAGGTGCGACAATCCGGCGTGTCGCAATCCCCCAAGAGATCGAACGCGCGCGTGCGGCCCGGCTACGTCATCGCCGCGGTCCTGATCGCGCTGCTGGCGGTCGGCGCGGTGCTCGTCGCCGCCATCGCCAGCCCGTCGACCATCGCCACCAAGGTCGACCCGACGAACCTGCCGGTCGGCCCCGAGGCCCCCGCGCTGATCGGCGCGAAGGGTTGGATCAACAGCCCGCCCGTGACCTCGGCCGACACCTTGGGCAAGGTCGTGCTCTACGACTTCTGGACGTACTCCTGCGTCAACTGCGTGCGCACGCTCCCGCACGTGCGCGCCTGGTACGACCGGTACAAGGCCGACGGGCTCGAGGTGGTCGGCATCCACTCCCCCGAGTTCCAGTTCGAGAAGCGCCGCACCAACGTGCAGGAGGCGGTGACGAAGCTCGGCGTCACCTGGCCCGTCGCGATCGACAGCAACCTCTCGATCTGGGACGCGTTCCAGAACCAGTACTGGCCCGCGAAATACATCACCGACCGCCAGGGACACATCCGCTACACGCACTTCGGCGAGGGCAACTACGACGAGGCCGAGGACGTCATCCGATCGCTGCTCGGGGTGAAGCAGTCGTCGCCCCGGGCCGGCAAGGCCGCCGGCACCGACGCGACCGTCGGCGCATCGATCAACCCGGAGACGTACCTCGGCGCGGCCCACGGCGCCCAACCGATCCAGGCCGGCACGCACAGCGCCGGCGATCCAGGGATCCTCGCCCCGCCCGACGTGGCGTTGGTCGGCACCTGGACCACCGACTCCGAGTTCTCCACCAACCAGGACGCGGGCGCGTCGATCCTGATCGGGGTCCAGGCCCGCGAGGCCAACCTGGTGATGGCCACGAAGGACGGGGCCCCGATCGAGGTCGACGTGGAGCTCGACGGGAAGCCGGTCCCCGCGGCCGACCGGGGCGCGAGCCTGCACGTCACCGCCGACGGCCGTACGGTCATGACCGTCCAGGCGTCCGACCTGTACCGGATCATCCGGCTACCGGGAGTCGCGCAGCACCAGTTGCGGCTCACGGCGGCGGTTCCGGGGCTGCGCGCCTACGCGTTCACGTTCGGATAGCTCCTCGTGGTCATCACCCAGTTCGTCGCGTTGTTCGGGGCCGGCGTCGCGTCGTTCCTCGCGCCGTGCATCGTGCCGCTGGTGCCCGCCTACCTCGGCATCATCGTGGGCGAGATGGGCGCCACCAACGACACCGCCCGCACGGTGCCGGCCACGCTCGTCTTCATCCTCGGGTTCACGACCGTCTTCGCCGGGCTCGGCGCCGCGGCCGGGCTCCTCGGGTCGTCGCTGCGCCCGTTCCAACGCGACGTGCGGATCGTTGGCGGCGTCGTGATCATCGTCATGGGACTCGCGCTGCTCGGCTGGCTGCGGGGCCCGTTCACCCGCGAGCGCCGGATGATCACGACCCTGCCGCAAGTGGGCGGCTTCGCCCGTCCCTACGTCGTCGGGGTCGCGTTCGGCGCCGCGTGGAGCCCGTGCGTCGGACCGCTCCTCGCCGCCGCGCTCACGCTCGCGGCCCGTTCCGAAGGGGTCGGCCGGGGAACCCTGCTCCTCTGCGCGTACTCCCTCGGCATCGGGGTCCCGTTCCTCCTCGCCGCGCTCGGGTTGGCGTCCTCCCCGCAGCTGGCCGACCGCCTGCGGCGGATCGGGCCCACCCTCGAGCACGTCGGCGGCGCGCTGCTCGTGGTGCTCGGCGTGCTGCTGGCCACCGGCGCCTACGCGTACCTCACGTCGTACCTCGCGCAGCTCGTCCCCGCGGTCAACGGGCTCTGAGACCCCGGCCGGGTCCTAGCCTCCGGGCATGGGACCCGACCCCGAGCGCCCACGCGCGAGTGAAGCCCCCGCGACGCGCTACCCCGGCGTCAGCGACGCCGCGGCCGCGGCCCACGCGGCCGCGGTCGCCGCCGGCGAGTCGGGATACGTCGACCCCGGCACCGGCTGGTTCGTGTTCACCGCGGCGACGCTCGAGGCGCGCGGCGAGTGCTGCGGCAACGGCTGCCGGCACTGCCCGTACGAACCCGGAGGATCCGCGACCATCGCCTGAGCCGTCGCGGGCGGCTCCCATGGCCCCGTCCGATTTCCGCCAGACAGTGCCGGCACCGTGTGCCACGGTGGGCACATGGACCTCGACCCCGAGCGCTATTGGCACGCCGTCGAGATCGGCGATCCGCGCTTCGACGGCTGGGTCTTCTGCGGCGTCACGTCGACCGGCATCTACTGCCGGCCCAGCTGCCCGGCGCGCACGCCGAAGCGGGCGAACGTCCGGTTCTTCGCGACCGCGGCCGCGGCCCAGGCCGCCGGGTTCCGGGCCTGCAAGCGCTGCCGTCCCGACGCGACGCCCGGCTCACCGGAATGGGACCGCCGGGCCGACCTGGTGGGGCGGGCGATGCGGCTCATCGCCGACGGCGTCGTCGACCGCGAGGGGGTGGGAGGGCTCGCGCGCCGGGTCGGCTACACCGAGCGCCACGTGCACCGGGAGCTCGTCTCGGTCGTCGGCGTCGGCCCACTCGCGCTGGCACGCGCGCAACGGGCGCAGACCGCGCGCGTGCTGCTCGAGACGACCGACGTGCCGATCACGCAGCTCGCCTTCGCGTCCGGCTTCTCCAGTGTGCGCCAGTTCAACGACACGATCCGCGAGATCTTCGCGACCACGCCCGGCGACCTCCGCCGCCGCGTGCGCCGGGGCGCGGGCACCCAAGGCGGCGGCACGCTGGTCCTGCGCCTTCCTTACCGCGCGCCGTTCGACGGGCCCGGCCTGCTCGGCTTCCTCGGGGCGCGCGCGGTGCCCGGCGTCGAGGAGGTCGTGGAGGGCGCGTACCGCCGCACGCTCCGGCTGCCCCGGGCGGCGGCCCGGGTCGAGCTCCGCCCCGAGGCCGGCTTCGTGCAGGCGCGGCTCGGGTTGGAAGACCTGCGCGACCTGGCCGCCGCCGTCCAGCGGTGCCGCACCCTGCTCGACCTCGACTCCGACCCGTTCGCCGTCACCGAGGCCTTCGAGGCCGACGCCGTGCTGGGGCCGCTCGTCCGGAAGAACCCCGGCCTCCGGGTCGCGGGATGCGTCGACGGTGACGAGCTGGCCGTGCGCGCGGTGCTCGGCCAACAGATCTCGGTCGCGGGGGCGACGACCCACGCGGCGCGGCTCGTCGCCACCTGCGGCGAGCCCCTGGCCACGCCCGTGGGTGGTCTGACCCACGTCTTCCCGACCGCGGCGGCGATCGCCGCCGCGGACCCCGCCCGGCTCGCGCTCCCCGCCGCGCGCCGGCGCGCGCTGCTCGGTCTCACGGCCGCGCTCGCCGCCGGTGAGATCGGGCTCGACGCCGGCGCCGACCTCGGGGAGACCCGCCGCCGCCTGGAGGACCTGTCGGGAATCGGCCCCTGGACGGTCGGCTACATCGCGATGCGCGCGCTGCGCGATCCCGACGCGTTCCTCCCCCGCGACCTCGGCGTGCGCCATGCGCTCGAGGCCCTCGGGCACGACGGCTCGCCGCGGGCGGCGGCCGAGCTCTCCGACGCTTGGCGTCCGTACCGCGCCTACGCGCTCCAGCACCTGTGGGCCCAGTTGCCGCCCGCGCGCCGGTCCCGGCGCGCGGCCCGCTCCACGCCCGACCCGCTCGCCGCCTGAACGAAGGAGCCCCCGATGCCCACACTCACCCGGTCCACGCTCTACACCACGGTCGACAGCCCGATCGGCGAGCTGCTGCTGCTCGGCGACGGCGCCGCGCTCACCGGGCTGCACATGCAGCTCGGGCGCCGTCCGATCACCGTCGACGAGCACTGGACCCACGCGCCCGAAGCCTTCGTGCCGGTGCGGGACCAGCTCGCCGAGTACTTCGCGGGCACGCGCACCGCGTTCGACGTGCCGCTCGCACCGACCGGCACCCCGTTCCAGCTGCGCGTCTGGCGCGCGCTGCGCGACATCCCCTACGGCGCCACCGTCAGCTACGGCGAGCTCGCCCGGCGCATCGGCCAGCCGTCGGCGTCGCGCGCGGTGGGGCTCGCCAACGGCCGCAACCCGATCTCGGTCATCGTGCCGTGCCACCGCGTCATCGGGGCCGACGGCTCGATGACGGGCTACGGAGGCGGCATCGAGCGCAAGGAGATCCTCCTCGCGTTGGAGGGCTGCACGCGCTGAGCCCGGCTAGTGCACCGAGCGCGTGGCGTCGATCCCCAGGGTCGGCCGGATCAGCTCCGGGTCGACGTCCATCGGCAGGGGCTCGAAGCCCTCCAGGTCGTGGAGCACCGGCTCGGTGGGAGACTCCACCCGGTTGGGGATCAGGAACGACAGCAACGCGCCCGCCCCGACGACCACGATCGCGAACACCAGCGCGTAGCGGGTGCCCGTCGTGACCGCCTGCTCGAGCGCGTGGCGCAGGAGCTGGGCGTCGTGCGCGGGGACCGAGGCCGACGGCTGCCAGTTGGCCCCGAGCGCCTTCACGCCGGCGAGCGCCTGCTGCTTGAGGCCGCCCGGGACGTCGGCGGCCTGGATCAGGTCCTTGCCGCGCGTGGCCGTCTGCGCGGTGATGATCGCGCCGATGACGGCGACGCCCAGCGCACTGCCGACCTGGCGGCACGCCGTGTTCGCGCCGCTCGCGACGCCCGACGAGTCGGCCGGGATCTCCGACAGGATCACGTTGGTGAGCTGCGCGAGCGCGAGCCCGATGCCCAGGCCGTAGAAGGCGAGGCCCGGCAGCAGCTCGTACCAGGTGATATCGAGCGAGATCGCCTGGACGATGAAGGCGATGCCGATCGCGTAGCTCGCGAGACCGACGCGGACGATGTTGACGGTGCCGAAGCGGTGGATCAGCCGGCCCCCGGCCTGCGCGCCGATGATCACGAACACCCCCGACGGCAGCAGCCACAGGCCGTTGACCGCGGCGGTCAGGTGCTTGCCGTCCTGGAGGAACAGCGGCAGGGCGAAGCTCAGGCCGAGCTGGCCCATCGCGACCACGACCCCGGTGAGGAGCCCGTAGCGGTAGGTCTTGAACCGCAGGTCGGCGAAGACGAAGAGCGGGTCCTTCCCCTGGCGCACCTTCGACTTCTCCACGATGTAGAACGCGGTGAGGGCGATCGGCGAGACGAGCAGGACGAACGGGATGATCGACGGCCACGACGAGGGCCAGACCTGCGTGCCGAACACGGTGAACGGCTTGATCTGCTCCCACCAGCCGTAGGTGCCACCCTCGCTGAGCGCGAAGACGAGCGTGAACATCCCGACCGCGACGAGGATCGCGCCGGTGACGTCGATGGTCATCTTCCGCGCGCTGCGGATACCGGCCGACATGAACATCACCGCGCCGACGATGGCGAGGGGGGCGACGATGACGTTGATCCCGAACGCCCACCGCCACGAGTAGTTGGTCGTGAGGAACCCGCCGACGACCGGCCCGCACGCGGCGGCGACGCCGGCGGTCGCGCCCCAGGCCGCGAACGCGGTGGCGCGCTCCCGGCCCTTGAAGGTGCCGGAGAGGATCGCGAGCGTGGCCGGCAGCATCAGTGACGCGCCGATGCCCTCGATGATCGCCTCGCCCACGATGAGCTGGGCCACGTTCTGCGACAGCGCGGCGAGCAGCGAGCCGACCCCGAAGAGCACCAGACCGATGATGAAGATCTTGCGGTGGCCGTAGACGTCGCCGAGCCGGCCCCCGATGATGAGCAGCGTCGCGAACGTGAGCGCGTAGCCCGTGACGACCCACTCGATGCTCGGAAGCGTGGTGTTGAAGTCGCGCAGGATCGTGGGGATCGCGACGTTGAGCACCGTGTTGTCGAGCACCACGATGAACGCGGCGAGAATCGAGATCGCGAGCGTGACCCAGCGGGTGGGGTCGAGGTGCTCGTCGTCGACGATCTCGGTGCCGGCCCGCGGTCCTGTCCGCCGGCTCAACGCTTCGCGCGCTTCTTGAGCCGGTCGAGCTGCGCGAAGTCGAGGGGCTTGCCCGGGAGCTCGCTCGGCTGCGCGGGCCGGAGGCCGTCGAGGATGATCGCGACGCAGCGGCGGCGCAGCGCGGGCTGCACGTCGCCGGTGACCGCGGTCGCGTGGGCCAGACCGGAGAAAAGCATCGCGACGTCGGCCGGGCCGATGTCGGCCCGCACCTCGCCCGCGTCCTGCGCGCGTTCGACCAGCCGGGTCATGGCCTCGTGCAGCGCGGCCTTCAGCTCCGGCGCCGCGATCTGCATGTCGACCGCGGTGGCCATCTGCTCGGCGAGCACCCGGTGGCGGGCCTGGAAATCGGAGAGCGTGAAGTAGAACTCGCGGAACGCGGGGCCCGGGTCGGGGCGCTCGAGCGCGGCCTGCGCGTCGTCGAGCAGCGACGTGAACATCGCCTTCAGCACGGCCTCCACGAGGAGCTGCTTGGTCGGGAAGTGGCGGCACACGGTGCCCACCCCCACCCCGGCCCGCCGCCCGACCTCCTCGACCGGCGCGCCGACGCCGAGCTCCGAGAAGACCTCC
Organism: Acidimicrobiia bacterium; assembly: GCA_017882925.1. Taxonomy (GTDB): domain Bacteria; phylum Actinomycetota; class Acidimicrobiia; order IMCC26256; family Chersky-534; genus Chersky-534. Next base: position 6,873 of record JADGOM010000201.1, on the reverse strand, counting down.
TCCGCGGCCGCGAGCACGAGCTCGCGGTTCCTCCGGGCGTCCGAACGCATCGGACGCTCGGCGAGTACCGGACCTTCGGCGACCTCAGCCATCGGAAACCTCTTTGACAAACGGAAGCTGTATTCCGTATATTGCGCGAGCGGAATGGACGTTCCGATTATAGTACCGGAAGCAAGATTCCGCTTGCGCCTCCAACGCCCTCGATCCCGCGTCCCCCCGCGCGTCGACCGGCGCCCCCTCGCAACCGAAAGCGCCCGCCATGGCAACGACCACCCGCCCGCACCCGCCCGCACGCACCGGGCCATCGCCGCACCGGTGGTGGACCCTCGCCGTCCTCTGCTTGAGCCTCCTCATCGTCTTCATCGGCAACTCGAGCCTCAACGTGGCGCTGCCCACGCTCTCGCGCGAGCTCCACGCGAGCGAGTCGCAGCTGCAGTGGGTGGTGGCCGCGTACTCGCTCGTCTTCGCCGGCCTGCTGTTCTCCTCGGGAGCGCTGGGAGACCGCTACGGCCGCAAGGGCGCGCTGCAACTCGGCCTGGTGCTCTTCCTCGTCGGCGCGGTCCTTGCGTCGCTGTCCAACGACATGTGGCAGCTGATCGCCAGTCGCGCGCTCATGGGCGCGGCCGCGGCGTTCATCATGCCGTCGACGCTCTCGATCATCATCAACGTCTTCGATCCCCACGAACGACCGAAGGCAATTGCAATCTGGGCCAGCATCACCGGTGCCGCCGGCGGCTTCGGCCCCCTCGTCAGCGGCTTCCTGCTCGGTCACTTCTGGTACGGGTCGATCTTCCTGATCAACGTCCCGATCATCGTGCTCGCGCTCGTCGCCGGCCACTTCCTGGTGCCCACCTCCCGTGACCCGGAGGAGGCTTCCCTCGACCCGATCGGGGCCGTGCTCTCGATCATCGGCGTCGTCGCCCTCGTGTACGGGCTCATCGAGGCCCCCGACAAGGGCTGGCTCAGCAGCACGACGCTCATCTCGTTCGCGATCGCGATCGTGGTGCTCGGCGCCTTCATGGTCTGGGAGCTGCGGGTCGACGAGCCGATGGTCGACATGCACTACTTCAAGAACCCGGCCTTCAGCACCGGCACCGGCGGCATGATCCTCATGTTCCTGTCGCTGTACGGGGTGCTGTTCCTGCTCACCCAGTACCTGCAGCTGGTGCACGGCTACAGCGCGCTCAACGCCGCGGTCCGACTGCTGCCGATCGCGTTGGTGATGCTCGTCGTGGCGCCGTTGACGCCGAAGTTCAGCAGGCGCATCGGAGCCCACCGGGTGGTCAGCCTCGGGATGCTGTTCGTCGCCTTCGGGTTCGTGATGTTCACGGTCCTCGGCATCACGACGAGCTACGCCCTGATGATGGTCGCGCTCATCCCGCTCAGCTGCGGCATCGCGCTCACCATGTCGCCGATGACGGCATCGATCATGGCGGCGGTGCCGGCCCGCCGGGCCGGGGCCGGCTCCGCGATGAACGACGCGAGCCGCGAGCTCGGCGCCGCGCTGGGCATCGCGGTGCTCGGGAGCATCGCGGCCTCGAAGTACGCGCACCAGCTCGACAAGGTGATCGGCGGCCTGTCGAGCTCCATGCAGACGGCCGCTTCGAAGTCGCTCGCCGGGGCGTTGGGCGTCGCCACCCAGCTGCACCCGCCGAAGTCGACCGCGCTCATCGTCGGGGCCAAGCAGGCGTTCGTCGACGGCATGCACGTCGCGGCCGTCGTCGGCGTCGTCCTCGCCCTCCTCGCCGCGGTGCTCACGTACAAGTTCCTGCCCCACTCGCTCGAGCCCAAGGGCGCGATGAAGGGCCCGCTGGAGTCGTTCGAGGACGCGGCCGAGCTCGCGGTCGGCGGCACGCCACCGATGTTTGCCGACGAGGCCGACGAGATCGACGCCCGGCACGACGCCCAGGTGGCCTACACCGCGGCCAAGGACAACGCACCCAGCGAGTAGCCGGACCCGGTCGGGAACGCGCCCGCCGGCGCGTCCCGATCGCCGGGTCGGTCCGGTTCCCGGAAGCCGCGCCGTCGCGCCCGGCCTAGGTTGCAGGCCTACCCAGCCGCGTGAGCGAAGGAGACGGCGATGTTCCTCGGATTGCGTACCGTGATCTACCCGGCCCCCGACCTCGAGTCGTCGAAGGCGTGGTTCACCGCGGTCCTCGGCTTCGAGCCGTACTTCGACGAGCCGTTCTACGTGGGGTTCGAGGTCGGCGGCTACGAGCTCGCGCTCGATCCGAACGCCGAACCCGGCGCAGGGCCCGTAACCTACTGGGGCGTGCCCGACGCCGACGCCGCGCTGGCCCGGCTGCTCGAGGCCGGCGCGAAGCCCCGGTCCGCGGTGCAGGAGGTCGGCGGCGGGATCCGCGTCGCGACCGTGTTCGAGGTCGGCGGGTCGATCTTCGGCATCATCGAGAACCCGCACTTCGTCGCGGAGCCGGAGTCCACCGAGGGCGGCCCCGGCCGCTGAGCGGAGCGCGCGACGCGCGCTCCGCAACCGTTCCCGGCCCACGCGCCGCGTCCCCGTAGCATCGGCCCCGGTGATCACGACCGAGTTCGAGCGCGTCCTTCCCCTCCCCCACCGCGTCGACCTGCGCCTGACCCTCGGGCCGGTCCGGCGCGGCACCGGCGACCCGAGCATGGTTGTCGATGGCACCCGGGCCTGGCGGGCGACGCGGACGCCCGACGGGCCGGTCACCCTCCTCCTCGAGCTCGACCGCGCGGCGGGCACCGTGCACGCGCAAGCCTGGGGACCGGGCGCGGACTGGGCGCTCGCGATGCTCCCCGAGCTGGTCGGCGCCACCGACGACGACTCCGAGCTCACCGAGCTGCTCGAGCGGGACGAGGTGCACCTCGGACACCAGCGCCTGCGCGACCTGCATCGTCGCCTGCGCGGGCTGCGGATCCCGCGCACCCGGGCCGTCGTCGAGGCCCTCGTCCCGAGCATCCTGGAGCAGAAGGTCACCGGCAAGGAGGCCCGGCGCAGCTACCGGGAGCTGGTGCGGCGGCTCGGGGAGCCGGCCCCGGGCCCGGACGGGCTCGTGGCCGGGCTGATGGTTCCGCCGAGCGCCGAGACGCTGGCCGCCACCCCGTCGTGGACCTACCACCAGGCCGGCGTGGAGGAGAAGCGGGCGCTCACGATCCGGCGCGCGTGCGCCCGGGCCGACCGCCTGGAGCAGCTCGTCGACCTCCCGCCGGCGCTCGCGCAGGCGAGGATGACGACCTTCCCCGGGATCGGCCCGTGGACCGCGGCCGAGGTCGCGCTCGTGGCGCTCGGCGATCCCGACGCGGTGAGCGTGGGCGACTACCACCTCCCCCATCAGGTGGCCTGGGTCCTCACCGGTGTGCCCCGCAGCGACGACGCCCGCATGCTCGAGCTGCTCGAGCCCTACCGCGGCCAGCGGGGCCGGGTGCTGCGGATCATCGGCGCGGGTGGCACGGCCGCCCCGAGCCACGGACCCCGCCGCCCGTTGCGCTCGTTCCGCCGGTTCTGACCCGGGTGTCACACCCGGTCGGTAGCGTCGGCGGGGTGACGACCGATCAGCCCAGCACCGGCACCGACTTCGCGGCCGAGGCGACCGCGGCCCTGCGCCGCCTCGTCGGCCAACCCGATGCGGAGTTCCGCGACGGACAGCTCGAGGCGATCCGCGCGCTCGTGGTCGACCGGCGCCGGGTCCTCGTGGTCCAGCGCACCGGTTGGGGGAAGAGCGCCGTCTACTTCGTGACCACCGCGCTCATGCGGGCGCGTGGCGCCGGGCCCACGCTGCTCGTGTCGCCGCTGCTCGGCCTCATGCGCAACCAGATCGCGGCGGCCGAGCGGGGTGGCGTGCGCGCGGTCACGATCAACAGCGACAACGTCGACGAGTGGGGCGACATCACCGCCGCGCTCGACGCCGACGCGGTCGACGTCATCCTCGTCTCGCCCGAGCGCTTCGCGAACCCGAGGTTCCGGGCCGACGTGCTGCCCGACCTCGCGCCCCGCGCCGGCCTGTTCGTGATCGACGAGGTGCACTGCATCAGCGACTGGGGCCACGACTTCCGCCCCGACTACCGCCGGTTGGCGCGCGTGCTGGAGCTGCTCCCGCCCGGCGTGCCCGTCCTCGGCACCACCGCCACCGCCAACAACCGGGTGATCGACGACGTCAGCAGCCAGCTCGGTGCCGACCTGCTCACCCTGCGCGGCACCCTCGATCGCGAGAGCCTGGCCCTCGACGCGCTCGAGATCCGCTCCCAGCCGCACCGGCTCGCGTGGCTCGCGCAGACGATCCCCCAGCTGCAGGGCACCGGCATCGTCTACACGCTCACCGTCGCCGACGCGCACCGCGTCGCCGACTGGTTGCGCAGCCGCGGCATCTCCGCCGCGGCCTACGCGGGCGAGACCGCCATCACCGACAAGCTCCAGATCGAGGCCGACCTCCTGGCCAACGACCTGAAGGTCGTGGTGGCGACGTCGGCCCTCGGCATGGGCTACGACAAGCCCGACCTCGCGTTCGTCATCCACTACCAGTCACCGGGTTCGCCGATCGCCTACTACCAGCAGGTGGGCCGGGCCGGGCGCGGGGTGCCTCGAGCCGAGGGCATCCTCCTCACCGGGCACGAGGACCGCGACATCCAGGACTACTTCATCCGCAACGCGTTCCCGCCCCGCGAGCAGGCGGAAGCAGTGGTCGCGCTGCTCGCCGGTTCCGCCGACTGGGTGCGCATCCACGACATCGAGAGCCAGGTCAACGTCCGCCGCGGCCGACTCACGAGCATGCTGAAGAACCTCGAGGTCGACGGCGCGGTCGAGCGCGACGGCATGAAGTACCGGCGCACCCTCGTGCCGTGGGTCTACGACGCCGACCGCGTCCAACGCGTGACCGCGGAGCGCCACCGCGAGCAGGCGATGATGCGCGAATACGCCACCGGCACCACGTGTCTCATGGAGTTCCTGCGCCACGAGCTCGACGACCCCGCCGGCGCGCCGTGCGGGCGGTGCAGTCGCTGCACCGGGCACGGGCACTCCGCCGACGTCGAGCCCGAGCTCCTGGCCGCCGCGCACGAGTACCTCCGCAGCCAGAGCCTCGACATCTCCACCCGCAAGCAGCAGCCCGACGCGAAGCGGATCCCCAAGGACCAGCAGCTCGCCGCGGTCTGGGCGCTCGCGGAATGGGCCGACGGCGGCTGGGGCACCACGGTGCAGGAGCAGATGCCCACCGGCGGGTTCTCCGACGACGTGGTCGACGCGTTCGTCGCCGAGCTGCGCGCGGTCGTCGCCGACGCCGACCCGGCGCCCACCTGGGTGACCGCGGTGCCCTCCCGCCGGACCCCGGCGAGGGTCGATGCGCTCGCGACGCGCGTCGCCGCGGGTCTCGGCCTCCCCTACGTCGTCGCGCTCCAGAAGGTGCGCGAGACCCAGCCCCAGCGCGAGCTCGACAACAGCGCGCAGCAGGCGCGCAACGTGAGCGGCGCGTTCCGCGTCACCGGGCCGGTCTCGGACGAACCCGTCATCCTGATCGACGACCTGTGGGACTCGGGCTGGACCCTCACCAGCATCGGCGCGGTGCTGCGCGAGGGCGGCAGCGGACCCGTCTACGGCGCGGTCCTCGCCCGGGCCACCGGCGCCTGACCCGCACGTGGCCCGCCGGTCCGACGCCTCGCTCGCCGCGCTCCTGCTCTCGCAGCGGCTCGTCGCCAACGGCGCCACCCCCTTGAAGGCCGCGGAGTACTGGCCGCTGCTCGCCCGGGTCGGCGATCCGGGCCCGCTGCTCGGCCGCACGGCCACGGAGCTCACGGAGCGGCTCGGCGACGCGACGCTCGCGTCGCGTGTCGCGGCGCGCTTCGCGTCGGCCACCGGCGTCGCGTTCGAGCTCGAGCGGCTGGAGCAGGCCGGCATCCGGGTGGTCACGTCGTTCGACGCCGAGTACCCGGCGCGGATCCGGGTCCGCCTCGGCGCCGCCGCGCCGCCGCTGCTGCACGTGGTCGGCGACGCATCGTTGCCGTCGGTCCCCGCGCTCGGCGTGGTCGGACCCCATGAGGTCGACGCCGACGCGGAGGCCCTCACAGCCCGCGCCGCCGCCCACGCCGTGGCGCACGGATGGGCAGTGGTCTCCGGGTTCTCCCCCGGCGTCGACCGCATCGCGATGGCCGCCGCGCTCGAGGCCGGCGGCGCGGTGATCGGGTTCCTCGCCGATCCGCTCGTCGCGGTGGTCCGCGCGCCGGAGCTGCGCGGCGCCGTCACCTCGCAGCGGCTCTACCTGGCGTCGCCGTACCCGCCGGCCGCGCCCCGCACCGAAGCCGGGGCGCTCGGGCGCAACCGGCTCGTCTACGCGACGGCGCGGACCACCTTCGTCGTCACCTCCGAGTCGGGCCGCGGCGGCACGTGGGCCGGCGCGTCGGAGGCGCTGCATCGGGGCTTCGGCGCGGTCGCCGCGTGGGCCGGCCCGGGCGCCGGCTCCGGCAACCCCGAGCTGGTCGCGGCCGGCGCCACCGCCGTGACCGACCTCGACGATCTGCTCACGGTGACCGGGGCGTCGGCCGGGGCGGCGCCCGGCCCGTCGGTCTCGTGAGGCGCAGAACCCCCGACGCGCACGACCGGGCCGGAGAGCTCCGGCCCGGTCGTGGGTCACCTCGATCGCACCGTCATCGCGGCGCCCCGACTCACATCAGGTCGTCGAGCACCGACAGGTCGATCTGCCCGGTGATCATGGCCCCCGCGAAGGCGCCGTCCACCGGGAACGCCGTGCCCGCGACGTAGCTCGAGCGCGGGCTGTTGAGGAAGACCATCGGCCACGCCTGCTCCTCGGCGCTCGACCGGCGGTTCGACGGGCCGACGAACGCGTCGATGAGCGCGGCGCCGGAGGCGGCTTCGAACTGCGGCATCATCGCGGTCTGCGTGGG
>JADGOM010000200.1 GCA_017882925.1 Acidimicrobiia bacterium | reverse complement strand
CTCCCGCCCGGTCCAGACGGACGTCGGGTCGAGCCCGGACCCGGCCAACGGCTCCGGCATCGCCGCGATCGCGTGCCACTGGCCGGTCGCCGCGTTCCAGGCGGCACCGTCGGTCGCCGCGACCGCGGGGTCCGCGGTGCCCTCGGCCGAGGCGAGACCACCGGCGACGATCATCTCGGTCCCCGTCCACGCGCCCGCGGCGCCGGTACGCGGCGACAACGGCGTCGGGGGCAGTGAGCGCCAGCTACGGGCCACCGGGTCGTACGCGACCAGGTTCGTGGAACCGAGCTCCGCGCAACAGCCGGTCTGCGCGACAAGGAGCTCATGCCCGGTCCATGCCGCCGGATGCCCGAGCGGGTGCGGCGCGTCCGCGATCAACGACCAACTGCCGGCGTCCGCCGGGGCGGACGTGGTGGAAGGGGAGGCGGACGTCGACGACGCGGGGTGGGTGGTGGATCCGGCCGGTGTCGTCGACTTCGTCGCCCCGCGCCCCTGCGTCGAGCCGCCGCCACATGCGGCGAGTGCGACCCCGAACGCGATCACGATCACCCAGGTGCCGCGTCGGAAGCCGAAGCCTCTCTTCATCAGCCCATCGTCGTGTCCGGCGCCCGCCGCGACCAGGGACGAAGGACCTTTCACGCGAGCCCCGGTCGGTTCGCGGGCAACCGGGTGTTCCCGACCAAGCGAGGAGATCGGCAGTACGTCCAGCTCGGATCGAGGCCCTGGTCGACGGCGTCTTCCCATCGCCATCACGCTCCTGGTCCTCGACCTGCCGAAGCCGGAGCTCTCGCACCACCTCGCGCACGACCTCCTGCACCAGTGGCCCAGCTACGTCGCATACCTCGTGTCGTTCGTGACCATCGGGATCCCGTGGATCGAGCACCACGGGATGATGAGCGGCGTCCGCTCGATCAACCGGCGCTTCCTGGAGCGCACGCTCGTCTTCCTCCTCTTCATCTCGGTCATCCCGGGGCCCACCGCGCTCGCGTCCCGCTGCGCCCGATCAGGCCTCACCCGAGGTCGGCGGCTAGAGGAGCTCGGCGTAGAGCCGGACCTCGTCCATGACCAACCGGGGCATGAGGAAGTGGTCGCGGACGTGGGCGTGGCCGGCGGCACCGAACGCGGCCCGGCGGTCCGGGTCGCGGATGAGCTCGACCGTGCGTGCCGCGCAATCCTCGGTCGTCTCGATGAGATAGCCGCTCGTCCCGTCCTCGAGCTGGAGCGGGATGCCGCCGTGGCGCCCGGCGATGACGGGCGTGCCCTTCCAGAGCGCCTCCGAGACCACGAGGCCGAAGCCTTCCCGGATCGACTTCTGGATCACGACGGTCGAGCGCCGCTGGAGCGCGTTGACCTCGATGTTGCCGACGCCGGTGAGGTTGGTGAAGAGGTGGATGCTCGAGTCGGCGCGCGAGGCCTCCTCGATCTGGCGGTACATGTCCCAGCCTTCCGGGTCGTCGAGGGCCATCGAGCCCGCGAGCACCAGCTCCACATCGGGGATCTCCTGCCGCACGAGCCGGTGCACCGCGATGACGCCCAGCGGGTCCTTCCAGGGATCGAAGCGCGAGATCTGCGTGACGAGCGGCACGTCGGAATCGACCCCGATCCATTCGACGACCCGGCGGGCGAGGTAGTCGGGAAGCCCGATGTTCTTCGGGCTCTCGGGGTCGATCGCGGGCGGGATGATCTTCACGTTGCGCACCGGGAAGTCGGGCGGGACGAACTCCGGCAGGGTGAAGACCGCGGTGTCGTAGGGCTCGAAGAAGGGCCGCAGGAAGTCGTACACGGCCGCGTTCGGCTCGGACGTGTCGATGTGGCAGCGCCACACCCAGCGGCTGTGACTGTCGGGGGCGAGCGACGGCACCGCCAACGGCTGCGGGTCGTGCATCACCACGAGGTCGTAGTCGTCGTCGAGCAATATCGCGTTGCGCGCGGAGTACGCGAGGTACGTCTCCTGGTCGGCTGCGGTCAGCTCGACGGACATGCCTTGGAGCGCGTTGTGCACCCGCTTGGTCACGCCGAAGAACGTGGGATCGCCGGTGATGAGCCGCCAGTCGGCCTGGATCCCCAGGCCGCGCAGCAGCGGGATCGCGGAACGCAGGATCTCCGCGACACCACCCCCGTAGGGCGTCGCGCTGACGTGCAGGACGCGTGCGCCGGCGAGAGGACGGGCGGCCTCCCGCAGATCGTCGACGAACTGCTGCCCCGACGAGGCGACATAAGCGTCGAGGGACTGCGTGCCGAGGTCGACGGGTTGGAGCATCTACTCCGCCACCCTCAGACCTCGGGGCCGAAGCTGCGCCCGGAGACGTGCTCGCACGGGATCCGGAAGTAGTCGTCGTGGGCGCCCGGTGCCCAGTTGTCGAGCGGGAGCGCGCGCACCGCGTCGAGCGGACCGGGCTCGCGGATGCGGACCGCGTGACCGACCACGAGCACGCTCCACCCCGAGCGGGGCGCGAGCGTCGCACCGTCGATCTCGAACGCGGTCTGCACGCCCATCATCGCGACGCTGAGCTTCGTGCCCGGCGCGGTGCGGATGATGATGTCCTCGTCGAGGACCGCGTAGTTCACGGGGAGGATCGCGGGGAGCTCGCCGATCTTGACCGAGACCCGGCCGAGCCGCCCGCGGTGGAGGTGGACGAAGCACTCTTCGCGGGACAAGGTGCGGAGCGCAGACATCGTCATGGCACCACGATGCAACACGGTCGTCGGCCGCGCCAGGGTCCAAGTGCCCATGACCACCGGCACGGTCGCCTGCGCGCCGCTCAAGGGGCCGTTCGCCCGGGTCGATGCAGTCGGGGACCGCTCGGAAGGAGTCGTGACCGTGGCCATCCTCACCGCTGAAACGGACGCGAAGACGCCGACCCAGGCCCCGCCCAAGGGCAGCGTCGGATCCGCCTTCGTCCTCCCCGGGATGCTCGTCCTCGCATGGGCCTTCGCGCTCAGCGGCACGACCGCACCTGGTGCCGTCGCCCACGAATCGACCGCGACCTCCGACCTGCGCTGGATCCTCTACTTCGCCGGATTCGTGTTCGTCTTCTCGTCGATCATGCATTCGGTGTTCCGCAAGAAGATGGCCGCGTCGATCGGTTGGGTGACCAACGGCTTCGAGCTCGAGATCGCCGCGGTGTCCCTTGGACTCGGGGCCGGCTGCTTCTACGCCGTGTACAACCACATCGAGGCGATGACCACCATCTCGTTCCCGATCGTGTCGTTCCTGTTCCTCGCGGGCGTCAACCACCTGTTCGAGATCGTGAAGAAGAGGAACTACGCGCCGAACAACACGGTGATCCTGATCTGGGACTTCGGCGTGCCCATCTCGCTGGTCGCGCTACTTGTCTCGATCGGCAAGTTCTAACCGCCGGGACGCCGTTCCTCGAGGATCTCGAGGATGCGGTCCGTGTTGCCGCGGATGGTTTCGATGTTGCGGAACATCCACTTCGGCGGCGCGTCGTCCGGCATCTGCCGGAAGCGCTCCTCCCAGTCGACGTTCTTGAGCTTCCCCGCAGAGAGCTTGGCGAGGATCGCGAGCCCGATGAACATGAACCCCAGAGCCACTGCTTTCTTCATGGCGTGATCGTGCCTCCCGCGAGCTCCCGCGCGTAGAGGAGAAGGTCCCAACCACGGTCGAGCTCGAGCCGGGGGCGGT
>JADGOM010000199.1 GCA_017882925.1 Acidimicrobiia bacterium | reverse complement strand
TGGAAGCCGGTCATCGACACCGGGATGGAGTCGGGCATGCGGCCCGAGGACGACGTCACCTTCGACTTCGGCTCCGACGTCGACGTGATGGCCCGCTCGATCGTGGTGCTGCAGGCGATCCCGGCGCCGAGCGCCACGCCCGCGGTCTGAGTCAGCCCAGGAGCAGCGCGGCCGGGAGCTCGGCGAGCACGGCCACGGGATCGAGCCCGGTGCCGGCCGGGTGCGCGCGTCCGGTGAGCGCGTCGACGAGCGGCCCGGCGGCCCCTTCGGGGAGCCGCAGGGGGCTGGGATCCGCGTGGGCGCGCGTGCGGGCGAGCGCGACCGCGACCCGCCCGCCGCGGGCGCGCACGAAGCCGACGAGACCGGGGCCGGCCTCGAGCGGCTGGTAGCCGCCGTCGACGAAGAGCTCCGGCATCGACGCCCGGGCCCGGAGGGCGAGACCGGTGACGGTGATCTTGGCCGCGAGGGCGTCGGGGCCGAGCTCGCCGCGGGCGAGCGCCGCCCGCAACGCGGCGAAGTCGACCGGGCGGCGGTTGTCGGGGTCGACCAGGCTGAGCATCCCGCCTTCGGACCCCTGGTACACGTCGGGGATCCCGGGGCCCGCGATCTTGAGCACCGTGAGCGCGAGCGCGTGGGCCGCGCCGAGTGCCGCGACCTGGTCGAGGAGCGGGCCGAAGTGCTCGACGAACGAGCCGTCGGCGATCGTCGTGCGGGCGACGTCGATCACCGAGCGTTCGTAGTCGACGTCGGGCTCGGCCCAGGTGGTGCGGAGCTTGGCCTCGCGCAGCGACTTGCGGAGCATCGCGGCCATGCGGTCGGCGAAGCCGTCGGCCTCGCCGCGCGCGGCCGACGGGCCGGGGTCCGGCCACGCGCCCAGGAGGTGCTGCACGATCAGGCGGGCCTCGAGCGCACCCGTGGCCGGCGCGACGCCCTGGTGCCAGCGCGCGAGCCCGTCGTGGTACCCGGCGGCGAGCTCGGAGAGCGCGGCGATGCGCGCCCGCGTGTCCTCGCTGCGCTTCGTGTCGTGGGTGGTGGTGGCGGTGAGGCCGCGACGCCAGCGCGCGAGGCGGCGCCGGTTGCGGGCGTGGAGCGCGGCGACGGCGTCGGTCAGGGGGTCGTCGGGCTCCGCGCCGACCTCGCAGCGGGCCAGGAGCGGCGCGTAGCGGTAGAACGCGGTGTCCTCGCGCCCCTTCGCGGTGACCGGGCCGGTGAGCTGCTGCCAGCCGAGGACGAGACCGGGGTCGGCGCCCGGATCCGCGCGCGTGAGAGCCGCCGCCAGTGCGGGCGAGTCGGTGGCGGCCGCGATACGGGCCGCGTCGACCGGGCGCACCCCGTGGTCGTCGACGTAGGTGCGGTAGACGGGCAGCGCCAGCGTCGCCCGGGCCAGCTCGGCCTCGCTCACCGCGCCCGGGAGGTGCTCGGCCAGCGCGGCGAGCTCGGCGGGGAAGCTGGCGCGCAGCACGAGCTCCTTGCCCGCGGTCTGCGTGGCGGCGAAGGTGGGGCCGCCCTCCTCCGACCAGCGCGCCGTGAGCCGGGCGAGGCCGGCCGGATCGACGAACACCGCGTCGAGCGCGGCGAGGTCCTCGTACCCGGTGGTCCCGTCGGCGGGCCATTCCTCGGGCAGCTCCTCGCCCTCACCCAGGATCTTCTCGACCACGAGCAGGCGGTCGGGCCCGATGGCCGCGCGCAACCGTTCGAGGTACGCCCGCGGATCGCGGAGGCCGTCGATGTGGTCGACGCGGAGCCCGTCGACCACGCCGTCGGCCACGAGCCCCAAGATGAGCGAGTGCGTGAGGTCGAAGACCGCGGGGTCTTCCACCCGCACGCCGACGAGGTCGTCGATGTCGAAGAAGCGCCGGTAGTTGCGGCGCCCGCGGGCGCGGCTCCACTCGACGAGGTCGTAGTGCTGGCGTGCGAGCAGGTCGGGCACCGGGGCCGCGGGGTCGCTACCGGCCGCGAGCGGGAAGCGCCGGTCACCGAGCACGAGGGCGGGACCGTCGGCCCCACCGGGGTCGACGACGAGATCCCCGCGCGCGACCAGCTCCGCGACCGGGGCGCCGAGCACCGGGAGCACGACGCGGCCACCGGCGCGTTCCCAGTCGATGTCGAACACCGGCGCGTGCTCGGCGGCAGGACCGTTGCGCAGGACGTCGTCCCACCACGGTCCGCGGGTTGCCATGTGATTGGGCACGATGTCGAGGACGAGGCCGAGCGACCGGGCCCGCAACGTGTCGACGAGCGCGTCGAGCGCGGGGCGGCCGCCGAGCTCAGGGTTGACGGCCGTGGGGTCGATGACGTCGTACCCGTGGGTGCTCCCGGGGACCGCGGTCGTGATCGGCGACGCGTAGAGATGGCTCACGCCGAGCGCGTCGAGGTACGGCACGAGCTCCCGCGCCGCGTGGAGGTCGAAGCCGGCGCGGAGTTGGAGGCGGTAGGTGGCGCGGAAGGGGATCACGTCGCCGCGAGCCAGAGCGCGCTGGTCGGGGCCAGCTCGAGCTCTTCACTTCCTCCCGCGATCGGTGTGCGGCGCTCGGGATCCGGGCCGCCGTACTCGCCGGTCGCGGAATCGGCCACCACGGCCCAGCTACGCGCGGGAAGCGCGACCTGCGCCCGGATGCGCTCCGAGCCGAAGTGGAACACCGCGACGATGCAGTCGTCGGAGTGCCCGCGCTCGAGGATCAGCACGTCGTCGTGGAGCAGCTGGACCCGGATGGAGCTCCGGTCGCGGTGGGGGCCGTGCGGTGAGGGCCGGAGGGCCGGGTGCTCGCGCCGGAGCCGCAGCAGCCGGCGATACCACGCGCGCATCGCCGCACCCTCGGGGGTCCGCGCGTGGTCGCGGTCGAGGATCGCGCTCCGGAACGTGCTCTCGGCTTGCGGATCCGGCGGGGCGACGTGCGCGAACGCGAACTCGCGCGCCCGCCCGGCCCGCACCGCCGCCACGAGGTCGGCATCGGTGTGGCTGATGAAGTAGGGGAAGGGCGCGCGCTCGCCGTAGTCCTCGCCCTGGAACAGCAGGGGCACGTAAGGGGCGGCGAGGACGACTCCCGCCGCGAGCTTCGCGGCCTCGAAGCCCGCCTGCGTGATGAGCCGGTCGCCCGAGGGCCGGTTGCCGATCTGGTCGTGGTTCTGGCCGAACACCACGAACCGCGCGCCGGGGATGCCCTCCGTGGCGCTGCCGAAGTGCATGCCCCGGTGCTCGGAGTAGCGGCTGCCGTCGTACACGAACGGCCGGAGCAGCGCGACGCCCACGTCGCTCGGGCCTTCCCGGAAGTCGGCGTAGTAGCCGGTGTGCTCGCCGGTGAGCGCGACGTGCAGCGCGTGATGGAAGTCGTCGGCCCACTGCGCGTCGCAGTCGAGGCCGAGGTCCGCGCCGGGGCTGACGACCCGGGCGTCGTTGGCCGCGCTCTCCGCGATCACATGGATCGTGCGGTGCTCGCGTTCGGCGAGCGCGTGCACGGCCTCGGCCAGTTGCCGCACGAACGGGTGGGCCGACGCGTCGACGATGGCGTGGATCGCGTCGAGCCGCAGCCCGTCGACGTGGCATTCGCCCACCCAGTAGCGGGCGCTGTCGATGAAGTACCTGCGCACGTCGTCGCTGCCCGGGCCGTCGAAGTTGAGCGCCTCACCCCACGGGGTCGCGTACGTACTGGTGAAGTAGGGGCCGAAGTCGGCGAGGTGGTTCCCTTCCGGCCCGAGGTGGTTGTCGACGACGTCGAGGATCACCGCGAGGCCGTGCCGATGGGCCGCGTCGACGAAGCGACGCAGCCCGTCGGGACCGCCGTAGGTGCTCTGCGCGGCGGACGGGAACACGCCGTCGTAGCCCCAGTTGCGGCCGCCCGGGAACTCCGCGATCGGCATGAGCTCGACCGCGGTGATCCCGAGCTCGGCGAGCGCGGCGAGGTGCGGAATCGCGCCGTCGAAGGTGCCCTCCGCGCTGAAGGTGCCCACGTGCAGCTCGAGGATCACGTAGCCTTCCAGCGGCGGATTGACCCAGCCACCGTCGTGCCAGTCGAAGGCCGGGTCGACCACCGCCGACGGCCCGTGCACGCCGTCGGGTTGCCACCTCGACGCGGGATCGGCCCGCACCGGCGCATCGTCACCCTCGCCGAGCCGGAAGCGGTAGCGCGTTCCGGGCGGGGCTTCGCGCTCCGACGCGGTGATCGAGTGCCAGCCCCGCCCGTCGGCCTCCATGGGCAGCTCGTGCGCGCCGTCGTCGCCGTCGTCGCCGCCGAGCAGCAGCGTCACCTGATCGACGGCCGGCGCCCAGAGCTCGAAGGTGTGACCCGCGCTCACGACGTCCAGGATGCCGGGGATTGCGGGCGCAGGACGATCAGCGCGAGCGGCGGGAGGGTGAGCGTGAGCGATGAGCGACGTCCGTGCATCGGGAGCGGGGAGGCGTGCACGCCGCCGAGGTTGCCCAGCCCGCTCCCGCCGTAGACCTGGGCGTCGGAGTTGAGGATCTCGGCCCAGTAGCCGCCGGTGGGCACGCCGTAGCGCTGGTTGGTGCGCACGACCGGGGTCGCGTTGCCGATCACGAGGGCGGCGTCGCCCGACTTCGAGCGGCGCAGGTAGGCGAAGGTGCTGTTGAGCTCGTCGCCGCCGACCAGCCACTCGAACCCGGCCTCCTCGCCGTCGAGCTCGTGGAGCGGAGGCTCGGCCCGGTACGACGCGTTGAGGTCGGCGATCCACCGGCCGACACCCGCGTGCATCGGCGAGTGCTCGAGCCCCCAGTCGAGGCCGTGGTCGTGGTTCCACTCGCTCCACGGCGCCAGCTCGGCCCCCATGAAGAGCAGCTTCTTGCCCGGCTGGCCGTACATCGACCCGAGCAGGAGGCGGAGGTTCGCGAACCGCTGCCAGTCGTCGCCCGGCATCTTGGCGAGCAGCGAACCTTTGCCGTGCACGACCTCGTCGTGCGAGAGCGGCAGCACGAAGTTCTCCGTGGTGCGGTAGATCGAACGGAACGTGAGGTCGTGGTGGTGGTAGCGGCGGTGGATCGGCTCGTACGCGAAGTACTGGAGCGTGTCGTGCATCCAGCCCATGTCCCACTTGTAGCCGAAGCCGAGCCCGCCACCGTCGGTCGGGCGGCTGACACCGGGCCACGCGGTCGACTCCTCCGCGATCGTCTGGACATCGGGGCACTCCCGGTACACGTCGCGGTTGAGGTCCCGGAGGAAGTGGACCGCGCCGAGGTTCTCGCGCCCGCCGTGCTCGTTGGCGATCCAGCCGCCCTCGGGTCGCGAGTAGTCGAGGTAGAGCATCGACGCGACCGCGTCGACCCGCAGCCCGTCGGCGTGGTAGCGCTCGAGCCAGAAGCGCGCGCTGCTGAGCAGGAAGGAGCGCACCTCGGGCCGGCTGTAGTCGAACACGAACGTGTTCCAGTCGGGTTGGAAGCCGCGCCGGGGGTCGGCCTCCTCGAAGAGGTGCGTGCCGTCGAAGAACCCGAGGCCGTGCTGGTCGGTGGGGAAGTGCGACGGGACCCAGTCGAGGATCACGCCGATGTCGTGGCGGTGCAGCTCGTCGACGAGGTACATGAAGTCCTGCGGGTCGCCGTAGCGGCGCGTCGGCGCGAAGAAGCCGGTGGTCTGGTAGCCCCAGGACCCGTAGAAGGGGTGCTCCATCACCGGGAGCAGCTCCACGTGGGTGAAGCCGAGCCGCCGTACGTGCTCGATCAGCTGCGGCGCGGTCGCGCGGTAGCTGAGCGGGGCGTCGTGGTCGCGGCGCCAGGAGCCGAGGTGGAGCTCGTAGATCGAGACGGGGGCGTCGAGCGCGATGCGGCCGCGTCGGGTCTGCAACCACTCGTCGTCGTGCCACTCGTAGTCGAGGTCCCACGCGACGGACGCGGTCTTCGGCGGGGTCTCGGTCGCGAACGCGAACGGATCGGCCTTGTCGACGACGTAGCCGTGGGGGCCGGTGATCCGGTACTTGTAGCCACCGCCACGGACGAGCCCGGGCGCACCGCCGGCCCAGATCCCCGAGCTCTCCTGCGGCTCGAGGCGGTCGTGGCCGCCCTCCCAGCCGTTGAAGTCGCCGATGACCGAGACCTCGCGCGCGTTGGGCGCCCACACCGCGCACTCGGCCGCGTCATCGTGGAGGTGCACGCCCAGGCGTTCGTCGAGGCGGAAGTGGCGGCCCTCGTTGAAGAGGTAGAGGTCGTCGCTCGTGAGGATCATCGGGACTCCGTTCCCACAGGTTCGCCCGCTTCCGCGTGCCGGCCGCGGTCGACCGCGTCGAGCAGGCTGCCGAGATCGGCGTCGGCGGAGATCTCGTCGAGTGAACGCGCGGTGCGTCGGCGCCAGTTGGCCACTTCGGGCCCGGTGCCGGGGATGTTCTGGGCCCGCGTCTCGCCCCAGAGGTCTTCGAGGGCCACGAGCACGACGTCGGCGTCGGACGCGGCGGTGAAGTCGAGTACCGCCCGCAGCACCGCGGGCTCGCGCGCGGCGTCACCGGCGGCGCTCGCGTCCAAGAGGTGCCGGTCGACGAGGGCGCGGGTGATCGCGGCGCGGAGGCGGGCCCGCTGCGTGCGCTCCTCGGCGGCGCCGGTGGCATCGGTGTGCCCCACCTCGACCCGGGCGTCGATGTCGGTCCCGCGCCAGAACGCGGCGAAGGTGGGCGTGTCGTGGGTGTTGAGGCTCGACAGGGTCTCGGCCTCGGGCCGCACGAGCGGTGCGTCGGGATCCTCGTAGACGTCGAGCTCGAAGACGCGCATCCGGTCGATGCCGTGCGCGTGGAGCGCCTCGTTGACGTGCTTCGGGACCGTACCGAGGTTCTCGCCGATGATCGTCGCGCCGTGGCGGTGCGAGAGCAGCGCGAGGAGCGCGTAGATCTCCTCGGACGGATACGAGACGTAGGTGCCGGCGCTCGGCGCCTCACCGGCCGGTATCCAGAACAGGCGGTGGAAGCCCATCACGTGGTCGATCCGGAGCACGCGGGCGACGCGCAGATGGTGCTCGAGGGTGGCGCGCAGCGTCCGGAAGCCGGTGGCGCGCAGGCCCTGCGGGCTCAGGGGCGGGAAGCCCCAGTTCTGGCCGTCGGCGAAGAACGAGTCGGAGGGCGCACCGACCGACATCCCGGTCACGAAGCTCACAGGGTCGGAGGCCACGTCGTAGCCGGCGCCGTGGGTGCCGACGGGGAGGTCGAGGTAGAGCGACGCGCCGCGGCCGGCGAGCTGTTCGGAGAACGCGTGGAGCTGCGCGTCGGCGGCCCACTGCACGTACTCGTGGTAGCGGACCCCGGCCTCGCCGCTGCCCTCGAGACCGGCGCGGAACCGCGCGTAGTCACAGACCTGTGGATCGGCGGCGAGATACGCGCGCAGCGCGCGGCGACGAGCGGTGTCGTGCGCGTCGACGCGGATCGCGGCCGCGTCGAGCACGGGCCGGCGTGCCGAGGCGACCGCACGCGGGTCGACCAGGTCGGAGGACGGCGATGCCGGCCGCGGGGCGGAGATCGCGGCGAGGTCGTCGGGATCGACCTCGGGGAGCACTCCGAGGTCGAGGTAGAGCTCGTTCCAGAACCGGCGGCTCACGGGTGCGTACGGGCTCGGGTCGTAGGGCTCGTCGCCCGCACCGAGGAACGTGGCCAGCAGGGGGAGGGTGCCGACGATCCGGCCGCCGTGGTCGAGGGCGATGTCGGCGAGGCGGGCGAGCTCGCGCAGGCCGCCGACGCCGCCGGTGTTGTCCGTGCTGTCGTCGTGCAGCGCGTAGATCGGGGCGAAGACCCCCCAGCGCCGGGCGTCGCCGGGACCGGGGCGCAATGCCGTGGGCGGCGCGACGATCACCGTCGCGGTCTGCGCGTCGCCACCGCGTCGCGATTCGAACCGCAGCTCGTGCAGGCCGACGGGGAGCGGGCCGATCCGCTGCGGTCCGTCGGACACGCGGTGCACGTGGTGGTCGCCGGTCTCGGTCTCGATGTGCAGCGAGCCCGCGGCGCCGGGATCGAGGTCGATCGGCGCACCCGGGCGGGCGACGATCACCGGGTCGAGGCGCCGCCGCGACCGGTTCTCCATGAGCTCGCGGTGCGCCGCGCCCGCGTCGGCCACTCCCTCCACCGCCGCGCCCATCGCGCGCGTCGCCGCCAGGACCGTCTCGACCGGGACGACGTGGTGGACGCCGTCGACCGTCTCGTAGGTGGTGGCCACCCCCAGCTCGTCGGCCAGGGCGCGCAGCTGCGCGAGCTCCGCACGCGCGGCCACGGTCAGCCGCCCATCAGCGAGCGGATGCCCACCATCGGGATGCGGGCCCACGTCGGCCGGTGCGAGAGCTCGTAGGTGAGCTCGTAGAGCGCCTTCTCGAGCAGGTGCGCGTCGAGGCAGGCGCGGAGCTGGGCCGGGTCGGTGGGAACGAGGCCGGTGCCCTCCGCCGCCTTGAGGTAGCCGCGCAGGAACGCGGCGCCGGCCCACGCCGACCACGCCTCGGCCCACGGACGGAATCGCGTCCACGGGTCCGGCTCCGTCGGCGCGAGCCCGCGGTCGACGAGGTCGTCGATCCCGACGTAGGCGCTGTAGTGGAGCGATCGGAGCATCCCGGCGACGTCGCGCAGCGGCGAGCGCTTGATCCGCCGTTCGTTGAGCGAACGGGTCGGCTCGCCCTCGAAGTCGATGAACACGAAGTCGCGCCCGGTCGTGAGCACCTGGCCGAGGTGGAGATCGCCGTGGTGGCGGATGCGCAGGCCCTGGTCGACGCGCGTGACCGCGCGCAGCCGCTCGAGGATCTCGGGTGCGAGCGGGAGGACGCGGTCGGCCTCCTCCCGCGTGGTCCCGGGTAGGCGCTTCAGGCTGCGTCGCAGCTCTCGGAGGGATCGGCCGGCCCCGTTGCGCATCGTCTGGTAGAGCGCGCGCTGGGTCAGGACGGTCACCGGCTCGGGTTGGAAGTTGCGGTTGCTCGAGCCGTCGGAGAGCGCGAGGTGGAGCTGTGCGGTGCGGCAGCCGAGCAGCTCGGCCTGCGTGAGGTACTCGCCGGCGACGTAGTCGAAGGCCACGGGCACTTCGGCGTCGACCAGCTCGATCGCCGGCTGCGAGGGGGGCGCCTCGTCGGGGCTCTGGTCGTCGAGGTTGAGCGACTGCTCGTAGTAGCGGCTCGCCGCCGCGACCGTGTATGCCCACGTGTCGGCGGAGTTGGGCACGAACTGGTGGACGATGCCGAGCGTCGTGGGCTCTTCGCGGTGCCGGCGGTACTCGAACGACGCGGCGACGACGGCGACATGGGCCTCGGTCGGACGCGAGTTGAGGAAGCGCCCGATCTCGAGGTCGGGGTTGAGACCCGGTTCGAGCCGCCGGTAGGCCTTGAGGATGTAGCGGTCGCCGAACGTCATCGACGTGTTGGACTGCTCCGCGCTCAGCACGGTCACCGGGAGCTCCTGCACCTCGGCCGCGGTCGCCCCGCCCTCGGGGTAGGCGCGCGGCACCAACGTCCCCGACGGGCCCGTGAACGTCCGGCGCCGGAGCGCTGCGCCGAGCAGTGCGCGCGCGTAGGCCGGCTCCCAATGGGCGTCGTGCAGGATGCCGGGGCCGTCGGCCGCGGCGAGGCGGGCCAGCGCGGCCTGCGGGTGGTCTTCGGCGAGCCGGTCGCCGCGCTC
>JADGOM010000198.1 GCA_017882925.1 Acidimicrobiia bacterium | reverse complement strand
CTCGAGGCCCGGGAGCGGGCGGCCGAGGCGGACGAGGGTGCGGGCGTCGGGCGCGTCGGGGGCCACCGGGGCCGCGAACCGGTCGGTCTCGAGCACGCGCCGGTCGATGGTGTCGAGCTGGATGCCGGTGCCCGGCACCGGGAACGTTCCCCCGATCGTGACCTCGGCCATGCCGAACGCGGGGAAGATCGCGCCGGGGTGCAGCCCGTGGCGCGCGCCGGCCTGGTTGAAGGCATCGACGGTCTCGGGGTCGACCGGCTCGGCGCCGTTGAGGGCGACGCGCCACGCGTGGAGGTCGAGGCCCTCCAGCCGGGTCATCGCGCGTGCGGCGAGCGCGTAGGCGAAGTTGGGCCCGGCCGAGACCGTCGCCTGGAAGTCGGACATCCACTGCACCCAGCGCGAGGGCGCGGCGAGGAAGTCCTGTGGCGCGGCGAGCACCAGGTCGGTGCCGGTGATCATCGGCAGGATCAGGAAGCCGATCAGCCCCATGTCGTGGTAGAGCGGCAGCCACGACATCATCACGTCGGTCTGCACCCGCAGGCCGGCGGAATGGCGCACCGCGTCGAGGTTCGCGACGACGCAGCGGTGCGGGAGCATCACGCCCTTCGGCTCCGACGTAGAGCCACTGGTGAACTGCAGGATCGCGAGCGCCTCGGGGTCGTCGGGCGGGCGACGGTATGCGCGCGCCGCCGTCGGCGCCTGGGCCGCGATCTCGTCGAAGTGCACGATGGGCGGGTCGCCCGGCTGCGGGTCGAGGAAGTCGGCGAGGGACGCGTCGGCGAGGACCATCACGCTGTCGGCGGCGCGGATGCGGGCGCGCGTCTGGGCGACGAAGTCGTCGATGGAGGCGAGGCGCATCGGCAGCGGCAGCACGAGCACGGTCGCGCCCGTGAGCCAGGTGGCCTGCAGGGCGGTGACGAGGTGGCGCGACGTCGGCCCGAGGATCGCCACGTGGTCGCCCGGCCGGATCCCGCGCCGCTGCAGTGCCGCGGCCCAGGCCCGGGCGTCGCGGTGCAGTTGCGCCCAGGTGACCCGGTCGACCTCGTACGGCGCGGTGCCGGTCACGGTGACGAAGCGGATGGCGCGGGCGCTGGTGGCGGCGTCTTCGATCCGGGCCACCAGCGAGTCGGTCATGCGCGGTACGACCGGCCCCGGCGCGAAAGGGTTACTCCCGGCCCGCTGGTCCGTCGGCGACCGCGGCCGCGGGGTCGTGGAAGAAGCGCGACCGTGGGAGGACACGGTCGGCGCCGGCATCGCGCGCGGCGCGGGCGCCCGCCTCGTCGACGTGGGGTCCGAAGGCCACGAGGAACGCGCCGGGCGCGACCCGGCGCACCTCGGGGATGCGGGCGCCGAAGCGCGCGAGGTCGACGATGACCGTCGCGGCCCCCGCACAGTCGTCGGGCCCGGCGACGAAGCGCACACCCGGGATGGCCGCGCCGATCCGGGAGCGGTCCATGAGGTCGGCGACCAGCGCCACCGGCGCCGGGGCCGGCGTCACGCCGGCCCGATCAGGTGGTGGCCACGGTCGGCGGCTTGGGCGGCACCGCGCCGGGAGCCGTGGCCGCGAACTCGGGCCAGCGCTTGCGCGAGCGCGTGGCGAGCTTGTGCATCAGGGCGATCGCACCGGGGTCGTCGTCGCCGGGGCGGGTCTGGATCCAGCCGTCGCGTTCGAGGCCGGCCATGAGCTCGCGGCCGACGTCGGTGCGCACGATCGTGAGCGTCCAGTCGTTGAACGCGCCGATCCCGCCGGTGGAGATGTCGGCGTGCTCGGCCGCGAAGTCAGGGCACATCTTGCAGCCCTCGCGCGTCCACGCGTGGCATTCCTTGAGCGGGATCTCGTGGTAGTCGCCGTTGTGCATCCAGATCTGGAAGACGCCCTTGATGTTCATCTTCTTGATGTCGGCCTTGTGGAGGCCGTACTTCGCCTCGAACAGCTCCTCGAAGATCGCGTCGTCGAACGTCTTCGAGCAGAGGAGCCCGATGTTGAGCGACAGCCGGCGGGCGACCTTGCCCGCCTTGCGCTGCTTCATCACCGGCGGTACCGACGACTGGCAGCTCATCCCGACGAGCGCGATGCGCTCGGCACCGCCGTCGACCGCGGCCTGGTAGGCGAGCGTGTTGGCGGAGTACGTGTAGCGGCTCCCGGCCGAGGCGATGATCTCCTCGCGGGTGCGGGCCACCCCGGGGACGGCCTTCCACGTGGAGCCGTCGCCCTCCAGGTAGCTCACGAGGGCCGCGTCGATCACGTCGTGCTCGAGCGCGTAGAGCAGGAGCGCCGATACGAGGCCGCCGTCCTGGCCGACCTCGTGGAGGACCTCGTCGCTGGCGCGCGCGAGCACGATGTCCTTGTAGATGCCCGACGGCTCATCGGCCGTGCGGGGACGGCCGAAGAGGGCCTCGTCGATCTCGGGCTCCCAGGCCCGGAACCGGGGGCACGCGCGGGTGCAGCTGGTGCAGCCCTTGTCGCCGTGGCTGCAGTCGGACGGCCCGCCGAAGTCTTCGAGCTGGAACGGCTTGTAGATCCCGGAGTCGTCGCGGTACCCGAGGACGTCGTGCGGGCACGCGATGACGCAGCCCGCGCAGCCGGTGCAGAGTCCGGACGTGACCACCTCGTCGTAGAGGTGCTTCCACTGGGTCTTCTCGGGTGGCATCCGCGCTCCTCGGGACTTCGTTGCCGGGGAGTCTGGCATGACCGTCGCGGACCTCTCCACGGCGGCCGTGCGGTGCCGCCCGCACCCGCCGGATTCCCGGCGGGTGACGGTCGCGTAGGCTTCCGCAGCCATGAAGATCAGCGACATCCTCTCCCGCGGCCGGAGCTTCTCGTTCGAGTTCTTCCCGCCGAAGACCCCCGCCGCGGAGGTCCAGCTCGAGCAGGCGCTCCTCGAGCTCGAGCCGTTGGGCCCGTCGTTCGTCTCGGTCACCTACGGCGCCGGGGGCTCGACCCGGGAGCGCACCCACGAGGTCGTCGTCGGCATCCTGACCCGCACCTCGATGACGCCGATGGCCCACCTCACCTGCGCCGGCCACACCCGGGCCGAGCTGCGCGGGATCGTCGGCCGCTACCGCGACGCCGGGGTCGAGAACATCCTGGCGCTGCACGGCGACCCGCCGGCCGAGCTCGGTCTGGGCCCGGGCGAGCTCGCCTACGCCACCGACCTGGTGGAGCTCGTCCGCGACACCGGCGACTTCTCGGTGGGGGTGGCCGTGCACCCCGAGGGCCACCCCGCCTCTCCCGACCGCGCCACCGACCGCCGCAACCAGGCCCACAAGCTGCACCTGGCCGACTTCGGGGTGAGCCAGTTCTTCTTCCGCGTCTCCGACTACACCGCGTTCATGGACGACATGGCGGCCTACGACGTCACCGCGCCGGTGCTGCCCGGGATCATGCCGGTCACCAACGTCGCGTCGGTCGCGCGCATGGCCGCGATGTCGGGGGCCGCGTTCCCACCCGAGCTCGAGGCCCGGCTCGCGCGCCACGGCGACGACGCCGAGGCCGTACGCCGCGAGGGCATCGACGCCGCCACCGAGCTGTGTCAGGGGCTGCTCGACGCGGGCGCCCCGGGGCTGCACTTCTACACGCTCAACCGGTCGCACGCGACGCGCGACATCTACGCCAACCTCGGGCTCGCGGCCGGCGGCGCCGGGTGACCGCGCCGGTCGCGCGCCGTTCTCGCGTGGACCTCACGTCGGCTCGGTAGCGTCTGCCCCCATGAAGGTGCTCGTGACCGGCGGGGCCGGCTTCATCGGTAGTCACTGCTGCGTGGATCTCATGACCCACGACGTCGAGGTCGTGGTGGTCGACGACCACTCCAACAGCTCGCCGCTCGCGCTCGACCGGGTCGCCGAGCTCGCGGGGCGGGAGCTCGCGAGCTACGCGGTCGACGTGCGCGACCCCGCGGCGCTGGACGCGGTCTTCCGCGAGCACGGGTTCGACGCGGTGATCCACTTCGCGGCGCGCAAGGCCGTGGGCGAGTCGGTGGAGATGCCGTTCGAGTACTACGACGCCAATGTCGGCGGACTCCTCAACCTCCTGCGCACGATGCGCGCGCACGAGGTCGGCCGGCTCGTGTTCTCGTCGTCGTGCTCGATCTACGGGGACGCCGACGAGGTGCCGATCCGGGAGGAGACGCCGGCGCGTCCCGCGAGCCCGTACGCGCGCACCAAGTGGTTCTGCGAACAGATCCTGGCCGACGTGTGCGCGCGCGATTCGGCGTGGTCGGTGATGGCACTGCGCTACTTCAACCCGGTCGGCGCGCACGAGAGCGCACGCATCGGCGAGGACCCGCGGGGCGTGCCCAACAACCTCATGCCCTACCTCACGCAGGTCGCCGTGGGCCGGCTGCGCGAGCTCTCGGTGTTCGGCGACGACTACCCCACCGTCGACGGCACCGGGGTTCGCGACTACATCCACGTGATGGACGTCGTCGAAGGCCACCGGGCGGCCCTCGAGCGCATGGACGCGCCCGGGTTCCGCAGCCTCAACCTCGGCACGGGCATCGGTACCTCGGTGCTCCAGCTGTTGGCGGCCTTCACGCAGGTGTGCGGGCGGGAGCTGCCGTATCGGATCGTGGCCCGCCGGCCGGGCGACGTGGCCGAGCTGGTGGCCGCGCCCGATCGCGCCGCCCGGGAGCTCGATTGGCGCAGCCGGCGCGACGTCCTCGACATGTGCCGCGACGCCTGGCGCTTCCAGCAGCGCAATCCGCAGGGCTACGAATCCGCCTGACGCCGTACGCGGGGAGTCGAGCGCGCCGAGCGATCGGGAGTTAGATCACGTCAAGCGCGAGGATGACCACGTTACGCGTCAGGGACACGCGCACGTCTCACGCCCTACGGCCCGTAGTCGACGAAGACGGAGAACGTGCCGTCATTCTCAGAGCCCACATACGTGCCGTT
>JADGOM010000197.1 GCA_017882925.1 Acidimicrobiia bacterium | reverse complement strand
CGAGGTAGCCCACCACGGCGCCCGGTAACCACCGGCGACCGCGGTAGGCCAGGAACGCCGCCGCGGTGAGCAGGAACAGCAGTGCCTCCGCGTACCCGACGACCAGCACCATGGCGCTCGGCAGCACCGCCGCGAACCACGCGGCCCGGCCCGCGGCGCCGCCCTCACCCAGATCGGCCCGGGTGAGGCGGTGCACCAGCACGATGAATCCGAACGCGCAGACGTTGGCGATGACCAGGAGCGCGAGCCCGTCGCGCCCCCCGGCCAAGAACCCCAGGGCGCGGCCGGCGAGCGGGTACAGCGGGAAGAACCGCAACCCGTCGCGTTGCACGCCGCCGTATCCATGCTGCGCGAGCGAGCGGTAGTAGTTGGAGTCGTACAGCCAGAGGCTCGGCCGGGCCAGCTGCGGCCGCAGCTTGTCGACGGTCTCCCGGGCGATCTCGAGCCCGCCCAGCACGCAGATGCGGGCGACGACCCACGGCACCACCGCAGCCTCGAGATCCGGCCGCCATCCCTGGGGCCGCGATTCGGCTCGGAGGCTCACCCGGTCGGCTTCGGTGCGAAGCGGACCAGTCCTTCCCGCTCGAACAGGGCGTCGTTCGGCTGGACCACGTCGACGCCGGGACGGTTGTCACGCAGCGCCTGGACGATCTGCTGGCACTTGGCGCTGTAGGTCAGGTAGCCCGGCGACCAGACCATGTAGATGGTGTGGTCGCTCCCCGCGAGCTCCTCGAGGTGCTTGGCGTACTTCTCGGGGCTGGCCGCCTTGTTGCGCTTGGCGTAGTCGACCCAGTCGACGAACGCGGGCGAACCCAGGGTGGGGAACACGTGCTGCTGCAGGTCGGCGGGGAGGAGCCGGCTCACGTCGGGACCGACCTGATCCGGGCAGAAGCCGACCACGTCGCCGGCCTTGGCGGTCGACTTGATCAGCGCCGACACCTGTCCGGCCTGGGAGCGCGGGGTCCGGAAGTTGCGTACGCCGCTCCGCAGGCCCAGGCCCACCACCACGATGAGCAGGGCGGTCCGGAGGTAGACGTTGGAGAACACGGTGAACCCGAACCCGACAACGAGCACGACGAGCGGGAAGAACACCGCGGCGTAGCGGCCCTGGACCGCGGTGCCCGCGAGCTCGGTGAACACGAGCGCCACGAACAGGCCGACGGCTCCGACGAGCGCTTCCCACCGGGCCCCGGGAACGGTGACGAGATCGACCTCGAGGCGGTTGCGGGCGATGCTGCGGGCGAAGAGGGCCAGCAGCAGCAACACGATGATCAGCTGGACGAGGACCCACATCTCGGCGTTGTTGCTGCCCGCGAAGTCGAGGAACGCGTATGCAGCTCCGGTGGGCGGAGCGACGGCCTTCCCCCACGGCGTGCCGGTGTGGGCGCTCTGGTACAGGAAGGTCGGGAGCCAGGGCAGGAAGGTGATCCCGCCCGCGATGAGACCCACGATCGCGGCCCTCGCCGCGTGCCGGACCTCCTCGGTACCCCGCCAGGCCTGCACGAGCAGCACGATCCCGACCACACCGAGCAGGTAGAGGGACCAGTACTGGTTGTAGAGGAGCAGTCCGGTGACGACGGCCAGCCAGGCCACGCGGCCGATGTTCGGCCGGTCGAACACCCGCCAGATGGCGAGGTAGCCGACGAGCACGAGCAGGATCTCGAGCGAGTACATCCGGGCCTCGGTCGAGTACCGGACGGCGTACGGCGAGGAGGCGAGCACCAGGACCACGGCCCAGGACGTGATCCGCCGGCCGTCGGGCCCGCGCGAGCTGCCGAGCCGGCGACCGGCCAGCCACGCGCACGGCAACGCGGCCAGACCGAAGATCCCGCTGAGCGAGCGCACCGCGTCGGGCCCGTCGCCGAAGATCTTGATCCAGAAATGGAGGAGGAAGTAGAAGAGCGGGGGCGCCCCGTCACGCTTGAGGGCCTGGTGCAGGTCGCTCAAGGGGAGCTTGGCGATGTTGACGGTGAGGGCCTCGTCGAGCCAGAGGACCGAGCTGCTGTGCAGCCGCAGGACGATGCCGACGATCACCACCAGCCCGACCAGACCGATGACCCACCAGGGCGGGCGATAGGTCTCGGCGTTCTGGGCGGCGGCGTCCGCGGGCCGGGGTGGCTCTCCGGGCGGCGTCGCCGACGGTGCGATCGGCGTCGAGATGTCACTCATCGGGGCGAAAGATAACACCGAGCGCGAGCCGGACCGAGTCCGACCCCGGGTCGTCGTCGACCGGCCACCGCCGGCGCAACAGGCCGTCGATTCCGAGCGCGGCGAGCACCACGAGCGCCACCTCGGCCGGGACCCGGAACCGGAACGTGGCGTAGAAGATCACGACCGTGACGGAGACGAGGACGAACATCGACACCAGCGGCCAGACCGGGAACGTGCGCCGCCGCCGGAGCAGGGCCACACCGATGACGGCGAAGACCATCAGCACGTAGTAGGAGATGAGCGCCATCCAGCTGAGGCTGCGGGCCCGTCCCTCCCCCGCCTCCAGCTTGAAGTTCTCGATCGGGGCCCAGACGTTCCACTCGCGGCCGAGCCGGCCCGCCACGACGACGGGCACCTGGCTCTTGTGCGCCTTCACGTAGTCCACCGCGATGTGCCGCATCTGCTTGTCGGCCACCGACTCGTCGCGAGCCGGCTTGTAGTGGTTGCCGGTGCATTCGTAGAACGACCACGAGGCGAACTGCGGGTTCGAGGTGTCGTAGGTGGTGTCGCAGTTGGCGTACATGAACGTCTGGCCCTGGTTGTTGGAGATCAGCACCGGGTACTTGAACGTCTCCGCGTTGCGGATCACCCAGGGTGCCAGCAGCACCCCTGCGACCACGAGCGCGACCCCGCCGAGCCTGGCGACGCGTGCCGCGCCGACCCGGCGCACCATGTAGAGCATCGGCACGACCAGGAGCGGGAAGAGCAGGATCGCCTCACCCCGCGTGAGCGCCGCGAGCATGCAGAGCCCTCCGAGCCCCGCGGCCCGCCACAGGTTCGGCCGGCGCCAGAACGCGTACGCGCTCAGCAACGTGCCCGCGATGAGGAGGCCGTAGAGGCTCTCCGACAGCAGCTGGTTGTCGGAGCCCCACAAGCCGGGATAGAACGCGGCGCACGCGGCCGCGATCAGCCCCGCGCGCCGGCCGGCGAGGCGACGGCCGAGGATGCCGACGAGGAGCACCGTCCCGGTGCCGAACAGGCAGCACAGGACGCGATGGCTGTCGGCGCTGCGCGCGCCCAGCCACGAGGCCGCGGCCAGGACCAGGCTGAACAGGGGCGGATGGGTCGCGACCTGGCGCGCGCCCTGGCCGTAGGCGAGCGTGTACGGGTCGAGGAAGCCGCGGCCGTCGGCGATGAGGTTGGCCTGGAAGTGGTAGTAGAAGGCGTCGCCCGCGGGGACGGTCCCCCACTTCGTCTGGCTGAGGTGGAACAGGCGGAGGCCGAGGCCGAGGGCGACGATCACTCCGAGCCCGATCCACCAGCGCTTCGACCGCTCACCCTCCGACCGACGTGCGGCCCGACTCGGCCCCGGGGACCCTTCGGGAGCCGGGACGGCGGGCGCGTCGACCGATCCGGTCACGCGACCGGCTCCAGCGCCGGCGCATCGGGCGGGCCCTGAGCGCCGTCGTCACCCGCCCGGTCCCACAGCGACGGCCGCACCCACGCCGCGAGCCGCACGAGCCCCACCGCGGCGAAGACGATGATCGCGGGTTCCGCGACGAGGCGGAAGCGCTGGTTGCCGTAGGTGACCGCGCTCACGAACACGACCATGATCATCGTGGTGGCCAAGGGCCAGAGGAACCGCCGCCGGCGCCGGGCCACGATCGCGATGCCCGCGACCGTGAACGGGATCATGGCGAAGAACATCCAGTGACCCGCGGTGAGCCAGCCGTGGTCCCGGCTCTCGAAGGACTCGAGGTTGATCTCGTCGCGGAAATCCCACACGCCCCAGGTGCGGAGCACCCGCACCGCGGCGACGTACGGCAACCGACCCGCGTGGTCACGCGCGTAGTTCTGGCCGCGGTCGCGGTAGATCGTGGCCTGCTGGACCTCGGTGGTCCCGGGTTTGCCGTCGCGCTGGACGCACGAGTACAGCCACTGCCCGAGGTGGTGGGAGTAGTAGGCCTCCGGGCAGTTGGCGCCCGCGAGCATCGTCCCGCTGTTGTTGGAGATGGGGACGAAGGCCTTCGTTGCGACGCGGTCGCGGATGAGCCAGGGCGTCACCACCACCAGGCTTGCGAGCACTGCGAGTCCGAGCGCCCTGAGCGCGCCGAACCAGCCCGGGCCGAGTCGCTTGCGCGAGAGCAGCAGCACCGGCGCGATCACGAAGATGTAGAGCGCCGCCGCCTCGCTGCGCGTGAGCGCGGCGAAGCCGACGAGCGCGCCGACCAGCACCCACCGCCACGCCGCCGGCCGGTCCAGGGCGGCCAGGAACGCGAGCAGGAAACCGGCGATGAGGACGCCGTAGAGCGTTTCCGATGCGATGCCGCCGTCGGACGCGACGAACACCGGGTAGAAGGCGGCGAGCAAGGCCGCGACGAGCCCCACCAGGGGGCCGGCGACCCGGCGCCCGATGAGTCCGATCAGGATGACGATCCCCGCGCCGAGCACGCTGGTCGCCAGCTTCTGACCCGTCGGCGTGGTGATGCCGAGCAGATGCACACCGGCGAGGAACGTGGGATACAGCGGCGGGAACTCCGCCGTCGGGATCGACTTCTTGTAGAAGAGGAAGTCGTAGGGCCGGATGTAGCCGCGGCCGGCGGCGATGTTGCGGCCCAGATAGAAGTACGAGCCGGCATCGCTGATCCCGAGCGGGATCTTCTTGCCGGCCCGCCAGACGTAGAGCCAACGGAACAGCACGCCGACGATGGTGATGACCCCGAGTGCGATCGGGAAGGCCCGCGTCCCGGCGGGCGGCGATGGGCGGCGCGCCCGACGACCCCCGCGTGCCATGGGTGCGGCGGCGGACGGGACGTCCGCGGTCAATGAGCGCCCGCCGCGCTCGTCGTCGCGGCTCCGGCCTTCGACGGGGGTTGGGGCGTCGGTCGGGGGGTGTCGCGCAGCTTGTTGAGCTGGTCGACCATCCACTGGCTGAGGATGACCGAGCCCGCGTCGGAGAAGTGCACGCCGTCGGGATCACGCACGACGACACCGTTGAGCGACGTCTGGAACTGGTCGTGGACCGGCGAGAGATAGGCGTTGAGGTCGAGGACGTCGGCGCCCTTCTCCTTGGCGATCTCGCGGATGATGGCGTTCAGGTGGTCGACCCGCGTGGGGTCGTTCTGGATCGGCACACTGCCGTCCGCGGCCTCCGCGAGATGGATGTACGGGAAGGTGAAGACCACGACCCGGGAGCCCGCCGATCCGGCCGCGTCGATGGCGTCGCGCCAGGCCTGGCGCAGGTCGGCGTCGATCGCGGGACTGGGGTACTTGTACCAGCGACCGTTGAGCCTGCGGTCGCTCATCTCCCAGCCGCCGGAGAGGATCGTGACGAAGTCGGGCTTCTCCTGTGCCACCGTCTGGCGCCAGCGCGGCTCCCAGTCTCCGCAGAACTTCAGGACGTTGACGATCTTCCCGAGCTGGTTGATGTCGCCGTCACGAGCGACGCCGCAACCGACCCGACCACCGTCGTTGCCGACCAGGAGGCCCTTCTGTTCGAGCGCAGGGAAGCCGAGACCGAAGTCGTACGCGACGGAGTCGCCGACCATGTAGACGCTCGGGGCCTTGGCCGCGGCGGGCGGGACCGCGATGCTGTGGACCTGGGCGGCCACCCACTTCGCGGCCAGCTTGCCGCCGTAGGCGTTGAAGTGGACGCCGTCGCTGTTCCACACCTTGCCGTTGAGGGTCGACTGGTAGACACCCCTGGGCGCCAGGAACTTGTTGAGGTCGCCGACGGATGCGACGTCCTTGTGCCGCGCCACCGCGGCCCGGATCAGCGCGTTCATGTGGTCGACCCGCTTGGGGTCGTTGCTCTCCCACTTGCGACCCGTGTCCCCGCCCTCCGTGCGGTCCGTGTAGGGGGCGGTGAGGAGGAGGACCTTGCCACCTTGGGCCGAGAAGATCTCGATGGCCCGGTCGAGTCGGGACGAGAGATACGCATCGTCCTTCGCCGTGCCGAAGCGGTACCACTGCCCGTTGATCTGCTGGTCGAGCTCGTCCCAGATGCTGAACAACGCGACGGTGACGTCCGGCTTGATGCGGGTGGTGGCGTCGATCCACTGCCGGTCGAGATTTCGGCACGCGCTGTAGAGCGGGAGCTGCTGCCCACCGATGACGACGTTCGCCTGCGGCGTGAGGCCGCAGCCGATCAGGCTCTGGTCCTCGCCCTGGATCTTCAGCGCCGCCGCCTCCGGAAAGAGGCTCTGACTCAACGTGAACGCGACCGAGTCACCGACGACCATCGTCTTCGGCGCGAATCCGTCAGCCGCCGTCCCGGCGGGTGCGGTCACATGGACCTGGCCGCCGGTGAAGGCGCCGAGACCGCCGCCGGCCGGCGTAGTACTCCCCGATGTGCTGACGAACAACCCGATGACGAGCAGGCCGACGACCACCGGCGTGCCCAGAGCCATGGTCCGGGTCGAGATCGCGTGCGAGAAGAACGTGCCCCGCCGGATCGGCATCTCGATCAGGTAGTAGGAGACGACCGCGGCGACCGTCGTGACGAACAGGCGCACGAACAGCAGCGGGAAGCCCGACAGGCCCGTGCGCGTGTGGTTGAACACCTCGAACAGGGGGAAGTGGTAGAGGTACAACCCGTAGGAGATCTTGCCGATCGAGCGCAGCAGCAGCGGCGACAACAGGATCTTGGCGAACGCGCGTCCCGGTTGCACGACCGACGTGATCACGATGCAGACCAGCAACGAGTGGAGCAGGAACCCGCCCTTGTAGATCGAGAGCTCCGACTGCTGCACCGAGTACCAGAGATAGATCAGCCCGACGAGCGAGAGCACCGCGGCGACGTCGAGCAGGCGGCGGGTCACCACGGACTTGAACGTCCCGAAGTCGACCACGATGATCGAGACCGCCGCGCCCATCAGCAACGACTGGGCCCGGGTGTCGGTGCCGAGGTAGACCCGATTCGGGTCGGTCCCCACCAGGTACGCCATCCATCCCGCCGAAGCGAGCGCGAGCCCGATGACGACTGGGAGGAGCTTGGCCGCCGCGCCTTTCGACCAACGCAACAGCGGGATGAGCACCAGCGGCCAGATGACGTACCACTGCTCCTCGATCGCGAGCGACCAGACGTGCAGGAGCGGCGACGGCGCCTGGAACTGCTGGAAGTAGGAGGTGCCCTGGTAGATGAAGTGCCAGTTGCCGTAAT
>JADGOM010000196.1 GCA_017882925.1 Acidimicrobiia bacterium | reverse complement strand
GTCGGTGGTGAAGTCGCCGTAGGGGACGATCTCGCGGGCGAAGCGGCCTTCGGCGATCGCGCGACGGGCCCGGTTGTGGCTCTCGAGCGCGAACTCCTCCATCTCCAGCCGGGAGATGTCCCACTTCTCGGCCATCATCTCGGCCCCGACGAACTGCGACACCTCCTGCGTGCCGTAGCGCGCGGTCCAGCCCTTCGAGGTGCTGAACGGGTCGGTGAAGCCCAGCGGCTCGGCCGCGGTCATCGCGAACGAGATCGGGATCATGCTCATGTTCTGCACGCCGCCGGCGATGATCACGTCGTGCACGCCGCTCATCACGGCCTGCGCGGCGAAGTGCACCGCCTGCTGCGACGAGCCGCACTGGCGGTCGATCGTGGTGCCGGGCACCGCTTCGGGGAGCCCGGCCGCGAGCCACGCCGTGCGGGCGATGTCGCCGGCCTGGGGCCCGACCTGGTCGAGGCAGCCGAAGTAGACGTCCTCCACCGCGAGGGGGTCGATGCCGTTGCGCTCGACGACGGCGCGCAGCACGTGGGCGCCGAGGTCGGCCGGGTGCTCGCCGCTCAGCGAGCCGCCGCGCTTGCCGACGGGGGTGCGGAGTGCGTCGACGATGTATGCGTCGGCCATGGGGTCCTCCTGGAGGCGGTCACGGGTGCCGGGGCACCCGGGCGGGGGCCGGGCGGCAGAACGGGATCGTACGCCCCGTCACTCCACGGGTGGCGTGGCGAGCGCGGTGGCCTTGGCCCACCGGTAGTCGGCCTTGCCCGAGGGCGAGCGGACCATCTCGGAGACGAGGTGGAGCTCGCGGGGGACCTTGTAGCCTGCGATGTGCTCGCGGGCGGAACGGGCGAGCGAGGCCAGCGTCGGCTTGCTGCCGGCCCGGGGCACGACGACCGCGGCGACCCGCTCGCCCCAGCGCTCGTCGGGGACGCCGACGACCACCGCGTCGAACACGTCGGGATCGCGCTTCAGCGCGGCCTCCACCTCCTCCGGGTAGATCTTCTCGCCGCCGGAGTTGATGCTCACCGATCCCCGCCCGAGCAGCGTGATCGTGCCGTCGGCCTCGAGGATCGCCATGTCGCCGGGCAGGGCCCAGCGCTCGCCGTCGACCTCCACGAAGGTGGCCGCGGTCTTGGCCGCATCCTTGTAGTAGCCGAGCGGCACGTGGCCGCGGCGGGCGAGCGCGCCCACGATCCCGGAGCCGGGGGGGAGGGGCCGGTGGTCGGGCCCGAGCACCGTGGTCGACGGGCCCATGGCGAAGCGGGGGTGGCCCTCGGCGTCGGCGCCGACGACCGAGCCCTGGTAGCCCGACTCCGACGCACCGAGGCTGTCGATGACGAGGATGTCGGGCAGCAGCGCGCGGATCTGCTCCTTCACCGCGCTCGAGAGGAGCGCGCCCCCCGAGCCGATGGCCACGAGCGACGAGACGTCGTAGTCGGCGCCGGGCGCGGCGAGCGCCTCGATGAGCGGGCGCACCATCGCGTCGCCCACGGTCACGATCGACTGGATGCGCTCGCGCCCGATCAGGGTCCACACCTCGTCGGGGTCGAGGTGGTGGCTCTCGCAGAGCACCGCCCGGCCGCCCGCGTAGAACGCCATCAGCGCCACCCACATCGCGGCCCCGTGCATCAGCGGCGGCACGACGAGCGACACGATGCCCCCGTTGCGGGCGAGCTCGGCCACGTCCTCGGGGCCCTCCGGCGGGGGCCCGCCCAGCGCGACCAGCGGGCCGATCGTCGCGAGGTAGAAGTCCTCCTGGCGCCAGAGCACGCCCTTCGGGAGGCCGGTGGTGCCGCCGGTGTAGAGGACGTAGAGGTCGTCGCCGGACCGGGGCCCGAAGTCGCGCGCGGGCGAGGCGGTCTCGAGCGCGAGCTCGTACTCGACCGCGCCGAGCGGCGCGAGGTCGGCATCGCTGCCGTCCTCCACCGACACGAAGTGGCGTAGCTCGGGACAGTCGGCCTGCACCGCGGCGATGCGGGGCGCGAACTCGCGGCCGTGCACGAGGGCGACGAGATCCGCGTTGTCGAAGAGGTAGCGCAGCTCGTCCTCGACGTAGCGGTAGTTCACGTTCACGGGGACGGCCCGCAGCTTGTAGGCGGCGAGCGTCGCCTCGAGGTACTCGGTGGAGTTGTACAGGTACGTCCCGACGAAGTCGCCCGGGCCGACCCCGTGCTCGGCGAGGTGGTGCGCGAGGCGGTTGGCGCGCGCCTCGAGCCCGGCGTACGTGAGCCGGCGGTCGCCCGCGACCAGCACCTCGTGGTCGGGGAGGACGTCGACGACGGACTCGAAGAGGTCGGCCAGGTTCCATTCCATGGCGGGCAATGTAGAGGACGGGGGCCGTTTCTGATGCACCGTCAGATCGCTGCGTTACCGTGGCCGCATGGCCGAACGGCGGGACCCCCTCGACATGTCGGAGCGCGTCGTCCTGGTGACGGGCGGCGCGCGCGGGATCGGGCGCGCGATCGCCGAGTCGTTCCTCGACGCCGGCGCCGAGGTCATGATCTGCGCGCGCCACGAGCCCGATGCGCTCCCGGCCTCGGCCGACGGCGCGCGCACCGCCGCGTTCGTCGCCGCCGACGTGCGGGACCCGGAGGCCGCGGAGCTCGTCGTCGGCGCGACGACCGAGCGGTTCGGCGGGTTGCACGTGCTGGTGAACAACGCCGGTGGCTCGCCCACGGCCGACTCGGCCACCGCGTCGGCCCGGTTCAGCACCGCGATCATCACGCTCAACCTGATCGCGCCGTTGGTGTTCGCGCAGCGGGCCAACGCGGTGATGCAGCAACAAGCCGGTGGCGGCACGATCATCAACATCGCCAGCGTCAGCGGACAACGGGCGTCGCCCGGCGCCGCCGCCTATGCGGCCGCCAAGGCCGGGCTGCTCAACCTCACCCGCACGCTCGCGATCGACTTCGCGCCCGCCGTCACCGTGAACGCGGTCGCGGCCGGCCTCGTGCGCACCGAGCAGTCGGTGCTGCACTACGGCGACGCCGCCGGGATCGCCGTGGTCGGCGCGACGGTCCCGTTGGGCCGGATGGCCGAGCCACAGGAGATCGCCGACGTCTGCCGCTTCCTCGCGTCCCCGCTGGCGAGCTACGTCAACGGCGCCACCATCACCGTCGACGGCGGCGGGGAATGGCCCGCCTACCTCGTCGCGACCCGGTCCCTCGACCCGGGCGTGCACTGACCCCGATCATCGGGGCCGGTGAACGCCCGTGGATCTAGGGGTGCTGGCTGCTGACGGAGAGGACCTCGCCGGTGAGGTAGCTCGACTGGTCGCCGGCGAGGAAGACGATCACGTTGGCGACCTCCCATGGCTCGGCCGCGCGGCCGAACGCCTCGAGCGCGGTGAGCTCCTCGAGCTTCGCCTCGGTCGTCGTCTTGTGCAGGAACGGGTGCATGGCGAGGCTCGGGGCCACCGCGTTGACCCGGGCTCCGAACGCGGCGGCCTCGAGCCCGGCGCAACGCGTGAGCGCCATCACCCCGGCCTTGGCCGCGGCGTAGTGCGCCTGGCCGGCCTGGGCGCGCCAACCGAGCACGCTCGCGTTGTTGACGACCGCGCCCGAGCCCTGCGCCTGCATGATGCGCAGCGCCTCGCGCGTGCAGCGGAACGTGCCGTTGAGCGTGACGTCGAGCACCCGCAACCACTGCTCGTCGGTCATGTCGACGAGGTCGGCGGTGCCGCCCATGCCCGCGTTGTTCACCAACACGTCGAGGCCACCGAGCGCGTCGACGGTTCCCGCGAACATCCGCTCGACCTCGTCCTGCTTCGTGACGTCGCACACGAACGCGGGCGGCCGCGCGCCGAGAAGGGGAGTGAGCGCGTCGGCCGCCTCGCCGAGCCGGCGCTCGTGCACGTCGGCGATCGCGACCCGCGCGCCTTCCTCCGCGCACCGCTTCGCGGTCGCGAAGCCGATGCCGGTGCCGGCGGCCGCGGTCACGAGCACCCGTTTGCCGCGCAGGAGATCGTGGGGCTCGGGGTAGGGCGGGGGCGCACTCGCGGCCGCGGGGTTCATCGTGCTCCGGTCACCTCGGTTCGCGGGGGAGGCCGAGGGCCTGCTCGCCGATGATGTTGCGCTGGATCTGGTCGGCGCCACCGTAGATCGTGTCGGCCCGGGAGTAGAGGAAGAGGCGCTGGAGCGCAGTGAGGTCGTACGCCGACGCGTCGTCGCCCAGCTCCCCCGCCACCTCGGCTTCGGGCCCGAGCACGGCCATCGCGAGCTCGCCGAGGTCGCGGTGGAAGCCGGCCCAGTAGAGCTTCGAGATCGACGTCTCGCGCGTCACCTCGCCCCGCTCGAGCGCGGTGAGGGAGCGCAGCGCGTTGTACCGCATGATCTCGAGCCGGATCCACGCGTCGGCCAGCCGCTGGCGCAGGGCCGGGTCGCGCGTCGCGCCCCGGGCCCGCGCCTGGTCGACGATGTCGTCGAGCTCGTTGGCGAAGCTGAGCTGCTGACCGAGCGTGAGCGCGCCCCGCTCGAACGCCAGCGTGCCCATCGCCACCTGCCAGCCGCGGTCGATCTCGCCGACCGTGTGCGCGACGCGCGCCCGCGCGCCGTCGAAGAAGACCTCGTTGAACTCCGACGTCCCCGTGATCTGCACGATCGGCCGCACCTCGATGCCGGGCTGGTCCATCGGCACGAGGATGTAGGAGATGCCGCGGTGCTTCGGCGCCTCGCGGTCGGTACGGCAGAGCACGAAGCACCAGTCGGCCCAGTGCGCGAGCGACGTCCAGACCTTCTGCCCGGTGATCACCCAGTCGTCGCCGTCGCGCACGGCGACGGTCTGCACGTTGGCGAGGTCGCTGCCGGCGT
>JADGOM010000002.1 GCA_017882925.1 Acidimicrobiia bacterium | reverse complement strand
TGACCGGCCCGATCGCGCCCGGGAGGCCCCAGGCGTCGCGTGCCGCGTCGTCGACCGCGCCCGCCGTCGCCACGCCGGCGGGGGAGACGTGCTTGAACGACGCGGCCACCGGCGCGCCGATCGCGGCCGACGCGTCGCGGACGAGCTGCCACGCGTTGAGCGCGTCGAGCAGGTTGATGTAGGACGCGCCGCCGTTGCGGGCCACGACCGGCTGGCCGCCGGCCGCGTCGATGCGCGCCGCCTGGTGGGGGTTCATGCCGTAGCGCAGCTCCACGACCCTGCTCCTCGGTGTCGGTTGAGGAGCACACGCTACCGACGGGCCCCGGCCGTCACCCGCCCGGCCGGCCCGGCGCGGCTCAGCTGACGCGGGTGGCGTAGACGGCCAGTCGGTGGTCGTGGGTGCCGTTGCGGAAGGTGCCCGCGCAGGTGACGAGGGTGAGGTGCGCGAGGCCGTCGGGCGACGCGACCGGCCACGCGCCGGCGACCGGGCCCGCGCCGTACATCCGGGTGAGCACCGCGGGGTCGGCCGCCTCGGCCAGCGTGTAGCTCGCCGAGTCGGTGACCACGAAGTGCACGTCGAGGCCGTTGCGGGTGTCGTGGACGAGGATCGGGTCGCCCGGCTTCAGCTGGTCGAGCTGGCCGAAGACGCCGTCGCGACCGAGCGGGTCGTCGATGTGGCCGGCGATCAGCGCGGTGCTCTGCGCCCCGGGGACCGCGCTCCCGCGGTACCAGAACGCCTCTTGCCAGACGGGGTCGGCGGCCCGGCCCTCCGGCGCGTCCATCGCGTCCTTGGCCGTCATCCCGACGCCGAGCACCGGCGCGTGCACGCCGATGGTCGGCAGCTCGAGCTCCAGCGGGACGGGCACCGGACCCGAGCGCATGCCCAGCCCGTAGTACACGAGCGGGCCCGGGACCGGGAGCCCGGGCGCGGTGGACGTCGTCGGCGGTGCGTGCTTCGTGGACGCGGGCCGGATGCCGGCCGCGGCCCGGGCGGGCGAGCCGCTCCGGGTCACGGCGAATCCGGCGATGACCGCGATCGCGACCAGGCCGACGGCCGCCGCGATCGCGGCGACCGTCAGCCGTTTGTGCGCCGAGATCGCCTGCCTCACGCCTGATTGCGGGCGCGGGACCGGCGACGGTTGACCACGATCCCGGCGGCACCGGCGCTGCCGAGGATGGCGACGAACGTCACGGCCCTCCACGGCGACTCACCCTGGGCCAACGGGGTGGCGTCGGTCTTGGGCGGACCGACGACCCCGGGAACGCCGGGGGTGCCGGTGGACGTGAGGCCGGTGCCGGTACCGGGCGTCGACCCGGCCGGTGCAACCGTGCGCGGGGTAAAGCCGCTGCTCGCGGTCTCCGTGGTGCCGCCCGCCGCGGTCGTGGCCGGCGGCGCGGTGGTCGTCGGCGGCGCGGTGACCGCGCACGACGGATTCACGAACGTGTCGGTGTCGAGCGTGACCGCGGCGTTGCGGGCGAGCGCCCGGCCGTGGACGGTGACCCCGGTGGTCACGCTGATCGCGTTCAGCGCCATGAGGTTGCCGCGGAACGTCGACCCCGTGCCGAGGGTGGCATCGCTGCCGACCTGCCAGAAGACGTTGCACTCCTGGGCGCCGTTGATCAGCGTCACGGTGCTGCTCGACGCGGTGACGAGGCTCGAGTTGGTCTGGAAGATGAAGACCGACGTCGAGTCACCCGCGCCGTCGAGCACCAGTGGCCCGGTGAGGCTCAGCGCGCCGTGGCTCGGCCCGGCGTACACACCCGCCTGCAGTTGGAGGTTGGCGAGGTCGGCCGTGGTCGTGGCCGTGATCGGCCGACCGGCGGCGTTGATGTAGGCCGCGGTGAGGTCGGACTGCGCCTGGGCGGCGGCGGCGTTGTTGTCGTCGGTCGTGCCCGGCGGCACGACGGTGCCGGGCGGGAAGCCGCTGATCGAGGAGCCGGGCGAGAGGCCGAGGCTGCCGTTGAGGACGCTCCCGCCGGTGTTGGTGACGGCGGAGCCTCCGAGTACCGCGTAGTTCGCCGATGTCGCCAGCGGCACCGTCGCCACGATCGCGGCGGTCGCGCTGCCGCCGAACGAGAGCAGGGCCACGATGGAGACGGCCGCGGCGATCGCGGCTGCGCCTCCACGACGGGCGACCCGTGGGTGGACGTTCATGGGGACCTCGGTTCGGGCTGAGCAGGGCATCGCTACCAGCAGCACCGCAGCCGTAAGGGGGGTCCAACCCTTGTACTGACGATCTGATGACCAGGTCTGTCAGCTCCCTCCGACGATCTGTCGGATTCGTCTGACTCGTCCAGCAATGGGTGGGATGTCGGCACCCACGGGCCTTATCGGCACCGCCGTCCCGGGACCTGAACTATTTCCGGGGCCCGGCGGGGCTGAAGCTCCCGAGCTCGGTGTCGGCGAGCCGCAGGGCGCGGAGCCACTGGTTCGTCGTGACGATGCCGTCGTCGCTGATCGTGGCGGCGGCGAGGCGCCGGTCGGCGAGCCAGCGGGCACCGTCGCCGCCTTTCACGAGGGCGGCGGTGGCGTACGCGTCGGCGAGGGCGAGGTCGTCGGCCACGACCGTCACCGACATGAGCAAGGTCGCGGGCATCCCGGAGCGCGGGTCGATGACGTGATCGCCGCGCTCGTACCGCCCCGAGGTCGCGATGCCGACGTCGGAGACCCCGAGCACCATCGCGACCTTGTCGCGCTGCCATGGGTGCTGGATCCCGACCCGCCATTCCGAGCCGGGCGCAGGCCTGCCCGCGACGATCACGTCGCCCCCTGCGTTGATCGCGAAGTTCTCCGCGCCGCCCGCGCGCAGCCGTTCGGCCGCGCGCTGGAGCGCCCAGCCCTTCACGAGGCCCGAGGGGTCGATCGGGCCGAAGCCTTCGCGCGGCACGACCCGGGGATCCGCGCCGAACCGCACGTCGAACGCCCCGTTGCTCTCGTCGCGCACGCGGTCGCAGAGCTCGAGCACCTCGCGCACCTCGGGGCTCGCGTCGGCGGTCGTGAGCTCGCGCCGGCCGAGCCGGCTGATCTCGCTCTCGGGCCGCCAGGTCGAGAACAGGTCGTCGACCCGCCGGAACCACGCGAACGCGGCGTCGGCGCGATCGGGATCACCCGGGTCGCGGAGATCGAGCGTGATCGCGGTGCCCCAGATGTGCTCGACCCGGACCTGCGCGCCGTCCGGGCCCGCGGTCATGCCCGGGCCCGGTCGATCGCCCCCTGCAACGACTGGATGTAGCCGCCGCTCGTGTAGCTGGCGCCCGAGATCGCGTTGATGTTCGCGCTCTGCGCCCGCAGGGCCTCGCTGCGGAGCATGGGCGCGGCCTCGGCGCTGATCTGCTGGGAGCGCGAGCGGTCGAACGGGAGCTGGAGGGCCTGCACGTCGACCAGCTGCGTCCCGCGCATCGTGACCCGCACCTGCACGTCGCCGTAGTCGGTCGTCACCACCGGGCCGTTGAAGGTGCGGGTGACCGTCGCCGCGGTCGTC
This sequence comes from Acidimicrobiia bacterium, assembly GCA_017882925.1. Classification (GTDB taxonomy): domain Bacteria; phylum Actinomycetota; class Acidimicrobiia; order IMCC26256; family Chersky-534; genus Chersky-534. The sequence goes on along the minus strand of JADGOM010000002.1, from coordinate 4,878 downwards.
GGGGTCGCGGGTGCGACGGTGCTCGGGGTGCCCGCGGCGGTCGAGCCGGGAGCAGGAGGCGCCGACGTGGTGGTCGCGGCGGTGGGGGGCGCGCTGGTGGGCGCGAGCGTGGAGGACGGCGACGCGAGCGCGAGGCTGCTCACCGCGGGACGCGTGTGGAAGTTGGCCAGCAGGGCGAGGGCTCCGGCGGTGGCGGCGATGACGGGTACGGCGCGGCGCATGCGGCTCCTCAGTACTCGAAGCGTTCGTAGTGGACGTGCTCGGGCGGGACCCCGATGACGTCGAGCCTCCGGACCACCGCGTTGAGCATGGCGGGCGGCCCGCACACGTAGACGTCGCGGGCGGCGATGTCGGGGATGTGGTGGCGCAGGGCGGGGATCCCGAGCTGGTCGGTCTGGTCGTCACCGATGTCGGTGCCGACGAGGATCCGCACGTCGACGCCGCGCGCCGCGAACACGTCGAGCTCCTTCCGGAACGCGACGTCCCCCTCGGTGGCCGCGCGGTAGAGGAGGGTCACGTCGCCGGTCTGGTCGGGAAGCGTCTGCAGCAGTGCACGCAGCGGCGTGATGCCGATCCCGCCGCCGATGAGCGCGACGCGGGGCCGCGTGCGCTTCTGGGCGGTGAACGTGCCGTAGGGACCCTCGGCGAACACGCGCACGCCGGGCTTGATCCGCTGCATCTGCCGGGTGTCGTCGCCCAGGTCCTTCACGGTGATGCGGAGGAAGCGCGGGTTCGGCGCGCCGGAGAGGGAGAAGGGATGGGCCTTGGTCCATCCCGTCCCGGACAGGAAGCGCCACAGGAAGAACTGGCCCGCCTCGGCGCGGACGTCACCGAGCCGGCGCCCGCTGATGTAGAGCGACACCACGCCGTTGGCCTCGCGCTGCACCGACTGCACGCGGAGCCGGTGCTGCAGGTTGAAGACGACCGGCCGCCCGACCCGCCAGGCGAGGATGGCGCCGAACACCGCGACATAGAGCGCCACCCACCACGCGCGTGCGAGCGAGTCGCGGCTGAAGTCGGTGCCGACGGACAGTTGGTGGGCGAACGAGAGCGCGACCGCGAGGTAGGCGTAGAGGTGCACCGAGTACCAGGCCTCGCGCGACATCTTCCGGCGGGCCCAGCGCATCGACGTGATGGCCACCGCGAGGAACAGGGCCAGGCCGACGATCGACATCAGCACGTCGGGGTAGTGCTGGACGAAGTCGCCGACCTGCTTCGGGATCGACTGCCCGCTGCTCTCGGCGTATCCGAGCGTGATGAAGACGGCGTGCGCGACGAGGAGCACCACCGACGCGAAGCCGCCCCAGCGGTGCCAGACCGCGAGCCGGTCGAAGCCGATCCAGCCCTCGAGCCACCCGATCCGGGACATGAGCAGCAGCTGGATCAGCACCGCGTACGTGCCGAAGAGGCCGGTGAGCTGGCCGATCGCGGTGTACGCGCCGCCCGGGGCGTCGAGCGTGTCGAGCCCGCCGTGGCGGATCCACAGCGCGAGGAGGAGCAGCGCGTTGACCGCGACGACGACACCGACGTCGAAGGCCCGGTCGGCGCGGTGGCGCCGCGGTCGGGTGGGTGCCTGCCGCCGGGTCGTCGTTGCGGCGCGGACCGCGGTGGTCATCTCAACGGCCGCGGCTGGGCGCGGAGAGACCCTGGTCGCCGCCACCGGACTTCACGTGGACGTTCTGCCAGGTGGCCTGGGCGCCGTTGTGCCCGACGGCCACGAGCCACCCGGTGGACCCGACCGCGATGACGACCATGAGCACGATGGCGAGTGCGTTGGTCCCCGCGGGGAACTTGCGGCCCTGCTTGGTGAGCCGGTCGTAGAGCATGATCCCGAACACCGCCGCGAGGAGCAGCAGGGCGAGGTACTTCATCTTCCCGGCCAGGTCGATGTGCTGGTGCAGCGCCGCGCTCCGGCGCACGCTGTCGGTCAGCGCCTCGCCGCTCTGGGACGCGAGAAAGGTCCCGATGAAGGCCACGAACGCGAGGACGAGGGTCAGGATGCCGAACTTCTCGCGCATCCGGGGCGACACCGCGATCGCGATGCCGAGGACGGCGACGAGTGGGATCAGCACGATCGGGATGTGCACCAGCAGGGGATGGGCCGGCAGGCCGAACAGGGTCTTGAAGTCCACGCCACTCCTCGAGCTCGCCGAACGTCGGCCTCGCTCCGACGCTAGGAGGGGCAGTCCCAGGTCCCGTCCAGTGCCAGACCAAGGATTGGCAAGGACCGCCGCGCAACCCGCCCCGACGGGCCATGCTGGGCCCGTGCGCCTCCTGGTGGTCGAAGACGACGATGCGATCGCGGTCCCGCTCGTCGGCGGCCTGGAGCGGGCCGGCTACACCGTCGACCGGGCCGCCACCGGGGCTGAGGCCCTGGTCCGCGTGGCCGGCGTCGACCTCGTGCTGCTCGACCTCGGGCTGCCCGACCTCGACGGCGCCGACGTGTGCCGCCACATCCGGTCGGTGTCGCAGGTGCCGATCATCGTGGTCAGCGCGAGGGGTGACGAGAGCGACCGGGTGCTCGGCCTCGAGCTCGGGGCCGACGACTACATCGTGAAGCCGTTCGGGCTGCGCGAGCTGATCGCGCGGGTGCGGGCCGTGTCGCGGCGGGCAGCCCCCGAACCAGACGTGATCGCGGTGCAGCGCGTCGGCCGACTCGAGATCGATCGCCGGGCCCGGCGGGTCACGGTCGACGCCCAGGAGGTGGCCCTCAGCCCGAAGGAGTTCGACCTCCTCTCCCTGCTCGGCGAGGATCCCGGCGCCGTCGTCAGCCGGCACCAGATCATGGACGAGGTCTGGGACCCGCACTGGTACGGCCCGACGAAGACGCTCGACGTGCACGTCGCCTCGCTCCGCAAGAAGCTCGGCGACCCGACGATGATCGAGACCGTGCGGAGCGTGGGCTTCAGGCTGCGGAGCCAATGAGGAGTCGGTTACTGATCGCCAATCTCCTGTTGGTGGTCGCGGTGCTCCTCGTGCTGGAGGTGCCGCTCGGGATCATCTACAGCCGCTACGAGCACGACTCGCTCAACACGGCGCTGCAACGCGACGCGGGCGCGCTCGCCGCGCTTTCCGGCGACATCGTCGAGCATCCCAACGATCACGACGTCGACGCCATCGTCAAGGGGTTCTCCGCCGCGCCGGGGGAGGTCGTCACGATCGTCGACGGCCAGGGGGTCGAGCTCACTCGTCCTTCGGTGATCTCGGACGACCCCGCGTTCGCCGCCGTGCTCCGCAATGCGCGCCGTGGGCACGCGGCGACGGGGGAGATCGACGGCGTGGTCTACGTCGCGGTGCCCGTCGGCGCCGGGAACGCCAAGCGCGGCGCCGTCCTCGTCGCGCGGCCCGACACCTCGATCGACCACCGGGTCCATCGGTTCTGGCTGCTGCTCGGCGCCCTCGGCCTCGGTGTGCTCCTGCTCGCGCTGCTCGTGAGCAGCCGCGTGAGCCGCTGGGTCGTCGACCCCCTGCGGCAGCTCCAGGACCAGGCGGCCGCGTTGGGGCGCGGCGAGCTCGCGGCGCGCGCCGAGCCCGGGGAAGGACCTCCGGAGGTCGTGGCCCTCGCCACCACCTTCAACGAGATGGCCGACCGGCTCGACGAGCTCGTCGCATCGCAGCGGCGCTTCGTCGCCGACGCGAGCCACCAGCTCCGCACGCCGTTGACCGCGCTGCGGCTGCGCCTCGAGAGCCTCGACCCGGCCGACCCCGCCGCGATCGCGGCCACGCGCGACGCGTCGCTCGACGAGGCCGCCCGGCTGACGCGCATCGTCGACGGGCTCCTCTCCCTCGCGCGCGCCGAGAGCCGCCGGCCCGATCGCGAGCCGGTCGACGTGACCGCCGTGATCAGCGACCGGCAGGAGGCCTGGGCGCCGCTCGCGGCCGAGAACCAGGTCGAGCTGACGATCGCGGACGGGCGGTCGTTGCCACTGTTCGCCCGACTCGTCCCCGGGCACCTCGAGCAGATGCTCGACAACTTGATCGACAACGCGCTCGACGCCAGCCCGCCGGGGAGCACGGTCCGGATCTCCGGCCGCGATCTCGGGCGGGTCGTCGAGGTGCACGTCACCGACCAGGGCCGCGGGATGACCGAAGCGGAACGCGACCGGGCGTTCGATCCGTTCTGGCAGAGCCCCGACGGCCTGTCGTCCGGGAGCACCGGTCTCGGCCTCGCGATCGTCGAGCAGCTCGCGCGGGGGAGCCGGGGGTCGGTGGCCCTCGAGCCCGCGGCCGGTGGCGGGGTCGACGCGGTCCTCCGCTTCCCGAGCGACGGCGCCGCCTGATGACGATCAACCGTTTGGTCGGTTCACCGACGCGACCCGCGCGAAACCACCGGAACTGCACGCTACGCGTGGTCCCGCGCGGTTCCGCAGGGTTCGTGCCGCCAGGGGGTTACGAATCGCGCGCTCCGTGTGGTGCTTGACACACGCATCACGTGCGGCGATGCTGCCGACCAATTCGTGTCGGCTCCGCCCGCACCGAGATGGGCCGGGGCCGCTGATTCCGGGGGGAATGTCATGAAGCTCAGGGTCGTCGCCGCGCTCGCGGTGGTCTCCTTAGTCGCGGCGCTGTTCGGCACCGCGGCGACTGCAGGCGCATCGTCGCCGACGGCCAAGGCGGCCAACACCACGGGTGTCACCGCCACCACGGTCACGGTGTCGGCGCTGGGCTACAAGGCGTTCTACGGCGACTCGCTGATCGGGGCGCAGGCGCGGTTCAAGCGGGCGAACGACGCCGGTGGTGTCAACGGTCGCAAGATCGTGCTGAACGATTTCAACGACGACAACCAGACGCCGGCGACCGACAGCCAGGTGGCCAAGAAGATCGTGGAGCAGGACAAGCCGTTCGCGATCGTCCCGGTCATGACCGCGGCGTTCCCGG
>JADGOM010000195.1 GCA_017882925.1 Acidimicrobiia bacterium | reverse complement strand
GCTCACCAACCGCTCCCGGGTCCGTCGCTGACCCTTCGCGGCTCATGCGCTTCCTGTGCACCCCGTGAGGTGCACAGGAAGCGCACGGAACGGTGGCCCCGGGTCGCGCAACGGCGCGTGTCCCGCGGGACACGCGCCGATCGGTGGTGCGGCGAGCCGACCCGGACGGGTCAGCTCGCGGCGGCGGCCTTGTTCGCGGCCTTCATGAGGCGCGAGACCCGGCGGCTGGCCTGGTTCTTGTGGATCCGACCCTTCTCGCCGGCCTTGTCGAGCCGCTTCTGGGCCAGGCGGGTGAGCTCGGTGGTGTCGGCACCCCCGGTGCCGAGCGAGTCCTGGGCGCGCTTGATGCGCGTCTTCAGCTCGGAACGGACGGCCTTGTTGCGGAGGCGGGCCTTCTCGTTGGTGAGGATCCGCTTCTTCTGGCTCTTGATGTTTGCCACGCGCGTCGAACTCCCGGAAATCGTCGAGGAACCCAGGGAGGCTACCAGGAAGGGCCAGCCGGAGGTTGCGGGCGTTCAGGGGCCCAGCTGTCCGTCCGGCCGGCGGGCGGGCGGGTTCGGGAGGGCCCGCAGTCTTTCGGGTGACCCGTAACGGCAGCACCGCAGCGTTCGGGCCGTTGAGGTTGCGGACGGGCAGGGGCACGTAAGCTTGTCCGGTCCGGTGCAGCTGCGCCGGGCGCCCCCTGCAATCCGGAGAGCTGAAGCGCGCCTGTGATCCGCCAGTCCCAGCTCCGCAACTTCGCGATCATCGCCCACATCGACCACGGCAAGAGCACGCTCGCCGACCGGCTGCTGGAGACGTGCGGCGCGGTCGACCCCCGGGACATGCGCGCCCAGTACCTCGACTCGATGGACCTCGAGCGGGAGCGGGGCATCACGATCAAGGCCCAGAACGTCCGGCTCCTCTACAAGGACCACGTCCTCCAGCTGATCGACACCCCCGGCCACGTCGACTTCGGGTACGAGGTCAGCCGCAGCCTGGCGGCCTGTGAGGGCGCGCTCCTGCTGGTCGACTCGACCCAGGGCATCGAGGCCCAGACGCTCGCCAACTGCTACCTCGCGCTCGAGCACAACCTCGAGGTCGTGGCCGCGCTCAACAAGATCGACCTCCCGGCATCGGAGCCCGACCTGCGCGCGGAGGAGATCGAACGCGTCCTCGGGATCCCGGCCGAGGAGATCCTGCGCATCTCGGCCAAGACCGGCGAGGGCGTCCCCGAGCTGCTCGACGCGTTGGTGGAGCGCATCCCCGCACCGGAAGGCGACGAGCACGCGCAGCTCCAGGCCCTGATCTTCGACTCGTACTACGACGCTTACCGCGGGGTCGTGAGCGCGATCCGCGTGTTCGACGGCACGCTGAAGACGGGCGCGAGCCTGCGCTTCGTCCAGGCCAACGCCACGTACGACGCGGAGGAGATCGGCGTCCGCCTCCCCGACAACACGCCGGTGTCGTCGCTCGGCCCCGGCGAGGTCGGCTACCTCGTCGCCGGCATCCGCCACGTCGGCGAGGCGAAGGTGGGCGAGACCGTCACCCTGGCCGCGGATCCCGCCCCCGCGCTCGACGGCTACCGCGACCCGAAGCCGATGGTGTTCTGCGGGCTCTATCCCGTCGACGGCGACGAGTTCCCCGACCTCCGGGAGGCGCTCGGCCGGCTCCGGCTCAACGACTCGTCGTTCACGTACGAGCCCGAGACGTCGGGCGCGCTCGGGTTCGGGTTCCGCTGCGGGTTCCTCGGCCTGCTGCACATGGAGATCATCCGGGAGCGGCTCGAGCGCGAGTACAACCTCTCGCTCGTCGCGACCGCGCCCAACGTCGAGTACCGCGCCCACACCACCGACGGCCGGACCGAGATCGTCGACAACCCGTCGGCGCTCCCGCCGCCCACCGCGATCGCGTACATCGAGGAGCCGTTCGTCACGATCACGATGCTCACGCCCACCGACTACGTCGGCACGCTGATGGAGCTCGCGCAGCAGCGCCGGGGCGAGCTCTCGAAGATGGACTACATCTCCGAGACGCGCGTCGAGCTCGTCTACACGATGCCGCTCGGTGAGATCGTCCTCGACTTCTTCGACCAGATGAAGTCGCGCACCCGCGGCTACGCCAGCCTCGACTACGAGCCGGTCGGCTACCGGCGCTCCGAGCTCTCGAAGGTCGACGTCCTGCTCAACAACGTCAACGTCGATGCGTTCTCCGCGATCGTGCACAAGGACAAGGCCTACGAATACGGCAAGCGCATGACCACGAAGCTGCGCGAGCTGATCCCGCGCCAGCTCTTCGACGTGCCGATCCAGGCGGCCATCGGCGGCCGGATCATCGCCCGGGAGACGGTGAAGGCGAGGCGCAAGGACGTCATCGCCAAGTGCTACGGCGGCGACATCAGCCGGAAGCGCAAGCTGCTCGAGAAGCAGAAGGAAGGCAAGAAGAAGATGAAGAACATCGGGCGGGTCGAGGTGCCCCAGGAGGCGTTCGTCGCCGCCCTGAAGCTCGACGAGTAGCGGGCGCGCGGAAGATCGGCCGTCCCCGCCATCCGGACCCGCCGCTGCGTCCGTATGACGACCGTGACCCTCACCACACCCGGCGCCCGGTCGGCTCCCTGCACCCGCAACGGCAGCTCCTGGCCGGCGCCCGAGCCGGTGGACGACGCGGGGATCGGGGCCGAGAACTGCCAGAATCTGAGCATCGACACGACCGAGCCCGACCGCATGCCCGTAGGGGCCCAGTCGCCGGGCTCGGACGCGACCCTCGATCTCGCGTCGGCCAGCGACCTGCAGCTCGTCGTCGCGATCGCCCGCTACGACCAGGACGCGTTGGCCGAGGTCTACAAGCGCCACGGCGGGGTGGCACTGGGCCTCGCCAAGCGGCTGGCGGGCGATCACAGCCTGGCCGAGGAGATCGTGCAGGAGGTCTTCCTCCGGATCTGGAACGAGCCCGCGAAGTTCGACGCCGCCCGCGGCTCGCTCCGCTCCTACCTGCTGGCCCAGATCCACGGCCGCTCCGTCGACCTCATCCGGTCGGAGTCGTCCCGCCGCAACCGCGAGGAGCGCGAGGCGCGCCTCGGCGCCGGCGACTCCTACGACCTCGAGCGCGAGGTCTGGGACCTCACGCTGGCCGAGCACGTCCGCGAGGCGCTGGTCGAGCTCCCGTCCGACGAGCGCAGCGCGATCGAGCTCGCGTACTTCGGCGGTCACACGTACCGTGAGGTCGCGGTCCTGCTCGACGCGCCGGAAGGTACGGTCAAGAGCCGCATCCGGTCGGGTCTCGGACGCCTGCGCGGGATCCTCACCGAGGGTGGGATCGCAGGGTCGTGGGCAACATGAGCACAGACCCCGGGACGAATCCGATGGACGAGCTGTTGGGCGCGTACGCGCTCGACGCGGTCGACGGCGACGAGCGCACCGAGGTCGAGGCGTACCTCGCCGCCAATCCGGCCGCGCGGGCCGAGGTCGACGAGCTCCGCGAGACCGCGGGCTGGCTCGCGCAGACCGCGAGCGAGCCTCCGGCCGAGCTCTGGGACCGGATCGCCGCCAACCTCACCCCCGGACCCGCGCGGCAGGACGCCCCCGAGCTGCCGGTCGCGTCCGGCACCGTGCCCGCGGGCGCGTCGCCCGCCACCGTCTCCTCGATCGACTCCGCGCGCGCGCGGCGCCGGGTCGTCCCGCGCTGGGTCACCACGGTGGCCGGGGTCGCGGCCGTTGCGCTGATCGCGCTGATGGGCGTGCAGATCATCAACCAGGGCAACGAGGTCGACCGCCTGCAGCGCAGCATCTCGAGCCCCGACGCGGTCCGCCAGGCGGCGGAGGCCGCGAAGATGACTGCCGGCGCGCGCCGAGTGGCGCTCACCTCCACCAACGGCGACATGGCCGCGTCGATCGTGTACCTCCCCAACGGCACCGGGTACCTCGAGGAGAACAACCTCCCGAAGCTGCCCGCCGGCGAGACGTATCAGCTGTGGGCGATCCTCGACGATGCCGCCCACCCCACGGTCGTCTCCGCCGGGGTCCTCGGACAGCAGGCCAACGTGAGCCCGTTCCACATGAGCGGCGACGTGCTCGGCTTCGCGGTCACGCGGGAGAAGAGCCCAGGCGTGGTGCAGTCGCACAACAAGCCGCTCGTCTCCGGCCAGCTGGCGGCCTGACCCGCGACCGGGATTCCCGTCCGGGCTCCCGCCGTGCCCGCGCGACCATGGTCCGGTGACCATGGAACCGTCGACCGCCCGGCCGCAGCCCTTGGCCCCCGCGCCCTTCGGCGTCTACGTCCACATCCCCTTCTGCACCCACCGGTGCGACTACTGCGACTTCGCCACGTGGACCGACCGCGAGCACCTCGTCGACGACTACGTCGACGCGTGCGTCACCGACCTCGGCCGGCGGTACGCCGCCGAGCCGTCGCTCCCGCCCGCGAGCACCGTCTTCTTCGGCGGCGGCACCCCGTCGCTGCTGCGCGCGGCGCAGCTCGCGCGCATCCTCGACGCGATCCGGCGTGCGCCCTCGGCGGAGGTCACGGTCGAGTGCAACCCCGACGCGGTCGATGCCCCGAAGCTCGCCGGATACCGCGCCGCGGGGGT
>JADGOM010000025.1 GCA_017882925.1 Acidimicrobiia bacterium | reverse complement strand
TCCTCGCGGCCGCGGCGCAGGATCTCGCCGATCTGGTCGAACGGGAGGCCGTAGGGAGCCCACCCGTCACCGAGCTCGGCGGCGCGACGGAGCGACGCCAGGCTGTTGCCCCCGACCCAGATCGGCGGCGGGCTCTGGATCCCGACCGGGTCGACGACCACGCCGTCGAACGAGAAGTGCGTGCCGTGATACGCGGGCTCGCGCACGCCGAACGAGGCCCGGACCGCGCGGATCGCGTCATCGGTGCGCGCGGCACGGTCGGCGAACGGCACGCCGAGCAGCTCGAACTCCGACTCGAGGTGGCCGATGCCGACGCCCAGGATCACCCGCCCCCCGCTCATCCGGTCGAGGGTGCCGTAGCGCTTCACCACTTCGAGCGGGTGGTGGTACGGCAGCACGATGATGTGCGTGGCGAGCCGGATGCCGGTGGTGCACGCGGCGAGGTAGCTCAGCGTCGCCAGCGGATCCCAGTAGCGGCCCATCCCCGGTGACACGACCCGCCCGGCCGGGTACGCGATGTGCTCGCTGCACGTGAGGTGGTGGTAGCCGAGCTCGTCGGCCCGCTGCGCGATGGCGACGAGATCCTGGATGGTCGCGTCGCGCTCCCAGTCGTTGTTGAGGCCGGGGTTGTGGGTGACGATCGGGGACGCCAGACCGAGTCGCATGCGCGGAGCGTACCCAGCTGAACCCGCCAACCAGCGGGTAGGCTCGCGGCGATCGGGCACTGCTGTTCACGCGGCGGAAACCCATCGGCGGGCCGGATCTCGTCTGATGCACGCATGGCTGCGCAATCGACCCCGATGCCCATGGACGACGGCCCGTTGACGTACGCGGAGTTCCTCGCCCGCGTCCCCAAGGTCGAGCTCCACTGCCACTTCCCGGGCACAGTCTTCCCGGCGACCGCGATCGAGCTCGCGGAGAAGAACGGCGTCGAGCTCCCGTCGATGGACCCCGACGAGCTCTACCGCTACGACTCGATCACCGACTTCCTCGCGGTCCTCCAGGCGGTGTCGAAGACGCTGGTCGAGCCGGACGACTTCGCCCGCGTCGCCTACGAGACCCTGGCCGACGGCGTGCACACCGGCAACCTCCGCTACCGCGAGATGTTCTTCAACCCCGACTACCACTACCCGCAGGGCCTCTCGTACGACGAGATCGTGGGCGGGATCGGCGACGGGATCCGGCGCGCCCACGGCGAGTTCGGCGTGCGCTGCAACCTCATCGCCGCGATCAGCCGGTTCCACGGGCCGGAGGCGGGCGTGGCCCTGGTGGAGACCGTCCTCGCGCACCCGCACGACCTGGTCGTCGGCATCGGGATGGACGACCTCACGCCTGAAGGCAAGGAGGCACCCGAGATCTTCGTCGACGCGTATGCGCTCGCCAACGAGAACGGGCTCAACGTGACCGCGCACGTCGGCGAGATCGACGGGTCGACGCCGCGCGACGTGCTCATCGCGCTCGACGTCCTCGGCTGCGACCGCATCGACCACGGGTACCGGATCCTCGGTGATCCCGAGGTGGTCCGGCGCGCGCGCGACGAGCGGGTGCACTTCACGACGTGCCCGCACTCGTCGGTATGGCTCTACGGCTTCACGTTCGAGGAGCACCCCATCCGCCAGATGTTCCTGCAGGGCCTCCGCATCTCGCTCAACACCGACGACCCGCCCTTCTTCGCCACCGACCTCGGGAAGGAGTTCGTGATCGGCGCGGCGCAGATGGGCTTCGCCCCCGAGCACGTCGCCCAGCTGTGCCTCAACGCGGTCGACGCCTGCTGGCTACCCGAGCCCGAGAAGGAACGACTGCGGGAGGACTTCTGCCGGGAGATCGACGCGCTGACCGCCCGTCTCACCTGATCGAGCCCTCTCCGTGCATTCGTGCGGGCTCCCGTAGGAGTAGCAGAACTGTTACGGTAACGGTTCTGTTACCCATACGTGAGGAGGCCCCATGCCCGTGACCGTGGTGCGCTACCGGACCAAGCCGGATCGGGGCGACGAGAACCAGGCCTACGTCGAGCAGGTCTTCGCGGAGCTCGCGACCGCCCGGCCCGGCGGCATCCGCTACATGACCGTGCGCCTGGCCGACGGCGTGAGCTTCGTCCATGTGGCGTCGGTGGAGACCGCCGACGGCGAGAACCCGCTCGGGTCCGTGGTCGCGTTCCGCGAGTTCCAGCGCGAGCTCGCGGACCGGCTCGAGGAGGGACCGATCGTGACGGAGGGCGCGGTCGTCGGCTCCTACGGCTTCAGCCTCGCCGACGGACCGGCGGTGTCGCGGTGAAGTCGTACGAGGCGGCCGCGACGATCGACGCGGCCCCGGCCGCGGTCTGGGCCGTGCTGCGCGACTCCGCGCGGTACACGAGCTGGGACTCCGGCGTGGACCGGGTGGACGGGTCGATCGCCGACGGCGGGAAGATCACGGTGCACACCCATGTGAGCCCGGGCCGGGCCTTCCCGGTGAAGGTGGGAATCGACGAGACCGCGGGCACGATGACCTGGAGCGGGGGACTGCCGCTCGGACTGTTCCGGGGCGTGCGAACCTTCACGCTCGCTCCGACCGCCGACGGAAGGACCGGCTTCACGATGCGCGAAGAGTTCCGCGGACCCCTCCTCGGCCTGATCTGGCGTTCGATGCCCGACCTCGGCCCGTCGTTCCAACAGTTCGCCGCGGGCCTGAAGGCGCAGGCCGAGCGCGCGACCCGGGACGCGTGAGCGACCGTGCCCACGCCCGCACCCGCCGGTGACCCCTTCGACGCGTTGGGCGACCCCAACCGTCGGGCCATCCTCGAGCTGCTGAGCCACGCGGGCCGATCGGTGCAGGAGCTCGCCGACGAGCTCCCGATCAGCCGGCCCGCGGTCTCGCGCCACCTCCGGCTGCTGAAGGAGGCCGGCATGGTGGCGGAGGAGCCGGTGGGAACCCGTCGCATCTACCGGCTCCAGGACCAGGGCGTGGAGGCGGTGCGGGTGTACCTCGAGCAGGTGTGGGGCGACGCGGTCGCGCGCTTCCGGATCACGGCCGAGAACACGGAGCCGGCCCCGAAGCCCACCCCGCGGCGAAAGCCCGCGAAGCCCAAGGGCGGCGCGTGATCGAACCGCTCCGCCTCAGCTACGAGATCGCCTGCCCGCCCGCGCACGCGTTCGACGTGTGGACCACCCGGCTGTCGGTGTGGTGGCCGAAGGGGCACTCGGCGTCGGGCGACCCGGCTACGACGGTCGTGCTGGAGCCGAGACTCGGCGGCCGGATCTTCGAACGGACGTCGGACGGCACCGAGATCGAGTGGGGCGAGATCACCCACTGGGAACCGCCCACGCGTCTCGGCTACCTGTGGCACATCACGCGCGAACGTGATGCGGCCACCGACGTCGACCTCACCTTCGTCGACATCGGCGACGACCGGACCCGGCTCGACATCGTGCACTCGGGATGGGAGCGGGTCGGCGACGAGGCGCTCGAGTGGCGCAACGCCAACACCGGCGGTTGGAACGCGCTCATTCCGAGCTTCATCGCCGCCGCGGAAGGCGCGTCCACGAGCTGAGGCCTCGTATCGCCCCGGCTTTGCGGGTTCGAATGGGGCTGTGCCCCAATGGTGCCGTGAAGAAGACGAAGACCGTCGAGGAGCTCCGCCGGCGCGGACTGCGCCTCGAGTGGGCCACCAACGGCTGGAACGCGATGGAGGTGGTGGTCACCATCACCCTCGGGATCCAGGCCGGCTCCCTCGCGCTCATCGCGTTCGGGCTCGACTCCGTCGTCGAGATCTTCGCCTCCACCGTGGTCATCCGGAACCTCCGAGACGACCGCCACGACCCGGGCGACCGCCGGGTCCACCGCTCGCTCCGGATGATCGCGGTGGCGTTCTGGGTCCTCGCCGCGTTCCTCGTGGCCGCGAGCGTGCGCAGCCTCGTGCTGGGCGACCGACCCGGCAACTCGCCGCTGGGCGTGGCCTATCTCGCCATCACCGCGGTCGCGATGTTCGGGCTCGCGGCGCTGAAGCGCATGACCGCGAGGGACCTCGGCAGCGAGCCGCTGCAGGCCGAGGCCGCGCTCACGTTCCTCGACGGCTGCCTGAGCACCGGCATCCTGACCGCGCTCGTCCTCAACGCCTGGCTCGGTTGGTGGTGGACCGACGCCGGTGCCGCCATCGTGGTCGCGGGGTTCTCGGTGGCCGAGGGCGTCGGCCACTGGCGCGAATCCGCGCCACACGAGCACCCGGACGACTGAGCCCCGTCGCGCTGCGGCCTCAGGGGCGGACGGCGGGGCGGGCCGGCGACTGCCGGGCGCGGCGGGGCGCCAGGATGCGGACCAGCGTCATCCCGAGCACCAGCGCGGCCACGAGCAGGTAGGCCCACTGCAGCAGTGCATTGTGCCGATCGGTGCCCGCGAGCACGCCATGGACGGTGGCCACCACGAACAGCACGAACGCCGAGAGGTGCACCGCGTGCCAGGTGCGGCGCGGGATCCGGCGCATCAGCAGCGACGTGATCTCGATCGCGAGCAGGAGGTACATCCCGACGATGCCGAGCGCCACCGCCGCGGGCTTGTAGCTCGACGTGAACGGTACGAGGATCTCGACCGGCCCGAAGCCGACGAACTGGTCGCCGATGAGGCCCACGATGTGGACCCCGACGAACACCACGGTGAGCCCACCCAGGAACCGGTGGACATCGAGCACCCAGTTGGGCGCCGGTTTCCGGACCAGACGGGTCGACAGCTGCAATCCGCTGACGACCGCGAGGGATGCGAGCGCCCACGCGACGATCCCGCCGGCCCGGGCCGTGTACCACCACGTCTGTGAGCTCACCGGTGCAGCCTACGGAGTCCCGGGGTCAGCTGCCGTGGGTCTTGGTGTGGGTGACGTGGGCGGTGCTCGTCGACGCCTGGGCCGTGGTCGCCTTGGCCGTGGCCGCGGTGCTCGGGGTGGCCGCGGTCGAGGCGCCGGCAACCGGGGTCGTCGAGACCACGTTGGCCGTCGCCGGGGTCGCGACCTGGGTTGCGGCGGAGGCCGACGCAACGTTGGCCGCGGCGACCGTCCCCGCGATGCCGAAGAACGAAGCCACGCTGAGCCCCGCGAGCATCCACCGGGTACCGGAGGCGGGGTGACGGCGGCGCGGCGTGGCGCTCCGGGCCGGCGCGGCCGTGGTGGTGCTCGACGCGTCCGCGCTCATCGCGACGGGCGCGGGCCGGGTACGACCCGCAGCGGCGCGGCGCTCCTGCAGCCGCCGGACCCGCTCGGCCTGGTCGATCTCGTTGGTGTTGTCAGTCATCGGAACCACGTTCCTTCTGGTGCGTCTCGTAGGTGGTGCCGGCGGTGCCGGCGGACTCTTCGTCGTGCTTTGCGGTGGCCGAGGCCTTGGTGGCCGTGGCGGCCGGTGCGGCGGTGACCGCGGTCGGCTGTGCAGCCGTCGCGGACGGGGTGGACCCGAACCCGAGGGCGCCGAAGTTGGCGCCGACGGCGACGGCCATCGACAAGAGGCTCATCGAGATCGCGCCGGCGGCTGCGACTGCGGTCTTTCGCTGCATGCCTCGCCCCTTCGCTCCGGAGCCGGGCCCGGTGGCTCGGCTTCACAGGACCCAGGGTCGTCTCCGGCCGTGAAGGCCCCCGCGCGGCGTCCGTGAAGTGTCCGTGAAGCAGGGGGCGGCGCCGGATGGGCGGCGTACTGTGACCATCGTGGCCAAGCGCGTGCTCGTCGTCGACGACGAGGAACGGATCCGGGAGATCGTTCGGAGCTACCTCGAGCGCGAAGGCTTCGACGTGGCCGAAGCCTGCGACGGTGACGCGGCGCTCCAGGCGGTGCGCGACCGGAAGCCCGACCTCGTGGTGCTCGACGTGATGATGCCCGGCATCGACGGCGTCGAGGTGCTGCGCCGGATCCGCACCACCTCCGAGGTGCCCGTGATCATGCTCACGGCCCGTTCGGAGGAGCTCGACACGCTCGTCGGCCTCACCGTCGGCGCCGACGACTACGTCACCAAGCCGTTCCGCCCGCGCGAGCTCGTGGCGCGCATCAAGACGGTGCTGCGCCGCACCGACGTCGCCAACGCGTCCGAGCCCGCCGACCGGCTCGCATTCGACGACCTGGCGATCGACGTCGGCGCCCGCGAGGTGACCCGGGCCGGCGAGCCCGTACGCTTGAGCACGCTCGAGTTCGACCTCCTCGTCGCGCTGGCCCGGGCGCCGGGGCGGGTGCTCACCCGCCGGCAGCTCCTCGAGCGCGTATGGGGCTTCGACTTCTTCGGCGACGAACGCGTGGTCGACGTGCACATCCGGAGCATCCGCAAGGAGCTCGGTGACAGCGCGGAGGAGCCGACGCTCATCGGCACGGTGCGCGGTGTCGGCTACAAGTTCCTCGGGACGCCCGCGTGAGGCTCTGGCGGCGGCTCGACGTCCGGCTGTTCGCGTCGTACGCACTCGTGGCGTTGGCGGTCTTCGGTGCGTTCGCGGTGACCGTGCGCATCGTGGCTCCGGCCCGTTACGACGACGACATCAAGAGCTCGGCCGGCTCGGGCAAGGAAGCCCACTCCCACACCGTGTTCGTCAACTCGCTCGACGCCTCGTTGTGGATCGCGCTCCTGGCGAGCCTCGGGGCCGCCGCGATCGTCTCGACCCTCGTGGCCCGCCGGATCGTCCGGCCCGTGCGCGACGTGCGCGACGCCACGCGCCGACTCGCCAACGGGCACTACGACGAGCGGGTGACCGAGCCTGCGGAGCTCGAGCTGGCCGAGCTCGCCCACGACGTCAACCGTCTCGCCGTGGCGCTCGAGACCACCGAGCGCCGTCGCGCGCGCCTCGTGTCCGAGGTCGCGCACGAGATGCGCACGCCTCTGACGACCATCGAGGGCTACGTCGAAGGCATGCTCGACGGTGTCTTCGAGCCCAACGAGGAGACGCTCACGGCGGTGGGGGAGGAGACCTCGCGCCTCCACCGGCTGGCCTCCGACCTGGCCGAGCTCTCGCGCTCCGAGGAAGGTGCGGTCGCGCTGCACCTGCGGGTCGACGACCTCGGCGCGCTGGCCACCACGACCGTGCGGCGCCTGCGCCCGCAGTTCGACGAGAAGGGCGTGACGCTCGAGCTGCACGAGGGGCCGCCGCTCCCGGTGGAGATGGACCCCGACCGGATCGCGCAGGTCCTCACCAACCTCCTCGGCAACGCGCTCACCTACACGCCCACCGGGGGGCGGGTGCAGGTGGGCGCGCGCCGCGATCACGGTCGCGCGGTCGTCTCGGTGCAGGACTCCGGCATCGGGCTGTCTGCCGAGGACGTCGACCTCGTCTTCGACCGCTTCTACCGGGTGCACGGCCCGCGCCGGCCCGCAGGCGGCAGCGGGATCGGCCTCACGATCGCCCGCGGGCTCGCCCGCGCGCACCACGGCGACGTGGAGGTCACGTCACCGGGGGTCGGCGCCGGTTCCGTCTTCACCCTCACCCTGCCGATCGCCCAACCCCCGGAGCCGGCCGTCGACGGGTGAGCCCGACGAGTTGGGACCTTGTCCCGTGGTGCTCGTCGCCGAACCTGCTCAGAATCACGACATGACGCAACGGGGAACCGGAACCCGGCTGGCCTTCCTGCTCGGAGCACTGGTGCTCGCGGCGGGTTGCTCGAGCGGATCGAAGTCGGCGCCCGCGTCCACGAGCTCCACCCGGAAGCCGACGAGGACCAGTTCCACGACGACCGCTCCCGCCACCACCGCGCCGCCGACGGCCGCGCCCACCACCGCGCCGGCCACCGACACCGCGGTGTGGCCCTTCGTCAGCAGCACGACGCGCTACCACGACCCGGTCGCGGCGGCTTCCGGCTTCGCCGTCACCTACCTCGGCTTCGTCGCGCCCGTGATCGGTGCGTTCGTGCAGGGCGACAGCCGGTCGGGCGAGGTCCCGATCCGGGCCACGACGACCGGTCCCGTGACGACGATCATCGTGCGCCAGCTCGGCTCCGACGGGACCTGGTGGGTGCTGGGCGCATCGACGCCGAACCTCCAGCTGCAGTCGCCGGTCACCTCGGCCTCCATCTCGTCGCCGGTGACGCTCTCGGGCCGGAGCACCGCATTCGAGGCGACGGTCAACGTCGAGATCCGCCAGGACGGCACGACGACGCCGCTGGCGACGGACTACGTCATGGGCGGATCCAACGGCGAGATGGGCCCGTTCTCGAAGCCGGTCACGTTCGGGTCCCCGTCGACCTCGAGCGGCGCGATCGTCCTGAAGACGATGTCGAGCGAGTCCGGCAACATCCTGGAGGCCAGCGTGATCCGGGTGCGCCTCTCCTGACGACCCGCCGACCCCGCCGGAGCCCCGACCGCTCCCGAGGACACGGGTCTCCGGGCGTCGCCTACGCTGCGCCGGCCGCTGCTGGACCCCCAGTGGTCCGGACCGAAGGCGTGTGACCAGGTGAACGATTCCACATCCATCCGACGGGCCCGGGTGCCGGTGATCGTGTCCCTGATCCTGGCGCTCCTCCTGCTCGGCGTCGCGCAGCTCGCGCCCGCACGGCCAGCCACCGCGGCGACCGCCCCGGGCACCGGCGCGGGCCAGCCGGTGCCCTTCGGAACCGCCGGGAACTACGGATCCGTCGCGGGGATGATCCTGAAGTCGCCGATCGTCGGCATGGCCAGCACCCCGACCGGCCACGGCTACTGGCTCGTCGCCTCCGACGGCGGCATCTTCAGCTTCGGCGACGCCAACTTCCACGGCTCCACCGGCTCGCTGCGCCTCGTCGCGCCGGTCGTCGGCATGGCCGCCACCTCCGACGGCGGCGGCTACTGGCTCGCGGCCGCCGACGGCGGCGTGTTCACCTTCGGGAACGCGCGGTTCCTGGGCTCGCTCGGCGGTCAGCAGCTCGGAGCCCCGATCGGCGGCATCACCGCGACGCCCGACGGGCAGGGCCTGTGGCTCCTGCCCGAGCAACCGCCCGCGCCACCGAGCGGGCCCGCGCTGACGGGCGTCATCCACAACCTCACCGATCTGCCCGGCCACCTCTACGCGAAGGGCCAGAAGGTCGCCGCGCTCTCGTTCGACGACGGCCCGACCCCGAGCTACACCCCGCAGATCCTGCAGGTGCTCGAGCAGTACCACGCGCCGGCCGCGTTCCAGATCGTCGGCTACGAGGGCGCGGCCAACCGCGGCATCCTCCAGCGCGAGGTCGCCGACGGCATGACGCTCACCAGCCACACGTGGGACCACACCGACCTCTCGAAGCTCGACCCGGCGGGCTGGGCCGGCGAGGTCGACCGGACCACCGCGCTCATCACCTCCGTCACCGGGAAGCCCCTCAAGTGCCTGCGCCCGCCGTACGGCGAGACGAGCGCAGCCGTCGTGGCGCAGCTCGCGCAGCGCGGCCTGGCCGAGCTGATGTGGGACGTCGACCCGTCCGACTACCTGAAGCCGGGCGCGGGCGTCATCACCCAGCGCGTGCTCGGCGCGCTGCACCCCGGGGCGATCATCGCCATGCACGACGGCGGCGGTGACCGGTCACAGACCGTCGCGGCCCTCCCGGCGATCATCCGGGGCATCCGGGCCGCGGGCTACACGCTGGTCTCCGTCTGCAACTGAGCCGGCGCAACGGATCCGCCCGACCCGGCCCACGAAGCCCTACAGCCGGCCCGCCGCCCGGTCGACGCCTCCCCTGATCAACCTCCGTGCGTCTCGCAACTACCTAAGGGTTGGTTGAGACACGCACGGGGCGGCGGGGTCGAGGAGGAACCGACATGTGCACGAGCTTCCGGGTGAAGGCGACGGACGGGTCCGTCGTGGTCGGACGGACGATGGAGTTCCCGAACGCGATGGGCACGAAGATCACCGTGCTGCCGCGCGGGTACGCGGGGGCGGGCATCGGGGTCGACGGCCCGGGCCGGACCTGGACGTCGACGTACGGCATCGTCGGCATGGACGTCTTCGGCCACCCCGAGATGTTCACCGACGCGATGAACGAGCGGGGCCTCTACGGCGGCCTGCTCTACATGCCCGGCTTCTGCGACTACACGAGCGCGGCGGGCGCCGACCCCACCACCCTCATGTCGATCGTCGACGTCATCGCGTTCGTCCTCGGCACGTGCGCGACGGTCGCGGAGGCCCGCACCGCGATGCACGGCATCACAGTCTGGCCGTGGGTGCTCGAGCAGTTCGGCTTCGCGCCACCCGCGCACCTCGTCGTGCACGACCCGTCCGGCGACTCGGCGGTGTTCGAGTGGGCCGACGGCAAGATGATCACCTACGCCAACCCGATCGGGGTCATGTGCAACTGGCCCCACCTCGACTGGCACCTGACCAACGTCCGCAACTACCTCAACCTGTCGGTGCGCAACCCGTCGCCGATCACGATCGAGGGCGTGGAGCTCGACGCGATGGGCCAGGGCGCGGCGATGACCGGCTTCCCCGGCGACTCGAGCTCACCCTCGCGCTTCGTGCGCGCGGTCGCGTTCACGTCGAGCCTCCGGCCGGTGGGCACGGCGCCGGAGCTGGAGAAGACCGCGCTGCACATCCTCAACAACTTCGACATCCCCGAGGGCTTCATCCGGGCCGACGACTCGCCCGCGAACGACGACCACACGCTGTGGAGCTCGATCGCCAACCTGGCCGAGCGCCGCTACACCGTCCGCACCTACGGCAACCCGATCCCGCAGACCGTGGAGCTCGCCGAGGTCGACTTCACCGGGTCCGCCCCGCGGCAGGTGGATCTCCCCGCGGGCGCGTTCGCGAGGCTGGCCGTCTGAGCCCGCGCCCGACGGCAGCACCGGGCCGGGCGGGTGACGCAACCGGGCCGGGAGTCCCCGCTGATCCGAGCAACCGGGAAGCCGCGCAACCGGTCGTGCGTGGGACCTCCGACTCTGGTGGCGGACGACGAGCGGACACAGCATGGGCGTGCCGCTTCGTGCACCGACGTGCGACGGCCGAGACGAGGGGATCGTCGTCATGAGACGTTGTGAGAGCTGTGGGGGTCGGAAGCGAGTACGGCACGGGCTCTGCGCCCAATGCCGGCTCATCGGGGCCACGATCGATTCGCCGGACGAGGTCGCGCCGCCGGAACCGTCGCTGGAGCCCTTGCACGACCGTCCGTGGGTGGCTCGCAGTGCGTTCACCCGGCGAATCCGGCGGTCGCCCCGTTCATGACCGGCGTCCGCTGCGAGATCCGAGGCCATTGCACACAGAGCTGAGCGATCGCTTGGAGCACTCTCGACACGAGACGCAGGAGAGGACGGGCTCTACGGCGCCGGACAGGACCTGCTGTCGGACGCGTTCTCCGGGAACCTCCGCGGAATGGGCCCGGGCGGGGTCGCCGACCCGTACCCGGGTCCGGCATGCCGATCAGCGCACGCCCGGCTGCGTGTGGGCGCGGAGGTAGCCGACGCACCCATCGAGGGTCGCGAGCTTCGGGTAGTCGCGCTCGGGGATCTCGACGCCCGTCGCTTCGTCGAGCGCGATGACG
>JADGOM010000194.1 GCA_017882925.1 Acidimicrobiia bacterium | reverse complement strand
CGCGGTGTTGCTCGCGCTGATCGTGGGTCGGCGCTCCACTTCGCCCGCCGTCGTCGCGACGAACGGCGCGGCCCATCCATCCTCAGTCCGGGGGTTGTCGTGACCGAACCGCTGCATTCACTGCCCGACGCCGACGAGCCGATTGACGTCGCGCGCATCTCCCGCGCCGTGCGGGAGATCCTGATCGCGATCGGGGAGGACCCCGAGCGCGACGGGCTGGTCCGCACGCCGGACCGCGTCGCCGAGATGTACCGCGAGGTGGTCGGAGGCCTCCACGAGGACCCCGCCCATCACCTCACCGTCACCTTCGAGGCGAACCACGACGAGATGGTGATGGTCCGCGACATCCCGTTGTTCAGCCTCTGCGAGCACCACCTCATCCCGTTCCACGGCCACGCGCACGTCGCCTACATCCCCGGCTCCGACGGCCGGATCACCGGCCTCTCGAAGATCGCCCGCCTGGTCGACGGCTTCTCGCGCCGCCCGCAGGTGCAGGAGCGGCTCACGAGCCAGGTGGCCGACGCGCTGGTCGACGTCCTGTCGCCCCGGGGCGTGCTGGTGATGATCGAGGCCGAGCACCTGTGCATGTCGATGCGCGGCATCCGCAAGCCCGGCGCCCTCACCCTCACCTCGGCGGTGCGGGGGCTCTTCAAGACCAACGCCGCCACCCGGGCCGAGGCGATGTCGCTCATCGGCCCACCCCGCAGCCGGCCCTAGCCGCGGCCTCGGGGCCCGCCCGGCGTCCGATCTGGGTGATTCGTCGGATTCGGACGCGGGAATCGGGCCGCCCCGCCGGTACGATGCGACCGATGTTCACCTGGGAGTTCGTGCTGGATCGCCCTCGGCCCGGGGTGATGGGAGTGGTGAACGTCACGCCCGACTCCTTCTCCGACGGGGGCCGCTGGCTCGATCCCGACGCCGCGGTCGAGCACGGCCTCGCGCTCGCGGCCGCGGGTGCCGACCTGCTCGACGTGGGCGGGGAGTCCACCCGTCCCGGCGCCGAGCCGGTCGACGAGGACGAGGAGCTCCGGCGGGTGCTGCCCGTCGTGCGCGGCCTCGCCCGGCTCGCCCCCGGCATCCCCATCAGCATCGACACCACCAAGGCCGGCGTCGCGGCCCGCGCCGTCGACGCCGGGGCCACGATCGTCAACGACGTGAGCGCGGGCCGGGGCGATCCGGGGATGCTCGCCCTGGTCGCCGACCGGGCTACCGGCTTCATCGTCATGCACATGCGCGGGGAGCCCCGCACGATGCAGCGGAATCCCCACTACGACGACGTCGTGGGCGAGGTCGGCGCATTCCTCCGGGCCCGCGTGCTCGCGGCGCACGCCGCCGGCATCGCGCCCGCGGCGGTGCTGGCCGACCCGGGCATCGGGTTCGGGAAGAGCCTCGGGCACAACCTCGAGCTGCTCGGTGCGCTCCCGCGGCTGCGCGCCGCGGCCGGGGCTCCGCTCCTCGTCGGCGCGTCGCGCAAGGGGATGATCGGCGCGCTGCTCGCCGGGGCCGACGGCGTCGTCCCGCCGGTCGGGGAGCGCGAGGAGGGCACGCAGGCGATCACGGTGTGGGCGTTCGCCCACGGCGTGTCGGTGGCCCGGGTCCACGCCGTGGGATCGGCCGTGTGCGCCGCGGATCTCGTGGCGAGCGCCCGGCGGCTCGCGGCATGAGGCCGGCGCCGATGAAGGGGCGCTCGACGTGAAGGGCCGGTGGGCGCAGGGGCTCGAGCCCCGCTTCTTCTGCTGGATCATCAAGGGCCGGCTCGCGGCCTCGGAGCGCCCCGGGGGTTTCGCGCGCAACCACCGCAAGGTGCGGCGCCAGGAGGAGCTGATCTGGCTCGCGTCCCACGGCTTCACCCACGTGCTGTCGCTGCTCGACTCCCCGCACAACCTGCACGCCTACGACGAGGCCCACATCCCGTACGTGCAGCTGCCGGTGGGGCGCTACGACGATCTGCCCGAGCAGCTGGCCCGGATCTACGCCCGGCTGCAGGAGTGGATGGACGATCCCACCGAGCGCATCCTCGTCCACCACGAGGAGTTCGGCGACAAGCTGATGGGGGTCCTCGCCGGCTACCTCCTCTACGCCGGGCTGATGACCGAGGGTCCCGATGCGGTGCTCGTGATCGAGCGGCTCACCGGCCGGGAGATCGGTCGCGAGGGCCGAGAGTTCGTCGCGCTCACCCTCGAGGCCCCGTTGCGGAAGCCGTAGCGCGCCGCCCGGCGCGCGCTCATACCCGCAGCACGCGCATCGTGTCGGTGCCGCCCGCGCGCGGGCCGGGTGCGCCCGCGACCACGACCACGAGTTCGCCGGTCTCGACGAGCCCGGCCGCCCGGGCCACCTCCACCGCCTGGTAGATCTCGTGGCTCGGCACGGGCGCGCCCGGCAACGCGAGCGGGACCACCCCCCAGACCAGCGCGAGCCCCGCCCGCACGTGACGGCGCTGGGAGAGCGCGGCAACCGGCACCGACGGCCGGAACGCGGCCACCCGGCGGGCCGTCGCCCCGGTGCGGGTCGGGCACAGGATCGCGGCGACGCCCAGGTCCTGGGCCGCCTCGACCGCGGCGTGCGCGACCGCCCACGCGACGCGGTCGACGTGGATCCCCTCGACGTCGGGGAACACCCGCATCCGCGGCCAGGCCTCCGCCGCCCGCGCGACGCGAGCCATCGTGTCGACGGCGTCGGCCGCGTACGCGCCGGTGGCGGTCTCGGCCGACAGCATCAGCGCGTCGGTCCCGTCGATCACCGCGTTGGCGATGTCGCCGGCCTCGGCGCGCGTCGGCAGCGGTGACGTCGTCATCGACTCGAGCATCTCGGTCGCGGTGACCACGGGCCGGCCGGCCACGTTGCACGCGTGGATGATCTCCTTCTGCACGAGCGGCACCTGGCTGACGTCGATCTGGATGCCGAGGTCGCCGCGCGCCACCATCACCGCGTCGGAGGCGCGGATCAACGCGGGGAGGTCGTCGAGCGCGCGACGGGTCTCGATCTTCGCCATGAGCTTCGGGCGGTAGCCGCGCTTCGGGAGCAGGGCCCGCACCCGCTCCACGTCTTCGGCGCCGCGCACGAACGAGAGGCCCACGAAGTCGGCCCGGATCGACATCGCGGTGGCGAGGGCGTCGGCGTCGGCCGCGGTGAACGGCTCGACCTGGTGCTCGGCCTCGGGGAGGAACATGCCCTTGCGCGACGACAGGCGCCCGCCCCGCACGACCTCGGTCTGCACGTCGTCGCCGTCGAGCCCCAGCACCCGCAAGCGGATCTGCCCGTCGGCGAGCACGATCGGGTCGCCGGGCCGGACCATCGTCCCCAGCCCCGCGACCGTGGTCGACGCGCCGGTGGCGTCGCCGTCGACGGGCCGCGCGAACAGCGTGAACGGCTCCCCGGCCTCGAGCCGCACCGAGTCTCCGGTGATCGGACCGGTGCGCATCTTGGGCCCGGGCAGGTCGACGAGCACGCCGATCGGGCGCCCGATCTCGGCCGCGGCCTTCTGCGCGAGGAGCGCGGCCGCGGCGTGGGCGGCGGCGTCGCCGTGGGCGGCGTTGATCCGCACGACGTCGACACCCGCGTCGATCACCGCGCGCATCGCGGCCGGCGTCGCCGTGCTCGGCCCGAGGGTGGCGACGATCTTCGTCCGGCGCGCGGTCACGCGGCGAGCCTACGCAAGGTGGTCCGCCGCCCCGGGCCGATTCCGGATGCCGCGGTGCCACCCGGAGCCATCCCGATCCGCCGCGATCGGCCCGGATCTGCGCGGATCTGCGCGCGAAGTCACCGACCTAGGCTGCGCGGATGGATCACATCCTCGTCGCCGGACTGCAGGAGCTGGGCGTGCACGGCGTGCTCCCCGAGGAACGCACGCGCGCACAGCCGTTCGAGGTCGACCTCGACCTCGCGGTCGACCTCGCGGCGGCCGGAGCCTCCGACGCCCTCGACGACACCGTCGACTACGGCTCGCTGTCGGAGCGGGTGCGCGGGATCGTGGCCGGCGAGAGCTGCCTGCTGATCGAGCGGCTCGCCGCCCGCATCGCCGACGCCGCGCTCGACGACCCGCGGGTCGCCGAGGTCACGGTCACGGTGAAGAAGCTCCGGCCGCCGGTTCCCGTGCAGCTCGACCACGTGGCCGTGCGCATCACGCGCGCACGGGCCTGATCGGCCGATCCGTGACCGCCGCTCGCCGGGCGTTCCTCGGCCTCGGCTCCAATCTCGGTGACCGCCTCGCCTACCTCCAGCTCGCGGTCGACGGCCTCGATGCCAGCCCGGGCGTGCGGGTCGCGGCCGTGTCCCCGGTCTACGAGACCGCCCCCGTCGGCGGTCCCGAGCAGCCCGACTACCTGAACGCGGTGGCCGAGGTCGAGACCACCCTCACCGCCCGCGAGCTGCTCGCGCTGGCCAACGCGATCGAGGCCGAGGGGGAGCGGGTGCGCAAGGAGCGGTGGGGCCCCCGCACTCTCGACGTCGACGTGCTGATCGTGGGGGACGAGCGCCACGCCACTCCCGAGCTCACCGTGCCGCACCCCCGGATGACCGAGCGGGGGTTCGTGCTCGCACCCCTCGCCGACCTCGCACCGGAGCTGGTCGCCGAGCCGCGCGGCCCGTGGCCGGACGTCCGACGGGTCGGGGTACGCTTGGCGGTTCCCCGAGCCTGAAGACCGGCACCCGAGAGGGGCTGGAACGGAGAGGCCCCGTACGTGGACGATTCCGACGCTGTCGGCACGCTGACCCTCGTGGGCCCGGGCCGGGCCGGCACCACCATCAGCCTCGCGCTGGTCGAACGCGGATGGGTCGTGCGCGCGGTCGCTGGCCGCCATCCGGCGGCACCGTCGGTCGAGCAGACCGCGGTCGTCCTCGACGCGCGACCCGCGGGCATCGACGAGGCGGTCACCGGCGTCGACCTCGTCATCGTGGCCACCCCCGATGCCGCGGTCGCCCGCACCGCGGCGGTCGTCGCCGCCCACGCCGACCCCGGCGCGCTGGTGATCCACCTCG
>JADGOM010000193.1 GCA_017882925.1 Acidimicrobiia bacterium | reverse complement strand
TTGATCGCTCCGAACGGCGTCGGGGTCGGCGCGCAGGGTGCGCTCGAGCTCCTTCACCGTCTTGCGGTAGCGGGCGACGTAGCCCAGCTCGCCCGGCTCGCGTTCGTGGCTGACGATCGTCATCGCCAGGCGCCACCCGTCGCCGGGTTCGCCGATCATGTTGGCGGCCGGGACGCGCGCGCCGTCGAACGACACCTCGCCGAACTCTGTGGTGATGCCGTTGATCATCTTCAGCGGTCGTTGCTCGATCTCTGGTTGGTCCATCGGCACCGCGAACGCGGACAGGCCCTTGTGCTTGGGGACGTCGGGGTCGGTGCGCGCGAGCAGCAGGCACCAGTCGGCCACGTCGGAGTAGCTGGTCCAGATCTTGTGCCCGTTGATCAGGTACTCGTCGCCGTCCCGGGTCGCGGTGGTCCGCAGCGACGCGAGGTCGGAGCCGGCGTCGGGCTCGCTGAAGCCCTGGCACCAGCGTTCCCTTCCGGTGATGAGCCCGGGCAGGAACCGGTCCATGATCTCGTCGCTCGCGTGGTTCGTGATCCCCTGGACGAGGTAGCCGAGGCTCGGCCGTGACGGCGCGCCGGCCGCCGCGAGCTCCTCGTCGAGGATGACGTCGAACACGGTGGGCAGCTCATGGCCGCCGTACTTCTTCGGCCAGCTCAGGCCGAAGAACCCGGCGTCGTAGAGCGCGGTGTGCCACTCGCCCTGGCGGGCCCAGTACTCGTCGTCGGTCGACGGCGGGAGGGTGATCGTGTTCCCCGCGAGCCAGGTGCGGAACCGGCTGCGGAACTCGGCCTCCTCCGGGGAGTCACGAAAGTCCACTGGTCACCCCGATCCGTTCGTCGTGGATGCGGAGGAGCTGCTCGCCGTCGTCGCCGAACCAGAGCGACGAGAGCAGGGCCCGGCGCAGGTAGACGTGCGCGATGCACTCCCACGTGTTGCCGATCCCGCCGTGGACCTGGATCGCGGTCTCGCAGACGGTGCGGGCGGCGCGTGCGCAGTAGGCCTTCGCGACGCGGCCGGCCGCACGCGCTTCGGCCGGCGGCAGGTCGTCGACCGCCCACGACGCGTGCAATGACACGCTGAGCGAGCCCTCCATCAGGCAGCGGGCCTCGGCGAGGAGGTGCTGCACGGCCTGGAACGACCCGATCGGGACGCCGTACTGCCGTCGATCGGTGGCGTAGGCGACGGTCACGTCGAGCACCCCGCGCATGACACCGACGAGATCGGCGCTCGTGAGCGCGAGGCCGAGCGCGGTCCACGCCGCGAGGTCGTCGGCGGTGAGGACCGTGGTCTGGGCGTCGACCGCGGCCACCTCGGTACCGGCGGGGATCGCCACGAGCGTGCGGGTGAGGTCGGAACCGTGGTCGTCGCCCCGGGCCGGACGGTCGAACCGGACGAGCCCGAGCCGGTGGCCGTCGCCCTCGGGGACGAGGACGTAGGCCTCGGCGCCGCCGTCGATTTCGCCGCCGTCGATCGCGTACAGCGTCTCGTTCGTGACCGGGTCGGCGACCACCGCGGCGTCGCCGAGCGACGGCGCGAACGCGACGACGCGCCCCTCGGCACCGCCGCTCCCGGCCCGGCGGGCGAGGTCGGCGGCGAGGACCGGGCCCGTGAACGCGACATCGGCGACCGCCGCGCCCAGTGCATCGGCGACGATGGCGGCCTCGACCCCGCTCGCGAGCGGGGCGCCGTCACCCCCGTCGTCGCGCAGCTCGAGCCAGCCCGACTCGTGCGCGGCGGCGGCGAGCCGTTTTCGCCGGGTGGTGTCGTCGAGGAGGGCGACCGTGGCCGGGCCCAACTCGTGGGCGAGCCGGCGGGCGGCCCGCCGAAGCTCGGCCTGCTCCGCCGTATCCCTTGTATCCACGGGGTGGAAACGTAGTGATCCTGGAATGAGAATGCAATACTCGCGGCGTGACCGACAACGAGGGTTCCCCGCTTCCCGGCATCACCGATCTGCGCGTCGTCGAGCTGGGAGTGTGGGTGGCCGCGCCGGCCGCGGCCGGCCTGCTGGCCGACTGGGGCGCCGACGTGATCAAGGTCGAGGCGCCCGGTGGCGACCCGATGCGCAACGTGTTCGGCGCCATCGGCGTCGAGCGCGAGATGCCGAATCCCGCCTACATGCTCGACAACCGGGGCAAGCGGTCGGTCGTCCTCGATCTCCGCACCGACGCCGACCGGGCGCGGATGCACGAGCTCCTCGCCGAGGCCGATGTCTTCGTCACGAACCTGAAGCCCGACGTCCTCGACCGCTTCGGTCTCGAAGCCGACGCGACAGTGGCGCGGCACCCGCACCTCGTCTACTGCAGCGTGAGCGGGTACGGCCTCGAAGGCCCCGACCGCGACCGGCCGAGCTACGACCTCGGCGCGTTCTGGGCCCGGAGCGGCCTCTCCCACCAGCTCGCGAGCCGCGGCGAGCCGTTGAACGCCCGGGGCGCGATGGGCGATCACATCACCGCGCTCTCGGCCCTCGCCGGGATCCTCGGCGGGGTCATCCAACGCGAGGCGACGGGCCAGGGCTGCGTCGTCGAGACCTCGCTCCTGCGGACCGGCGCCTACGTGCTCGGATGGGACCTCGGCCTGCAGTCGACGCTCGGCAAGGTGGCGACGAGCGAGCCACGCGACGTCACCCAGACGCCGCTGATGAACTGCTACTCCACGGCCGACGGCCACTGGCTCTTCCTCACCTGCCTCGAAGCCGACCGCCACCTGCAGAACGTCTTCCGTGCGCTCGGTCGCGAAGACCTGCTGGCCGACGAGCGGTTCGCGACGGGTCGGGGCCTGCGCAAGAACTCGCAGCACGTCATCGGCGTGCTCGACGCGGAGTTCGCGGCCCGGACCCTCGACGAGTGGGCCGAACGGTTGGACGCGGCCGGCGTGTGGTGGGCCCCGGTGTCATCGCCCGCCGACGTGCTGGCCGACGAGCAGGTGCGCGTCAACGGCGGGCTGGTCGAGGTGCCGAACGCCGACGGCAGCCGGGTCGACACGAGCGTCAACGGCCCGATCACGTTCCGGGGCCGCGCGATCCGCAGGACCGGCCCCGTCCCGCGCCTCGACGAGCACGCCGGCACCCGCTTCGGTCCTCGCGCCAGATAGCGGTAGTTGTCACACCGCCCGGCGAGAATGGGTGCATGTTCACGGAGGAACTGCGCAGGGCGCGTTCGGCGCTCGAAGCTATTGCTCAGGGCTTCGACGCGAGTTGTTCGGGACCTGACGCGGTCAGCGTTCTGGAGGAGCTCGGCACGATCCACCGCCTCACCGACGGCGTGATTGCACGGGTCGCAAAGCAGATCTCCGACACCGACGCATTCGTCGCGCAGGGCGACCGCACGGCCGAAGAGCTATGCGGCCGGCTCGTGGGTGTGGGTTCCGGCGACGCGCGACGCGCGATCGAGAACGCCACCCGGTTGGAGTCGCTCCCGGCGACCGGCGCCGCGGTCCGAGAGGGTCGGTTGTCGGGCAAGGAAGCGGCGTTGATCAGCTCCGTCGCCGTGCACGATCCCTCGCTGGAGCGCGAGCTCCTCGAGGTGGCCGGCAGCGGGCTCGTTGCCCTGCGGGACGCGTGCGTGAGGGCGCGGGCGCGGACCGAGGACCCCGAGGCCCGCGCGCAGCGGCAGCACGCGTCGCGGTCGTTGACGATGTGGAACAACGTCGACGGGATGGTCGAAGGCCACTTTCGGCTCACCCCCGAGGTCGGCGGCGGGCTCAAGGCCGCGATCGAGCAGCAAACGCAGCTGGTCTTCCGCGCCAAGCACCGTGAGGGCGTGCGCGAACGGCACGATGCGTTCGCCGCGGATGCACTTGTGCAATTGGTCCGGGCCGATGCCGGCGCCAGTACGCGGCCGGTCGGCTACACCGCGCACGTCGTGATCGACCACGCGGTATTGGTGCGGGGCCGGGCGCTTCCGGGCGAGACCTGTGAGATCCCCGGGGTCGGACCGGTCAACGCCCGGTGGGTGCGGGAGCTGTTGGGTGAGGCGTTCGTCACGGCGGTGATCAAGAAGGGCCGCGACATCACGACTGTCGCCCACTTCGGCCGCCACATCCCCGCCGAGCTCCGCACCGCGATGACCGTCGGCGGTCGGGAGTGCTGTGTGGCCGGATGCTCCCGGCGCGACTACCTCGAGATCGACCACTCCGAGATCGACTTCGCCCACGGTGGCCCCGCCGCCTGGTGGAACCTGCAACATCTCTGCTCCGTCGATCACCGGCGAAAGACCCAAGGCTGGCTGCTTGGCCCACCCGATCCCGTCACCGGAAAACGATCGCTCGACCCACCCGGCGCGTCGCGCGCCGCCTGAAGCGCCGCCCCCCGTATGCCGGGCTCCTGCCAGGCACTGTTCCGTGACGTCAGGTGCCCTCGCGGGCGCGGGCGAGGAGGCCACGCGCGATGACGATGCGCTGGATCTCGTTCGTGCCCTCGCCGATGATCATCAGCGGCGCGTCGCGGAAGTACCGCTCGACCGGCAGCTCGGTGGTGTAGCCGACGCCGCCGTGCACGCGCATGGCCT
>JADGOM010000192.1 GCA_017882925.1 Acidimicrobiia bacterium | reverse complement strand
TTCGTGACGTGATGCGTTTCGGGCTCGACGTCGCGCAGCAGCGCATGCCGTGGGACGAGATCGTGCGTCGGGTCCAGTTCGCGGAGGAGCTGGGCTTCGATGGCGCCTGGGGCTTCGACCACTTCCGCCCGATGTACGGGGAGGGGCCGGGCGAGACGTTCGAGGGCATGACCACGCTCGCCGCACTGTCCGGCGTCACGTCGCGCATCCGCCTCGGTTTGCTCGTGACCGGCGCGACCTACCGGCACCCATCGGTGCTCGCGGCGCAGGCGCTCACCATCGACCACGCGTCACACGGCCGGCTCGAGCTCTCGCTCGGCGCCGCGTGGTTCGAGCAGGAGCACGAGGAGCTCGGCATCCCGTTCCCGTCGACGTCGGAGCGCTTCGACCTGCTGGAGGACGCGCTCGAGATCGTGCAGCGTCTGTTCACCGGCGACGTCGTCTCGTACGACGGGCGGTCGGTGTCGTTGCACGACGCGCAGCTCCTGCCGGTCCCGGTGCAGCAGCCCCACCCGCCGATCTGGATCGGCGGCAGCGGTCCTCGCCGCACGTTGCCGCTCGTCGCCCGGTACGCCGACGTGTGGCACACGTGGGGGAGCCCGAACTCGGTGCGGGACACGAACGCGCGCGTCGACGAGCTCGCCGCCGAGGCCGGACGCGACCCTGCGTCCATCATGCGGGCCTCCTCACTCTCACTCGACGATCTCGACACCACTCGCAAGCACGCGTCGAAGTGGCGCGAGGCCGGCTTCGGCTACCTCGTCTGCGGTTGGCCCGAAGCGGGGCGATCGCAGGTCGAGGCGTTCGCCCGTGACGTGATGCCGGAGTTCAGCGGCTGACCGGTCGTCGACGGCCCCCGACGGGTCGGCGCTACGAGGCGCCGTTCGACTCCGGGCTGCCGAAGTAGGCGGCTTCGAGTCGCTCGGATTCGGCGAGCAGCTCCTTGGCCGAGCCCCGCAGCACGATCGAGCCGCGGTTGAGGACCGAGGCGGACGTTGCGATCTCGAGGGCGAGGCCGACGTGTTGCTCGACCAACAGGACGGCGCAGCGGAGCTCGGTCGCGATGCGGTCGACGGTCTGGAAGAGGGCTTCGACGATGAGGGGGGCGAGGCCGAGGCTCATCTCGTCGATGAGGAGGACCTTCGGCTCCTGGATCAACGCGCGGGCCATGGCGAGCATCTGTTGCTCGCCACCGGAGAGCGCTCCCGCGCGCAGCGTCCACCGCTTCTCCAGTGCGGGGAACACCTCGAGCATGTCGTCGGCTTTGGGGCCGCCTTTGTGGGCGGCGACCTTGAGGTTGTCGTGGACGCTGAGCGTGGTGAAGATGTTGCGGCGGTCGGGGACGAGGACGATGCCGGCCTTGTTGGCGAGCGACGGGCGGCCGGGCTTCAGGGGCTTCTGGTCGACGGCGACCGTGCCCGTCCTGGCGGGGAGGAAGCCGGCCATGGTGAGGAGCAAGGTGGTCTTGCCGGCGCCGTTCGGGCCGAGGAGGGCCTCGACCGCGCCGGCTTCGATGGCGAGGTCGATGTCGCGGAACGCGGTGGCTTTGCCGTAGCCGCCGGTGAGTCCGGTGCATTCGAGGCGGGCGGTCATGGGGTGGGTGCCGGGGTGCCGTGGACGGTCCCGAGGTACGCATCGATCACGGCCCGGTCGGAGCGGATCGCGGCGGGTGGGCCTTCGGCGATCACGGACCCGAAGTCGAGGACATAGATGTAGTCGCAGATGTCGAGCACCAGCGCGACGTCGTGGTCGACGAGGAGCACGCCGGTGCCCGCGGCGCTGATGCCGCGGATGCGTTCGCCGAGCCACTTGCTCTCGGTCGTGTCGAGGCCGGCGGCGGGCTCGTCGAGCAGGACGACGTGCGGGTCGGCCGCGCAGGCCCGGGCGAGGGAGACGAGTTGGCGTTGGCCCTGGGAGAGGTCGCCGGCGTCGCGGGCCCGGAGATCCGCGATCCCGACGAGGTCGAGAGCTCGTTGCACGGCTCCGTGGCGGGCGTCGCCCTTGACACCGAACGCGGCCGCGCTGACGTTTTCGTCGACGGTCAGGTCGTCGTAGAGCTCGATCGCCTGGAACGTCCGGGCGAGGCCGTGGCGCACGCGTTTGTGGGTCGGGAGGGTGTCGACCCGATCGCCGTCGAGCACCACGGTGCCCCGGGCTCTGGCGAAGCCGGTGATGGCGTCGATCGCGCTGGTCTTGCCGGCACCGTTGGGGCCGATCAAGCCGACGATGCCGCCGGCGGGAACCCGCAGCGAGATGTCGTCGACGGCCATGACCCCGCCGTAGTTCACGGTCAGGTGCTCCACCTGGAGCACGACGGGTGCGTCGCCGGTCGGGGCGGTGCGCACCACCGCGTCGGGCTCGCGCAGCTGCAACTGGGCCAGATCAACGGCGCCCGCGGCGACCGGTTGGCGCCGTCGGCGGCGCCAACCGTCGATCTTGACGGCCATGTCGTGAAAGACCGAGGCGATGCCCTCGGGGTGGCGCATGAGGGTGACGACGACCGCGACCCCGCTGATGACGGGGAACCAGTCGCCGAGGTTGACCCACTTGTCGGTGACGAAATAGACGATCCCGCCCGCGGCGATGATCCCGGCCTGCACGCCGCCGAACACCGAGGTGATCCCGGCGAGGTACGCCGTCGCAACGATGGTGAGACCCAGGATCGCCGAGAAGCCCTCCCAGGTGATGACGCCCTGACGGTAGGCCAGGAGGCTCCCCGCGATGCCGGCGATGAACGACGCGATCGCGAAGCTGATGACCTTCACGTAGACGACGTTGACGCCGATCCCCGCCGCCGATCGCTCGTTGGCCCGGATCGCGAGCATCGCCGAGCCCAGCGAGCTCCTCCGCAACCGGGTCACCCCGTAGGCGATGCCGACGAAGACGAGCAGGCACATGAACCCGAAGGGCAGGCGCGGGAACTGCTTGCCGATGCCGACGCCGAAGTCGAGCCCGAAGACCTTCGGCGCCGCCACCGAGTTCCCGAACGAGTTCACCAACTGGGAGTTGCGGAACCAGATCGCCTCGATCCCGAACGCGAGCGCCAACGTCACGACGCCGAACGTCAGGCCCCGGAAGCGCAGGGCCGGGAGGCCGACGATGACCCCCACCGCGGCCGCGGCGACCCCGGCGAGGAGCGGGGCCAACGGGAACGGCACCCCCCAGTCGACCGACAGGTAGCTCAGCATGAACGCTCCGACACCCGCGAGCGCCAACTGGGCCAACGACACCAAGCCCGCGTAACCGGTCACGACCACCAGCGAGAGCGCGAGGACCCCGTAGATGAAGGTGCCGATCACCGCGGCGCGCGCGGAGCCGTGGGTGACGACCAGCGCGCCCGCGCCGACGACGAGACCGGTGATGAGCGGCAGCGTGTACGACCGCGCCCGCGGCGCCTTCCCGAGCTGCGTGCCCAACATGGTCCCCCGCTCGGGGACCGCCCGCCCCGTGACCATCAGCGCGACGAGCATCACGATCAGGGGCACGATCTCCCCCACGCCGGACTGCGGCATCCACGAGTACTTGCCGGACAGGAAGACCAGCCACGCCTGGATCATGCCGATGCCGATCCCCGCCAGCACCGCGGGCACCAGGCGCGAGAACGCGCCGACGATCGCCGCGGCAAGAGCCGGCACCACGAACAGCGTGTACGTGTTCGGAGTCACCGGCGACAACGGCGCGATCAGGATCCCCGCCGCCCCCGCGACCGCACCCGCGAGCATCCAGTTCAAGAACGCGACCCGGTCGGGAGACACACCACTCACGTACGCGCCGGTCTCCGACTCCGCGGTGGCCCGGGTGAGGAGCCCGAACCGGGTCCAGCGGTACAGCGCCGAGATGACGAGCGTCATGATCACGACCGTCCCGGCCAGGTACGCCCGGTCCGACAACAACGTCATGCTCTGCCACGTCCACCGATTCGACGGGAAGATCGGCGCCACGATGACCGACGCCGTCCCCGCGCGGATCGTCATCATCCCCTGCATGACGATGAGGACGCCGAGCGACGCCACGGCCTTCGCCAGCGGTGGGGCCTTCCGCAACGGTCGGAACACCAGCACGTACAACAGCATCCCGACGATCGCCGAGAT
>JADGOM010000191.1 GCA_017882925.1 Acidimicrobiia bacterium | reverse complement strand
CGGGGTCGACGGTGTAGGAGTGCGCGTCGAACATCCAGCTGGAGATGTTCTGGCGGTAGCCGTGGGTGAGGTGGCCGCCGGAGTAGTAGTCGAGCCCGAGGATGCGC
Source organism: Acidimicrobiia bacterium (assembly GCA_017882925.1). Lineage (GTDB taxonomy): Bacteria > Actinomycetota > Acidimicrobiia > IMCC26256 > Chersky-534 > Chersky-534. The sequence goes on along the minus strand of JADGOM010000191.1, from coordinate 19,963 downwards.
TGGTTGCCGAGCTCGGCGCGCAGCTGCATCCAGTCGGTGGCGGAGGCGTCGGCCGGGTTGGTGGTGCCGAGCTTCTCGAGCGCGGGCGACTCGACCCGGGCCTTGAGGATCGCGGTGAACGCGACCAGGTTGGCGTCGGCGCCCGAGTGGGGCTGCACGAACGCGTGGTCGGCCCCGAACAGCTCGGTGGCCAGGTGGGCGGCGCGGTCCTCGATCACGTCGACGTTCTCGCAGCCGGCGTAGAAGCGGTGGTACGGGAAGCCCTCCGCGTACTTGTCGGTGAGGAGGCTGCCCTGGGCGGCCTGGACCGCGAGCGACGAGTAGTTCTCGCTCGCGATCAGCTTCACGTTGCTGCGCTGGTCGGCGAGCTCGTGCACGATCGACGCCGCGACGTCGGGGTCGACCGACCGCACCGCGTCGATCTGGGCGAAGAACGCGAGGGCGCCGGGGTCGAGCTCGGCGTGGTGTCGGGCGACGTACTGGGCGACGACCGAGTCGTCGGACTTGATGGGGTCGCTCACGGGTTCCTCCTCGGGCGGGTCCCGGCCCGCGCCACATCCGGACCCCGAGGTTACGCGGCCGGTGGCGCCGCCGGGGCGAGTTCGCCCGGCCTTCCGTGCTCTTGGGCGCTGCAGGAGTACCTCATCGCTGCTCCTGCGGCGCCTATTGATCTGCGGGGCGTGGTTCACACGGATGCACGGATTCCCGGCCGACCCCGCGTAGGCTCGGGCCACGTGAACGACGACGCCGCACTGCCCGTGCTCGACATCGGTGCCTTCCGGGCCGACCCCACCAGCCCCGCCGCGGCCGGGTTCCTGGACGATCTGCGGGCCGCGGCGCACGGCCCCGGCTTCGCCTACCTCGCAGGTCACGGCGTCGACCCCCGCCTGCAGCTGAAGATGATCGTGGCCACCCACGACTTCTTCGCGCTCCCGGAGCGCCAGCGGCGCGAGATCGAGAACGTGAAGAGCGCCCAGTTCCGGGGCTACACGCCGGTCAACCGCGAGCGCACCAACGGGAAGCCCGACCGGCGCGAGCAGCTCGACTTCGGCGTCGAGCGCCCGGCCTACGATCCCGAGCCCGGCGAGCCGCCGTACCTCCGCCTGCTCGGCCCGAACCAGTGGCCGACCTCGCTGCCGGGTTTCCGGGCCGTCGTCCTGCGCTACATGTCGGTGATGCAGGACCTGTCGCTCACGATGATCCGGGCGCTCGCGGCGTCGCTGGGCGCGCCGGCCGACTTCTTCGACGCCACGTTCGCCACCGAGCCCGCGCCGCACATGAAGATGATCCGGTACCCGGCGCCCGGCCCGCAGGGCCACGACCAGGGCGTGGGCGCGCACAAGGACTACGGCTTCCTCGCGCTGCTCCTCCAGGACCGCACGGGTGGGCTGCAGGTCGCCACCGAGGGCGGCTTCGTCGACGTGCCCGCGATCTCCAACACGTTCGTGTTCAACGTCGGCGAGATGTTCGAGATCGCCTCGCGTGGCTACTACCACGCCAGGGTGCACCGGGTGGTGAGCCCGCCCGGCCTCGCGTCACGGGTGTCGGTGCCCTACTTCTTCGCGCCCCGCCTCGATGCCCGGGTCCCGGTGATCGACCTCGCGCCCGAGCTCGCCGCCGACGTGCGCGGCGACGTGGCCCCGGACCCCGACAATCGGATCCACGCGGACTACGGCGACAACGCGCTCCGGGGTTGGCTGCGCAGCCACCCCGAGGTGGCCCGGCGCCACTGGTCCGATCTGGCCTCGGATCGCGTCTGACGGAGGGGTACCTTCGCGCCAGTCGTCCGGAGGAGTGGTCACATGCAGTCACGCACGTTGGGTCAGGGGCTCTCGGTGTCCGCGCTGGGGCTCGGCTGCATGGGCATGAGCCAGTCGTACGGGCCGGTTGACGACACCGAGTCGGTCGCCACGATCCACCGGGCGCTCGAGCTCGGCGTCGACTTCCTCGACACCGCCGACGTCTACGGCCTCGGCGCCAACGAGGTCCTCGTGGGCAAGGCCATCGCCGGCCGCCGCGACGAGGTGGTCCTCGCCACCAAGTTCGGCAACCAGCGGGGACCCAAGGGCGGGCTCGGCGTGGTCAACGGCCGGCCCGACTACGTGCGCGGCGCGTGCGACGCGTCGCTCCAGCGACTCGGCGTCGACCACATCGACCTCTACTACCAGCACCGGGTCGACACCTCGCTGCCCGTCGAGGAGACCTGGGGCGCGATGGCCGAGCTCGTGACCGCAGGCAAGGTCCGGTTCCTCGGCATCAGCGAGGCCGCGCCGGCCACGCTGCGCCGCGCGCACGCCGTGCACCCAGTCGCCGCGGGCCAGTACGAGTACTCGCTGTTCACCCGCGACCCGGAGGACGGCCTGCTCGCGACGATGCGCGAGCTCGGCGTCGGCATGGTCCCCTACAGCCCGCTCGGCCGCGGCTTCCTGTCCGGGGAGATCACCAGCTCCGACGACTTCGCCCCCGAAGACTTCCGGCGCCACTCCCCCCGCTTCCAGGGCGAGAACTTCGACCGCAACCTCGCGGTCGTCGAGAAGGTGCGGCAGCTCGCGCAGGGCAAGGGCGTCACGCCGTCCCAGCTCGTGCTGGCCTGGGTGCTCGCGCAGGGCGACGACGTGGTGCCGATCCCGGGGACCAAGAGCCGCCACCACCTCGAAGACAACCTCGCCGCGCTCGACGTCGAGCTGACCGCCGACGACCTCGCCGCGATCGAGGCGGTGGCGCCCCGGGGCGTCGCGGCCGGCGAGCGCTACGCCCCCGACCAGCTGGCCCGCATCAACGTCTGACCGCGGGTGCATGCGGGTGCGCGCCCCGGCCGCGTCGGGCGGCTACGTTCCCGCGGTCGCCGGGCGTGCCCGCCGCGCCGTGCGCCGGGCCGGTGACGCCGAGGAGTCCGCATGGTCCGCCGCCCGTTGGTCGTCGTCGTCGTGTTCGCGCTGGCCGCGCTGGTGCTGGCCGCGTGCGGCTCCTCGGGGTCGAGCACGGCCAACGTGAAGTCCACCACCACCACCACCACGTCGCCCACACAGACGACGAAGGCCGCCGACCGGCAGCCGAACTCGCAGCTGTCGGTGCCCGAGATCACGACCATGCAGGCTGATCTCAAGACCGTCGGCTGCTACAGCGCCGCGGTCGGTGGTGTCATCGGCCCGATCACCCGGGCCGCGATCGCCGCGTTCCAGACCGGGGCGGGCATCACGGCCGACGGTCAGTACGGGCCGGTGACCAAGGCCAAGCTCACGGCGGACGCCCGGGCGAAGACGATCGTCTGCACGTCGACGAGCGGCACGACCACGACCGTCGCCGCCACCGCGCCCTGTACCAACGCCGCGATCCAGCCCGCGGTCGACAGCACCGGCAACGGCAAGGTCAGCCTCATCGACTTCGGCTGCGATGGGGCGTGGGCCTGGGCCGGCATCGGCGTCGGCAGCGGCAGCGGCGGCTACGAGGCCACCAACCTCCTGAAGGCCAACGGGGGCACGTGGGCGGTGGTCGACCGGGCCAAGTACTGCGTGCAAGGCCAGCTGCCGGCCGACGTCTACACGCCTGGCTGCACGACCAACTGACCCACGAGACTCCCGGGATGCGCTGTCGCCGCCACCTGGTCCATCCGTTCGCGGGCCCGCTCGTCATCGTGGCGGTGCTGGCACTCGCCGCGTGCAGCGGCGGGTCTTCGGGTAAGGACGCGGGCTCGAAGTCGACCACCACCACGGCCGCGGCCCGGACCGGGAAGTCGACCACGACCACCTACGCGGGCGCGGCACCCACCGATGCGAGCGCCGACGTGGTGACCGCCGCCAGCGTCGCCGAGATCCCGAAGCTCGGGCCGGTGCTCGTGGGGGCCGACGGCCGCACCCTCTACACGTACACCGGTGACCACGGCTCCACCCCCGGCTGCACCGGCGCGTGCGCGTCGAGCTGGCCCCTGGTCGCGGTGAAGGGCGCGGCGCGCGGCGGCGCGGGCGTGCGCGCGGCCGACCTCACCGTCGCGGGTGGGCACCTGCTGTACTTCGGGCACCTCCTGCACACGTACTCGGCCGACGAGTTCCCCGGCGACGCGAAGGGCCTGCAGGTGCCGGGCTGGCGGGCGATCTCGCCCGTCGGCGCGTCGGTGTCGTAGCCGCGCCCCGTGCGTTCACTGACCGCACCTACGGTAGGCGGTGAACGCACGCAGGCATGGCGCAAGAGGGTCAGGCGTCGGCGTACTCGATGAACTCGTAGGGGTAGCCCTTGCGGAACGCGCTGGCCCAGGTGAGCGACTTGCCCAGCTCCGGGTCGAGCTCCCAGCCGGTGGCGCCGATGTTGGCGTCGAGCTGCTCGAGGTTGCGGGCGCCGATGATCGGCGACGTGATGCCCGGCCGGGTGAGCACCCAGTTGAGCGCGACCTGGGCCGGGGTCTTGCCGGCCTTCTGGGCGACGTCGACGACCGCTTCGACCACCTTCCAGGCCCGGTCGTCGAGGCGGTAGGTGAACGTGATCTCGTTCTCGGTGTCGCCGCCGCGGGTGCCGCGCTCGAGCGGCGCGTCCTTCTGGTACTTGCCCGACAGGATGCCGCCGGCGAGCGGGCTCCAGGGCAGCACGGCGAGACCGGCGTCGATGCAGAGCGGCAGCAGCTCCCGCTCGATGTCGCGCGTGATCAGGGAGTATTCGGGCTGGAGCGAGACGAACGGCTCCCAGTCCTTGAGCGCCGAGATGCCCAGCGCCTTGGCGAGCTGCCAGGCCGCGAAGTTGCTGCAGCCGATGTAGCGGACCTTGCCCTCGCGGACGAGGTCGTTGAGCGTGGCGAGCGACTCCTCCAGCGGCGTGCGGGGGTCCCAGCAGTGCACCTGGTAGAGGTCGACGTAGTCGGTGCCGAGCCGGCGCAGCGACGCCTCGATCCCGAGCTGGATGTGCTTGCGGGAGAGGCCGATGTCGTTGGGTCCCGGGCCCATGCGGAAGCGGACCTTGGTGGCGAGGATGACGTCGTCGCGGCGGCCTTTGAGGGCCCGGCCCGTGATCTCCTCGGAGATGCCCGCGCTGTAGACGTCGGCGGTGTCGACGAAGTTGCCGCCCGCGTCGAGGAAGCGGTCGACCATCGCCTTGCTGGTCGCCTCGTCGGCCTCGTTCCCGAAGGTCATGGTGCCGAGGCACAGCTCCGAGACCTTGATGCCGGTGCGGCCAAATGGACGTAGTTCCACGAAAGAGCTCCTCGATCGGCGCGTGCGGGTGCGGGCCCTCAACCTAGGCTGCGGGACGTCGGCCTGACGAGTACGTCAGGTCGCGGCAGGCTCCGCGGGGCCGGGGAGGACAGCGCTGTGATCGCAGGCGGACCGGTACGGATCGGCACGCTCGGTGCCGCCCGCATCACGCCTGCCGCGCTCGTCGGGCCCGCCGCGGCCGTGGCCGGCGCGACGGTCGTCGGCGTGGCCGCGCGCGACCGGGCCCGGGCTCAGGAGTTCGCCACGAAGCGCGGCATCCCCCGAGTGTTCGACAGCTACCAGGACCTCGTCGACTCGCCCGACATCGACGCGGTGTACAACCCGCTGCCCAACGGCCTGCACGAGCGGTGGACCCTCGCCGCGCTCGCGGCGGGCAAGCACGTGCTGTGCGAGAAGCCGTTCACCAACAACGCGGCCGAGGCCGAGACGGTGGCGGCCGCGGCGGCGGCCCGCCCCGACCTCGTGGTGATGGAGGCGTTCCACTACCGCTACCACCCGTTCGCGGAGCAGATGCGCGCCGTGGCCGCCGGTTCCGAGCTCGGGCCGATCCGCCACGTCGAGACCTGGGTGTGCTTCCCGCTCTTCCGCCGGTCCGACATCCGCTACCGCTACGACCTCGGCGGTGGGGCGATGATGGACGCCGGTTGCTACGCCACCCACGTCGCCCGCCTGCTCGCGGGCGAGGAGCCCACGGTGACCGGCGCCACGGCCAAGCTCCGCGGCCCCGACGTCGACCGCGCGATGGCCGTCGACGTGCGCTTCCCGAGCGGCGTCACCGGCCGGATCAACTGCTCCATGTGGTCGACGTCCCTGCTTCGGGTAGCCGCGCGCGTGCGCGGCGACCGGGGCGAGATGCGGGTGCGCAACCCCATCGCGCCGCACCTGTTCGGGCGGCTCACGGTCAGCGCCGGTGGCGTCAAGCGCCACGAGGGCGCGGCGAAGACGTCGACCTACGAGTACCAGCTCCGGGCGTTCGTCGCCGCGGTGCGCGAGGGTGCTCCGATCCTCACCCCGCCGTCCGACTCCGTCGCCAACATGACCGTCATCGACGCCGCCTACCTCGCGGCCGGCATGAAGCCGCGCGGCACCTGACCGATCCCAATCGCAACCGATCGAGGAGCACCGCCATGAACCTCCGCACCCTGGGCGGCACCGGCATCAAGGTGAGCCCCTACTGCCTCGGCGCCATGATGTTCGGCCTGTGGGGCAACCGCGACCACGTCGACTGCGCGCGCATCATCGACCACTCGCTCGACCACGGGATCAACTTCATCGACACCGCCGACGTGTACTCCCAGGGCGAGTCGGAGGAGATCGTCGGCAAGGCGCTGAAGGGCAAGCGCGACCAGGTCGTGCTCGCGACCAAGGTCCACGGCCAGATGGGGAAGGACCCGCTGCACGCCGGCAACTCCCGGCGGTGGATCGTGCAGGAGGTCGACAACAGCCTCCGCCGCCTGCAGACCGACCACATCGACCTCTACCAGATCCACCGGCCCGATCCCGACACCGACATCGAGGAGACGCTCGGCGCGCTCACCGATCTCGTGCACGCGGGCAAGGTGCGCGCGATCGGGCAGTCGACGTTCCCGGCCGAGCAGATGGTCGAGGCCCAGTGGGCCGCGGCGCGGCGCGGCTACGAGCGCTTCCGTTGCGACCAGCCGCCGTACTCGATCTTCGCTCGCGGCATCGAGGCCGCGGTGCTCCCCACGTGCGCGCGCTACGGCATGGGCGCCATCGTGTGGAGCCCGTTGAGCGGCGGGTGGCTCTCGGGCAAGTACCGGAAGGGCAAGGCGCTCGACACGTCGAGCGGCCGCGCCGCACTCCGGCCCGAGCGCTTCGATCCCGAGACGCCGGGCAACGCCCGCCGCCTCGACCTCGTCGAGCAGCTGGTGGGAATCGCCGACGACGCGGGCTGCTCGCTCACGCACCTCGCGATGGCGTTCGTGCTCTCCCACCCGGCGGTCACGTCGGCGATCATCGGCCCGCGCACGTTCGAGCAGGCCGCCGATCTCCTCGAGGGCGCGACGGTCGTGCTCGACGACGCGACCCTCGACCGCATCGACGCCGTGTGCCCGCCCGGCACCGACGTCGACACGTCCGACGGGCTCTACCAGTCGATCGAGCTCACCGACGTCACCCGCCGTCGGCTTCCCCCGGCCCGACGCGAGGTCGCCTGATGATCGAGGCCCGCGGGCTCACGAAGCGGTTCGGCTCCCAGCTCGCGGTCGACGACCTCAGCTTCGACGTGCGGCCCGGACACGTCACCGGGTTCCTCGGCCCCAACGGCGCAGGTAAGTCGACCACGATGCGCATGATCCTCGGGCTCGACCACCCGACGGCCGGCAACGTGATGGTCGACGGCAAGCCGTTCGCACAGCTGTCGCACCCGTTGTTCGAGGTGGGCGCGCTGATCGACGCCAAGGCCGTGCACCCGGGGCGGCGCGCCCGCGACCACCTGCTGTGCCTCGCGCAGAGCAACGGCATCCGTGGCTCCCGCGTCGAGGAGGTGCTGGCACTCGTCGGGCTCACCGACGTGGCGAAGAAGCGGGTCGGCAAGTTCTCGCTCGGCATGGGCCAACGGCTCGGGATCGCGGCCGCGTTGCTCGGCGACCCCGAGATCCTCATGTTCGACGAGCCGGTCAACGGGCTCGACCCCGAAGGCATCCTCTGGATCCGCAACCTCCTCAAATGGCTCGCCGCGCAGGGCCGCACGGTCTTCGTGTCGAGCCACCTCATGAGCGAGATGGCCCTCACCGCCGACCGGCTCATCGTGATCGGCAAGGGTCGGCTGATCGCCGACACCACGGTCTCGGAGCTCACGTCCGCGAGCGCGGGCGCGTCGGTGCGGGTCGTGTCGCCACGGGCCGACGAGCTCTCGACCCTGCTCGGCACGCGCCGCGCGGTGATCGCGCGCAACGGCGACGGCGCGCTCGACGTGACCGGGCTCGCCGCGGCCGACATCGGCGACCTCGCCGCGGCCCACGGCATCGCGTTGCACGAGCTCACGCCCAAGGCGCCCACGCTCGAGGAGGCGTTCTTCGAGCTCACCAAGGACCAGACCGAGTACACCACCGGCGTGTTCCCCGGGGCCGAAGGCACGGCCGCGCCGCCGGGACCGCCGCCCGCGACTCCCCCACCCGGGCCGGGTCCGACCGCCGGAGCCACGCGGTGACCGCGCCCGGCGCGGCCGTCCTCCGCGAGAAGCTGCTGACGAAGCCCACGGGCGGCACGTTCGGCGGGGTGCTGCGGTCGGAGCTCACCAAGCTGCGGTCGGTGCGCTCGACGATGTGGACCCTGCTGGTCGCGGTGCTCTTCGTGGTCGGGTTCGGCATCCTGATCGGCGCGGTCGTCGACCCCAACTCGCAGGGCCGCGACTTCGACCCCACGCAGGCGAGCCTGAGCGGGATCTTCCTGGCCCAGCTGGCCACCGGCGTGCTCGGCGTGCTGGTCATCAGCTCCGAGTACTCGACGGGCATGATCCGCACGTCGCTCGCGGCCGTGCCGAAGCGCACGGTGCTCCTGCTCGCGAAGATTCTCATGTTCGGCCTGGTCACGTTCGTGGTCTGCACGGCTGCCGCGTTCATCGCGTTCTTCTCCGCGCAGGCGCTCATGGGGCCGTCGATCTCGGCCGGCATCGGCGACCCGGGCGTCGCCCGTGCGGTGGTCGGGGCCGGGTACTACCTCACGTACATCGGCCTGCTCGGTCTGGCTCTCGGCACCTTGCTCCGCCGCACCGCCGGCGCGATCACCGCGCTGTTCGGGGTGATCTTCGTGGTGCCGATCATCCTCAACGTGATCCCGGTGCGTTGGATCAACGACCTCGCCCCCTACGCGCCGGGCGACTCGGGGCAGAGCGTGCTCACCGTGGTGCACCGCACCGCGTCGGACGCACTGTCGCCGGGGGTCGGGTTCCTCGTGTCGCTCGCCTGGGTCGTGGGGGCACTGGTGCTGGCCACCGTCCCGCTGTCGCGGCGCGACGCGTGACCCGTACGAGAGGCTCTGCCTGAGCGCGGGCGCACGGAACCGGAACGGATGGAAGCCGACAGGAACGCACGGGGGGAACGCACACATGGCAAGCGTGGAGGGCAAGCGGGTTCTGATCACCGGGGGGTCGTCGGGCATCGGGGCTGCGATCGCACGCGACCTCGCACAGGCCGGCGCGGTCGTCGGCGTCTGCGCCCGGCGCACCGGGCTGCTCGACGACGTGCTCGCCGACTGCAGGGCGACGTCGCCCGACAGCCGCGCGTGGACCGTCGACCTCGCCGACCTCGACGGCATCGAGGCGTTCGCGGCCACGGTGGAGGCCGACTTCGGGCTGCCGGACGTGCTCGTGAACAACGCCGGCGTGGTCGCGTCGGTGCCGCTGCTCAAGCTCCGGTTCGACGAGGTGGAGTCGCTGATGCGGGTCAACTACCTCTCGCCGGTGCGGCTCTCGCTCGCGTTCATCCCGAAGATGGTCGCCCGGGGCTCGGGCCAGATCCTCAACGTCTCGTCGGTGTCGGCCCGCGTGTCGCCCCCGACGCAGGGCGCCTACGGCGCCACCAAGGCCGCGATGACCAACTTCTTCGAGAGCGCGGCGGCCGATCTCCACGGCACCGGCGTCACGATCCACAACGTGTACCCGGGCCTGATCACCGTCAACGACATCCCGCCCGACAACCTGCACGAGGGCATGACCGGGCTCCCCGCCTCCGACGTCGCGGTGGCGGTGCGGGAGCAGCTCGAGGCGGGCACGTTCGAGATCTACGTGCCCGACGAGTTCCGGGCGATGTACGCGCGGCGGGCCAAGGACGTCGGCGCGTTCGTCGAGTACTCCGGCGTCTACGCGGTCCGCCAGCTCGGCGACGAGCTGAGCCCCTGAGCCGTCGCCCGGCTACTTGACGATCAGGATGATCGCGACGACGACGCCGAGGGTGACGACCACGGCCCGCAGCAGCGACGTGGGCAGGCGGCGCATGATCGACGCGCCGGCGTAGCCGCCGAGGAGGCTGGCCGGCGCGATGACCGCGACCGCGGCCCAGTCGATCGGGCCGTAGAAGATGAACGCGATCGCGGCGATCGTGTTGATGACGAGCGACAGCAGCGCCTTCAGGCCGTTGAGCCGCTGGAGCGAGTCGCGCACGAGCGCGCCCAGCACCCCGAGCATGAGCACGCCGAGCCCGCCGCCGAAGTACGCGCCGTAGGCCCCGCACGCCAGCATCGCCACCACGAGCGCGGGGTTGTTCTGCTTGGCGTCGGCGGGCTTGCTGGCGAGGCGGCGGGCGAGCCGGGGTTGTACGAAGAGCAGGCCCGACGAGAGCAGCAGCAGCAGCGGGACGATCGCCTTGAAGACCCCGGGTGAGAGGGTGAGGAGCGCGACCGCACCGCCGACCGCGCCGATCGCGGCGACGGTGCCGAGCCCGATGGCGCGCGAGCGCTGGCCCGTGAGCTCGCGGCGGTAGCCGTAGGTGCCGCCGACGTAGCCGGGCCAGACCGAGAGCGTGTTGGTGACGTTGGCGGCCAGCGGCGAGAGCCCGATCGCGAGCAGGGCGGGGAACGTGATGAGGCTCCCCCCGCCCGCGGCGGCGTTGATCCCACCGGCCGCGAACCCGGCCAGCCCGAGGAGGATGGCGTCGACGGGGGTCACCGGGCCGTGCCGCTCTGGGGGTCGGGCGTGCGCGTGGAGATCATCGACTCGCTTCGTTCGGAGTGGGGTGCCCCGGCCGCCGGACCGGTCCCGGAGTCTCCCCGAACCCGGCTGGACCGCCACGGATACGGCCGTCGCCCGGGCCGGAGGCCGCCCCGAGAATAGCCTGATGGTCAGACCAACGACCCGACCGTGTGCGTCTCTGGACGACCTATTCGGTCGTCCGGAGACGCATGACGATGTGGGGCCGAACGGGCAGGATGTGCACGCGCACCATGACCCCGTCCCGCCCCGAGTCGTTGGAGGCACCATGACCGAGACCGACGCCCGCCCCGAGCCCGCCGACCGCTACCGCAAGCTCGCGGCCGCGTTCACGGCCAAGGTGGCCGCGGTCCCCGACGACCGGTGGAGCAGCCCGTCGCCGTGCACCGACTGGACCGCGCTCGACGTGGTGCGGCACGTGACCGAGACGCCCGCGATGTTCTTCCAGCTGGTCGGCTCGGACCCGGGCCCGCTCCCGTCGGTCGACGACGACCCGATGGTGGCCTGGGGCGCGAGCCGCGACCGCTTGCAGGCGGCGCTCGACGACCCCGAGCTCGCGAACACCGAGTTCGACGGCTTCTTCGGCCACTCGACGTTCGCCGGAGCCGTCGACCGCTTCGTGTGCTTCGACCTCGTCGTGCACGGCTGGGACCTCGCGCGCGCGGCCGGGCTCGACGAGCGCATCGATCCCGACGAGGTGACGCGCATCTGGGAGGAGACCAACGGCTTCGGCGACACGCTGCGCACCCAGGGCGTGTGCGGCCCCGAGGTCGAGGTACCCGCCGACGCGAGCGCGCAGGACCGTCTCCTCGGCTTCCTCGGCCGCCACCCCTGACCCTTCGGGCGGTCGGGCGGTCAGCGGGGCCCGAAGGTGGCGTGGGCGGCGACGAAGCCGTTCTGCACGCCCGACGTGCGGTAGCGGGTCACGCCGTCGGGGACGATCTCGTAGTCGGGCATCCGCCGGAGCACGGCCGCGATCATGATCTCCATCTCGGCCCGGGCGAGGTTGGCGCCCACACAGCGGTGGATGCCCGCCCCGAACGCCACGTGGCGGTTGGGCGTGCGGTCGAGCACCACCGCGTCGGGGTCGGCGAACGTGGCCGGGTCGCGGTTGGCGGCGGCGAGGTTGGCCATCACCCGTTCGTGCTCGGGGATCGTGACGCCGTCGATGTCGACGGGGCAGGTCGTCGTGCGGGCCAGGAGCGGCGTGGGTGTGATCCAGCGGACGAACTCCTCGCACGCGCCGCCGAGCAGGTCGGGCTCGTCGATGAGTCGCCGCCGAGCCTCGGGATGCTGCCCGAGGTACACGAACGCGCCGGTGGCCGCGCCCGTGGTGGTGTCGATGCCGCCGGCGAGGATGAGCCGGATGATGTCGACGAGCCGGTCGACGGGGAGCGGCGCGCCGTCGATGTCGGCGTCGCTGAGCGCGTCGACGCCGCCGAGGCGGACGCGGCCCGGGTCGGCGCGGCGCGCCTCCACGAGCTCGTGCAGCTCCGCGTTGATCGCCTGCGCCGACGCGAACGCGTCGTCGAGCTCGGGGCTCCCGGGCGGGTAGGCGACCATGTCGTGGAACGTGGTGGCGTAACGCTGCCAGTCGTCGACCGGCAGTCCCATGATGTCGAGGGTGACCATCGCGGGCAGCGGGCTCGTGAGGTCGTGCACGAAGTCGAGCGTGCCGCGCGCCGCGAACTGGTCGAGGCAGAAGTCGGTGAAGTGCTCGATGCGGGGCCGCAGCCGGTCGACCGCGGCCGGCGAGAACAGCGGGTTGAGGATCCGGCGGTAGGCGACGGACTCGGGTGGGTCGAGCTCGACCGGCACGAAGGCCATCGGCGGCGGCGGGATCGTGACGCCGAGGAACGGGCTCTCCGGGTCGAGGTCGTGGCGGGACGAGAAGGTGGCCGGGTCGGTGAGCACCCGGTCGACGTCGGCGAAGCGGGTGAGGGCCCAGAACCCGCCGTGCGACTCCGACCACGCCACCGGGCAGCGCTCGCGCAGCTCCCGCAGGAACGAGTTCGGATCGGTGGCGAAGCCGGCCGAGTGATGGTCGAACTCCACGAGCGGCCGTCGCTCCACCCTGCACTCCCCCGGTCCGGGCCCGCGGCGGGCCCCTCTCCGGCGACGGTACCCGACGGGCGCTTCCACCCACCCGGGCCGTCGGCTACAACCTCGCCATGACCATCTCCGCAAGCCCGAGCCCGAGCCCGGACCCGATCCGGTACGACGGCGACGTCGCGGTGATCACCGGCGCGGGCCGCGGCATCGGCCGCGCCCACGCCCGCGAGCTCGCGGCGCGTGGCGCGCGCGTGCTGGTGAACGACGTCGACGCCGCGGCCGCCGACGCGGTGGTCGCCGAGATCGAGGCCGCGGGCGGCGTGGCGGCCGCGTCCCACGACTCGGTCGCCACGCCCGAAGGCGGCGCCGCGATCGTGGCCGCGGCCGTCGAGCGGTTCGGCGCCGTCGACGTGGTGGTCAACAACGCGGCCATCGTGCGTAACGGCTACTTCGAGGACCTCGCCGTCGCCGACATCGATGCCGTGCTCGACGTCGCGGTGCGGGGCGCGTTCTTCGTCACCCAGCCGGCGTGGCGGATCATGAAGGCCAACGGCTACGGGCGGGTGGTGTTCACCGGATCGGGTACCGGGATGTTCGCCCATCAGGGCTCGGCGAGCTACGCCGCGGCGAAGGCCGCGCTCTACGGGCTCATGAAGGCGCTGGCGTTCGAGGGCGCGGAGCACGGGATCCGGGTCAACCTGCTGCTCCCCCTCGCGTACACCGCGATCGCGGCCGACAGCCCGATCCCGGACTTCGCGCGGTACCGGGCCGAGCACATCCCCCCGGGTACCGACGTCGACGCGCCCGAGCGGGCGACGCCCGAGATCAACGCGCACGTCGTGGGCTACCTCGCGAGCCGCGACTGCGCGGTCAACGGCGAGGCGATCTCCGTGTGCCGCAGCCGCTACGGCCGGCTGTTCGTGGGCGTGGCCGACGGCTGGCTGCCCGCCGACCCGGCCGCGGTCGACGCCGAGGCCGTCGCCGGTCATCTCGACGAGATCCGCGACCTCACCGCGTTCACGGTGCCGAGCTCGTACTACGACGAGATGGCGTCGGTCACCGCCCGCCTGCGCGCCCTCGACTGACCGCGCCGCCCCTGGCACGCTCGTCGGCATGGCCGGACCGGAGCGCGGACGTGACGACGAGGAGGTCCTGCACGGCGGGATCGACAACGCCGGACGCGTGGTGCGGGTCGGGGCCCACGTGCTGCGCCCGGCGAAGCCGTGCACGCCCGCGGTCCACGCACTCCTCCGGCACGCGCGGGCGGCCGGCTTCGACGGGGTGCCGGAGCCCATCGGCATCGAAGCCGTCGGCCGGGAGCGGCTGGTCTACATCCCGGGCGACGTCCCGATGCCGCCCTATCCCGACTGGGGGCGGTCGGACCTCGCGCTCGCCTCGACCGCGCGCCTGCTGCGCAAGCTCCACGACGCGGTCGCCGACTTCGTCCCGCCGTCCGATGCGGCCTGGAACCTCGAGCTCGCCGATCCCGAGGGCGGCCCGATGGTCTGCCACAACGACGTGTGCCCGGAGAACGTGATCTTCCGCGCCGGTGTGGCCGTCGCCCTCGTCGACTTCGACTTCGCCGCGCCCGGCCGGCCGCTCCACGACCTGAGCCAACTGGCGAAGATGTGCGTACCGCTCGACACCGCGGCCGACGCGGCCCGGGTCGGGCGCCACCCCTTCGACCCGGCGGCCCGGCTGCGGATCGTGGCCGACGCCTACGGACTGCCGCCCGACCGCACCGCGCTCCTCGACGTGATCGGCGAGTCGATGCGGCGCGCCCGCACCGGCGGCTTCGTGGCCGAGCGGGTAGAGCGGGGCGAGCCCGCGTTCATCGCGATGTGGGAGGCGATGGGTGGCGCGGCGCGGTACGAGCGACGGAGCGACTGGTTCGACGCCAACCGTGCCCGCTTCGCCGACGCACTGCGCTGACGGCGAGCGCCCCGCGCCGCGATCTCAGACGAGGAGCTGCACCTGTGCGGTGGTGACGGCCCGGCCGCCGATCGCGACGCGGTCGGTGCCGCACATCCGCATGCGGACGATGCCGCCGCGGACGGAGGCCTGTTCGCCGACGAGGTCGTTGCGGCCGAGGCGCGCGCTCCAATAGGGCGCGAGGGTGCAGTGCGCGGAGCCGGTGACCGGGTCCTCGGGGATCCCGACGTTGGGTCCGAAGACGCGGCTCACGCAGTCGACGCCCGGCCGGTCGCCGGCCGCGGTCACGATCACCGCGCGGGTGCCGAGCGCGGCCAGGCCGGGCAGGTCGGGCTGGAAGCCGCGCACCGACCCGGCGTCGGCCAGCTCGATCAGGGCGTCGCCGCGGGCGAGGCCGTAGCTGCGGACGTCGGCGATCCCGAGGCCGACGCTCGCGGGGAGGGGGGCTTCGACCGCGGGATCCGACGGGAAGTCCATCTCGATCCAGCCGTCGGCGCCGATCGTGCACGCGAGGACCCCGCGACGCGTGTGGAACCGGGCGGAGCCGCCCAGCAGGTGCGCGGCGGCCAGGGTCGCGTGCCCGCAGAGGTCGACCTCGACGGTCGGCGTGAACCAGCGCAGGTCGTGGTCGCCGTCGGGACGGGCGACGACGAACGCGGTCTCCGACAGGTTCATCTCCCGGGCCACGGCCTGCATGCGGGTCTCGTCGGGGAACGTGTCGAGCCGCGCGACCGCGGCCGGGTTGCCGCGGAACGGCTCGTCGGTGAACGCGTCGACGACGGTGAGGTGGAGACCCATGCCTGCCTGAACCTACGCGACCGCCGGCGGCACCCGGGAGCGATCCGATTGCCCCGACGGGTGCGGCGCGCTCTACCGTCGGGGCATGACGAACCCCGGTGAGGCCGACGTGCAGCGGATCGGGCTCGGGAGTCAGGGGCTCACGGTGTCCCGGCAGGGTCTGGGCTGCATGGGGATGTCGGAGTTCTACGGCGCCCCCGACGACGCGGAGTCGACCGCGACGATCCACCGCGCGCTCGATCTCGGCGTCGACTTCTTCGACACGTCCGACATCTACGGTCCCTTCACCAACGAGGTGCTGGTCGGTCGGGCGCTCGCGGGCCGGCGCGACGAGGCCGTGATCGCCACGAAGTTCGGCATCCTGCGCGACCCGGGTGATCCGCAGCGACGGGGTGTGAGCGGCCGGCCCGACTACGTGCGGCAGGCCTGCGACGCGTCGCTCCAGCGCCTCGGCGTCGACCACATCGACCTCTACTACCAGCACCGGGTCGACCCGGAGACGCCGATCGAGGAGACGGTCGGCGCGATGTCGGAGCTCGTGAGCGCGGGCAAGGTGCGGTTCCTCGGCCTGTCGGAGGCCGCGCCGGCCACGATCCGCCGGGCGCACGCCACACATCCGATCTCCGCGCTCCAGACCGAGTACTCGCTCTGGTCGCGCGATCCCGAGGCCGAGATCCTGCCGACCGTGCGCGAGCTCGGCATCGGCTTCGTCCCCTACAGCCCGCTCGGGCGCGGCTTCCTCACCGGCGCGGTCCGCTCGGTCGACGGCCTCGCACCCGACGACTACCGCCGCTTCTCGCCCCGCTTCGCGGGCGACAACCTCGAGGCCAACATCGGGATCGTCGAGCGCATCGACGCCCTTGCCACCGCGAAGGGGGTCACACCGGCCCAGATCGCGCTCGCCTGGGTGCACGCCCAGGGCGACGACCTCGCGCCGATCCCCGGCACGAAGCGGCGCACATACCTCGAGCAGAACGTCGCCGCGCTCGCGGTGGAGCTCACCGCCGACGACCTCGCCCAGCTCGGCGGGCTGGGCGCCGCCCGCGGCGAGCGCTACGCCGACATGAGCGCCCTCAACCGCTGAGGGTCAGTCGAGCTCGTCGCGCTCCGCGGCGCTGACCAGCACGCAGAACTCGTTGCCCTCGGGATCGGCCAGCACCCACCATCCGCTGCCGTCGTCGCGGCGGAAGTCGCCGATCTCGGTCGCGCCGAGCTCGACGAGGCGGGCGACGGCCTCGTCGCGCGGCTCGTCGGGCTCGAAGTCGAGGTGCACGCGGTTCTTGGCGTCCTTGCCCTCGGGGACCTGGTTGAAGAGGATCTCGGGCTCGCCGTCGCCGATGACCACTGACGCCTCGGCGTCACCGGGCAGGTCGTCGGGGTTCATCTCGGTGCCGAAGACCTGCGACCAGAACTGAGCGAGCGCGTAGGGGTCGGCGCAGTCGATGGTCACGAAACGGATGGACAGGTTCACGGACTCTCCTCGTCGGTGACGGGTCGGCGGGCCAGCACGAGGAACTGCTTGCCGAGGACGCGCCACGCGAGCGGTGTGCGCAGGTAGGCCCGGGTCATCCAGGGCGCGTTGGGAAGGCGGCCGGTGAAGGAGAACGGCAGGAAGCGCGGGGTCGCGCGCTCGATCTCGAAGCCGGCGGAGTAGAGGTGCTCGGCGACCGAGCGGTCGGTGAGCGCCAGGATGTGGTCGGCGTAGTCGAAGTAGCTCTTCGCGCAGTAGCGGAAGTTGGGCCCCATCACCGCGATCACCCCGCCCGGCGCGGTGACCGTGCGCATCTTGCCGAGGAAGCGGGCGATCTGCTCCTGGGTGCTGAGGTGCTCGAGGAAGTTGGAGACGAACACGCCGTCGAAGTAGTCGGCGGGGATGTCGGCCTCGAAGATGTCGGCGACGATCGCCTTCACCGCCGGGTCGCGTTCGCCGGCGTGCTCCACGAGGTCGACGGTCCAGCGCTCGACCCCGGGCAGTGCGTTGACGAACTCCCCCATGCCCGCGGCCGGGTCGAGGAGCCGGGTCGGCGATCCCATGCGGCGGTACAGGTACGGCGCGATCTCGTTCCAGGTCTGCTGCTTCGTGGCGCCCTCGACGTTGCGGAAGCGGTAGCGGTAGAGCCGCTGGAAGTTGATCGGGGACCCGGTCGGCCCGGCCGGGCTCGGATCCGTCGGCGAGGACGGCATGGCACGGATGGTATCGGGGGCGCTGCACGGGGACGGGTACCCCGGAGGCGCCGGGGCCGAGGAGCGGGAACGATCCGCCGGCCGCACCGGTTCGGGCGCAGACTGGAACCCGCGGCGATCGGCGCCCGGTCGTCGCACCGCTCCCGCAACCCGACCTGAGAGGTGGCTCCTCGTGACCACGGAACTGATGCCGGCGGCGTTCGTCGGGCACGGCACGCCGATGAACGCGCTCGAGCACAACCACTTCACCGAGGCGTGGCAGACGTTCGCGACGTCGTTCCCGCGGCCGCGCGCCGTCCTCGTGGTCTCGGCCCACTGGTTCATCAACGCGACCGCGGTGACCGCGATGGCGGCGCCCCGCACGATCCACGACTTCTACGGCTTCCCGCCCGAGCTGTTCGCGGTGGAGTACCCCGCGCCCGGGTCGCTCGAGGTCGCGGAGGAGGTGGCCGAGGTCGTGCACCCGACCTGGGTCGGCCTCGACCACGACAGTTGGGGCCTCGATCACGGCACCTGGTCGATCCTGCGCCACATGTACCCCGAGGCCGACGTGCCGGTGCTCCAGCTCTCGATCAACGCCGACCAGCCGCTCCACTACCACATGGCCCTGGGCGCGGGCCTCGCGCCGCTGCGCGAGCGCGGCGTCCTGATCCTGGGCAGCGGCAACGTCGTGCACAACCTCCGGCGCATCGATCCGGGCCGGGGCGAGACCGGGTTCGACTGGGCCGAGCGCTTCGACACCGACGCCCGCACGATCATGACGAGCGATCCGGCCGCGATGGTGGGGTTGCAGTCGCACGCCGACTACCGGCCCGCGGTCCCGACGCCCGACCACTTCATCCCGGTGCTCTACCTCGCGGGCCTCGCGGCCGCCGCGGGCACGACCACCGAGGTCCTCGTCGACGGCTACGTCTACGGCTCGCTGTCGATGACGTCGTACACGCTCGGCGCGGACCGCGGTCCCGTCGCCGGCCGCGTCGACCACGCGGCGGCGGCCGAGACCCCGGCGGACCTGCCCGACCCCGCGGTGGTCCCGCCCGAAGACACCAACATCTGAGCCGGTCGAGCCCGCTCGGGCAGGGGCCGGTCAGAGGTGTTGCAGGGCCTTCACCACGAGGTACACGCCGAAGCCGCCGAAGAACGCGGCCATGATCAGGTCGCGGTACCGGTCGACGAACCGGTTCAGCGCGCCGAGCACCCGGTCCGAGGCGCGCGGCGCGGCCACCGCGATCCCGAGGGGCACGAGCACGGGTAGCAGCGCGAGGACGGTCACGATCGCGGTCGTCACGATCCGATCGGCGGCGGACACGCGGTCGATGGCCACGTCCTTCAGCGCCGCGACGTAGAGCGCGAGCGTCGTGAGGTTGGTCGCCATGAGCGCGACCCCCGCGAGCGCCGTGGCGGCGATCCCGCCCCGCGCGTGCTTCGGTGGCGGCGCGTCGATGCCGACGTCGGACGCCGGCACGGCCGCGAGGTGGGCCCGGGACCGGAGGTACTCGATGAGCTTGCCCGCGCCGAACGCGGCGAGCAGGAGGCCGAGGGTGAAGTCGATCGCCGCGCCCTGCGTGCCGGTGCTCTTCGCGTCGGGCGCGGCGTGATGCACCGTGGCGAGGATGATCACCGCGATGGCCACGAGGACCGCGGCCGCGCCCGCGGCGAACGCGGCGGCCCGGGCGCGCGGCCGTTCGGCGCCGCTCAACAGCAGCACGACGAACACGAGCAGCACGGGGCTGACGGCCGCGCCGAACCCGAGCGGGATCGTGCGGGCGAGCAGGCTTCCCATCGGTGTGGTCTCCTGTGGCGGCGGGGCCGCGGGTTCGGGCGGGTCCCGTCGTCGGTCCCTGGTTCCCCTTATCGACGCCCCCGCCCCGCAGTTGACGCCCCGGCTCCGTCCCGGGGGAATAGTTGACACTGCAACTATCTTGGAGAGCACGACCCCCGGGTACCCCGCCCGTGAGGTCCGCAGAACCGGAGGTACCCCGATGCCCGCAGTCACCGTCGACGATCTGAGCGTCCTGCCCAAGGTCCCGGCCCCGGTCGCGGCCGACGGCGGCGTTCCCCGGGCGCGTCCGGTGGTGCAGGTCGAGACCGCGCAGCACGGGCTCGAAGGCGAGGGCTTCCCGGTCCGGCG
>JADGOM010000024.1 GCA_017882925.1 Acidimicrobiia bacterium | reverse complement strand
TGGCCACGAACCACGGCGGCCACTGGAACATCACCGCGCCCAGCTTGCCGGCCTCGCGGAGCGGGGCGAGCGCGTGCGCGAAGCGGGCCCACGCCTCGTCGAGCGCGTCGGGTTCGAGGTGCGTGTCGTAGACGTTGTGCTTGCCTGCGAACTCCGGCCGCACCGCGTCACGGAGGTCCTTCCACAACGCTTCGCGGCGGACCGGGTGCCCGGTGAACAGGCCGAAGGCCTTGATCTCCATGCGGAAGTCGGCCGGGGTGCGCTCGACCCAGGCGCGCGTGACGGCCGGATTGGGCGGCGCGTAGAACGTCGAGTCGACCTCCACCACCGGGAAGATCGACGAGTAGTAGCGGAGCCGCTCCTCCGCGCTGCTCGCGCCCCTCGGGTAGAAGTCGGTGTCGCGCACGAGGGTGGGGTCGGTCCAGGACGACGTGCCGACGGCGACCTTCATGCCCACCCGTCTCCCCACATCCGTGGCGGCGGATACCGGTGCCGGCTCAGGGCCCGGCCACGGTCGTCGCCGTCGTCGGGTTCGTCGCCGAGGTCGGAGCCGCGCTCGTCGAGGTCGAACCGGCCGGGCTCGAGGATGCGCCGGTGGTCGCCGGCGCTGCGGTCGTCGCCAGGGCCGCGGTCATGCTCGGGGAGGCGGTCGTGGCCGGCGCGGTCGTCGAGGCCGCGGTGGTCGTGGTGGTGTCGGGGTTGACGCAGCGGCCCGCGGCCGTGGTCGCGGGAACCGGACGGCCGGGCATCACGACGGTGCCGGCACACCCGTAGTTCGAGAGGGTCGTCGTGCGCGTCATGCTGCTGCCGTCGGCGAAGCGGGAGACGACGGTGGCCTGCCGGATGAAGCCCGCGGCGTCGATGGCGACCTTCTCGTGGGTGGACGTGTAGCCGGCCCGGTCGAGGAGCTGGAGCGCGGCGCTGATCGTCTGCTGCTGCCCGGCCGACAGATCGGGGGCGTCGAGGATCTTCGCGAGGTCGACGGAGACGTCGAAGTAGGTGACGTCGGTGCCGTCGACCGTTCCGGTGCCGGCGGCCTCGGCCCGGATGACGGCCTCCTTCTCCAGCTGCAGGTAGCCGGTGGGGTTGGCGAGGCCGATCATGGAGAGCGCGCCCGGGCCCGGGCCGAGGGTCGAGACCACGATCCCCGCGAAGCCGGAGAGCGACTGGCCGCCGCCGCCGGTGATCTCCGGCGCCGTGCCGTAGTCGGCGCCGCCGTACTCCCAGACGCTGGTGCCGTCGGTGCGCAGCGTGATCTCCCCGAAGCCGCTGACGCTGGAGACCGTGAGCTCGGCGTACGGGTCGAGGTTCACGGTCCCGCGCCCGCTCACGTCGACCGGCTGGCGCGGACCGCCCCCGCCCCCCGAGCAGGACACGTTGACGGTCTGGTCGCTCGAGACCGTGGTGCAATTGTCGCCCCGACTCGTCGTGGTGGTGGTCGCGGGCGTCGTGTGCACGACGTACGCCACGTCGTAGTTGCCCGCGCTGGTGGTCGCGTCGAGCGC
Organism: Acidimicrobiia bacterium; assembly: GCA_017882925.1. GTDB lineage: Bacteria > Actinomycetota > Acidimicrobiia > IMCC26256 > Chersky-534 > Chersky-534. The sequence continues at coordinate 8,990 of JADGOM010000024.1, read as the reverse complement.
GTCGAGCACCGTGTTCGCCGCGCCCTCCTTCACGACGCGGATCGCGACCTTCCGGTGGGGGTGGCGGGTCGCGACGACCGCGAGGGGGACGGCGACGAGGACCACGACCACCAGCGCGGCCGAGATCCCCCGCGTCCTCCACGGCGACCGGCTTCCGGCGGCCGGCGAGCCGTCCCACGCCACTCGCAGCGGGCGCTGGGCGTCGGGCGGCTCGAGGCCGTCGTGGTCGGACATGGCCCACCTCTCGGTCGACGCGTGCGCCGGATCCGCCGGCACGCGGCGACCGGACCGTACCGCCGTCCCCGTTCCCTGACCAGCCTCATGCGTCTCCTGAGCACCGTACAGGTGCTCAGGAAACGCCTATGGGTGAGGGGCCGCGTTGTAGACGTCGGGACCGAAGCACGGGGTCCCGGGCGCGCCGGCGAAGCCCAGCTTGTCGAGGCCCCACGTCTCCTCGAGCGAGCAGAGCAGCGAGTAGTGGTTGTAGGCCGTGGTGTTCACGGTGCCCGGCCGCACGAAGCGGGAGACGATCACCGCGCCGACCCGTCCCCCACCGGGGCCGCTCCCACCGGGCTTCGCCGCGTTGGGGGCCGGCGGGGTGTTGCAGCACGCGGTCGCGTCGCCGGTCTCCGCCTCGTCGAACGCGACGACCAGCATCCCGTCGTGGGCGAACGCGGGCGACGCGAGGATCTTCGGCACCCACGTCTGGAGGAACCGGTCGGCCGACACCAGACCGCCCGGTTCCCCGTCGACGCACGGGGCGTCGTGCCCGTCGTGGCAGAGGTTGGGCGTGATGTACACGAGGTCGGGGGTGGTGGAGACGGACGCGAGATCGGCGGTCAGCCGGTCGAGCGGAACGACGTCGGCAGCGCACGCGGGCCGGTCGATGACCGAGTGGAAGTAGACGAACGGGTCGTGCCGGGTCGCGTACTGGTCGCCCTTGCGGGCCGCGAGCGTCGGATCGGCCGCGCCGATCGCGGGATGCGCGCAGGTCGTGCTCTCGGGCGGGAGGTTCCCCATGTCCTCCTCGTACGCCCGCCAGGTCAAGCCCCGGGCGTCGAGCTGATCGGCGATCGTCTGCACCGACGCGGGATACACGCACCCGTCGCCGGGGAGCTGCCCGTACGCGCCCACCGGCCCGGTGGCGACGAAGTCGGTGTACCGGGTGCAGTCGCCCCGGGTGCTCGGGTTCGGGGCCTGCCCGCTGATCTGCGCGATGTAGTTGTCGAGGCTCGCGTGGCCGATTCCGTAGTACTGCGGCAGCAGCTCGCCCTGCGCCGCGAGCGTCTTCGTGAGGTAGGTGGCGGGCGACGAAGGGCCGAACGTGCTGCTCGCGTCCTCGTTCTCCAGCATCACGATGAAGACGTGCCCCGGTCGGCCCGGGGTCGCGGTCGCGCCGGCGGTGCTGGTGACGGCCGCGGTGGTGCTCGACGGGTGCTTGGGAGGCCGGCGCGGGTGCACCGGCGTCGACGCCTTGCTCCCACCGGACGAGCACGCCGCGAGCAGGGCCACGCCGACCAGCGCCAGAAAGCCGCGGCGCGACGGGCGCCGGACGAGCACGCCTCGATCGCGGCCTGCACCGTCGGGAAGGGGTCGGGCTCGGGCCTTCGTCATCCGCGCCTCAGGCCGAGAGCCCGCTGATGCCCTTGCCCAGGACCACCACGCCGATGACCAGCAGCAGCACGGCCATCACCACCGAGTTGTTCTGACCCAGCCAGACCTTCATCTCGTCGAGGAGGTGCTGGGCCTTCGCGCCGGCGACGCGGTAGAGCACCACGGGCGCGGCGACCGTGCTGATCGCGATGATCGTGAACACCGCGACGACCACCGCCTCGTCACCGACCGACGCCTTGTACTGCGAGAGCGCCACCATCGCGCCCGCGATCAGCAGCAGGTTCTTCGGGTTGACCGCCGACAGCAGCACACCGAGGCCGGCGGCCTTGGCCGGCGTGAGCGTGTCGATGCTCTGCAACCACTTCGGGAGCTCCGCCTCCTCCCCCGCCTTCGGCCGCTTCCGGAAGTTGCGCAGCGCGAGGAACATCAGCAGCACGCCGAGGACGAGCTTGATGGTCGACGACTGGTTCGACGGCGCGCCGTTGTCCCCGGTGTCGAGCGCGCCCGAGAGCGCGAGGAGGACGACCGCCGCGCCCACGACCCCGGCGATCCAGCCCAGCAGGAACGACGCGCTGTTGGCACCCGCGCGCGTCGAGAGCAGCATCAGGATGATCGCGATGATGGGGATGGGGCTGATCGCCACGCCGAGCGCGTAGGGAAGCAGCTCCCCGATTGCCTGACCGATCACTGGCCGCTCCTGGCTGCGGTCGTCACGGGGTGACGATGGGGAAGCTCGGGTTGTTGGTGTCGAGCACCCCGAGCAGGCGGGGTACCACGCCGACGTCGCCCGTGGTCTGCACGCCGTCGAGCGCCGCCCCGCCGAGGAGGCCGAGGAACTGCAGCTTGGTGAGCGTGAGCGTGAGGTCGACGTCGCCGCCGTCGGGGTCGATGTCCTGGATCAGCACGCCGTTGCGCAGCGTGGTGCGGTAGGTGTGCCCCAGGTCGGTGAAGACCCAGTCGATGGCGATGTGCTCGTCCCACGCCTTCGGCCCGTTGATGCGGATCGCGATCGAGTCGAAGAGCTGGTCGATGCTGAGCGCGCCGATCATCTCGGGAGACGCCGACACGATCAGCGAGGTCTCGACGATCCCGTTGCGGAGCTCGAACGCACCCTGGAGGTAGAAGTTGCGCCAGGTGCCGTTCTCGGCGCCGTAGCCGAGCTTGTCGTAGATGCCGGCCAGCAGCTCCCGCGCCTCGGTGTTGGTCTGGTCGGCGAACACGAGGTGGTTGAGCAGCTCGGCCGCGAACCGCGGGTCGTCGGCATCGATGTACTGCTTGGCCTTCGTGATCACCGCGGCCGCGCCCCCCATGCACTCCACGTAGCGCGGCCCGGACTCGGCCGGCGGGTGCTCCCAGAGGTGCGCGGGGTTGCCGTCGAACCAGCCGAGGTACCGCTGGTAGACGGCCTTCACGTTGTGGCTCACCGAGCCGTAGTAGCCGTGGGTGTGCCAGGCCCGGTCGAGGGCCGGCGGCATCTCCACCATCTCCGCGATCTCGATCCCCGTGTAGCCCTGGTTGAGCAGCCGCAGGGTCTGGTCGTGCAGGTAGGCGTAGAGGTCGCGCTGGAGCTCGAGGTACTCGACGATGCGCTCGGTTCCCCACGTCGGCCAGTGGTGCGACGCGAACGCCACGTCGGTGTCGGCGCAGAACAGGTCGATCGTCTCCCCCAGGTAGCGCGACCAGATGCGGGGGTCGCGCACCACCGCGCCGCGCAGGGTGAGGATGTTGTGGAGGTTGTGCGTGGCGTTCTCGGCCAGGCACAGCGCGCGCTTCTGCGGGAAGTAGAAGTTCATCTCCACCGGGCACTCGGTGCCCGGGGTCATCTGGAACCGGATGACCACCCCGTCGACCGTCTCCTCCTGGCCGGTGTGGGTGATGTCGAGCGTCGGCGGGATCAGGCCGAACGTGCCGAGCGAGGTGGTCTGCCCGAGCCCGGCGCCGATCTGGCCGGCCGGGCCCTTCTCGAGCTGCGAGCCGTACATGTACTCCGCCCGACGCGTCATCGCCGAGCCCGCGTAGACGTTCTCCGCGACCGCGGCCTCCATGAAGCCGTCGCCCGCGATGATCGGCACGCCCTCCCGGTACACGCCGTGCACCCCGCCGAAGTGGTCGGCGTGCGCGTGGGTGTAGATGACGGCTGTCACCTGGCGGTCACCCCGGTGCGTGCGGTACAGCGCCAACGCCGCCGCCGCGCACTCGACCGAGATCAGCGGGTCGATGACGATGACGCCGTTGTCGCTCTCGACCAGGGTCATGTTGGACAGGTCGAGACCGCGCACCTGGTAGATGCCGTCGGTGACCTCGTAGAGGCCCTGCTTGGCCACGAGCTGGCTCTGGCGCCAGAGGCTCGGGTTCGCGGTGTCGGGGCACTCGCCGTCGAGGAACGCGTAGGCGTCGTTGTCCCAGATCACCGCGCCGGCGGCGTTGGTGACGACGCACGGGACGAGCGACCCGACGAGACCCCGGTCGGCGTCCTCGAAGTCCCGGCGGTCGGCGAACGGCAGATCGGGCATGCGGGCTCCCTGGCGGTGGAGGCGGCGCGGACCCGCGGGTCCGGGCGCGTCGTCGCACGTTAGGACGGGAGCGCAGGCTCGGGAAGCCGCGCCGCCGCCCCGTTCCCGGCATCGTCGTCCGACGACATCGGATTCCGCGGCATCACCCGGAGCGGGTGAGTCGCATCCCGGGAACGACCGGCATACTGCGACTCGCACGACGTGGCCCGCCGGAGCACCCGGGAGACCACACCCGATCCACCCCGAGGCGCCCCGGCACGGTGGCGCCCCCCACCGGAAGGACCGAAGCGAATGGGACTCTTCCTCCGCCCGCGCCGGCCGATGATGCGCCTCGCGGCCGGCGCCGCGACCGCGGGCATCGCCTATCACGCGGGCAAGGCGCACTCCGAGCAGCAGAACTACAACGAGCAGGCCCAGGCCGCCTACGCCGCGACCGCGGCCGCGCCGGCGCCGGCGCCGGTCGAAGCCGCCCCGGCTCCGGCTCCCATCGCGGCCGCGCCGGTCCAGGACCCGACCACCGCCGAGATCGAGCGGCTCGCCACGCTGCACACGAGCGGTGTGCTCACCGACGCCGAGTTCACCGCCGCCAAAGCCAAGCTGCTGGGCATCTGATGGGGGGGTCCATGAGCACGATCGACGGCCGCAACCTGGTGGAGCAGGCGCTGCTCGCCGCGGTGAGCGGCGATCTCGACGGCCTGCGCGACCTGGTGACCGACGACGTCGTCGCCTGGTCGCCCACCGGCTACGCCCGGGGCATCGACGAGCTGGCGGCGGAGTTGAGCGACCGCGAGGGGATGTTCTCGGAGGTCGCGATCATCGCCGACCCGGTCGACGTCATCGGCGACAAGGTGATCGCGGAGTGGACGATCGCGGCGCGCCACACCGGCCCGATCGTCGTCGACGAGTACGAGATCGAAGCGACCGACATCGACATCGAGCTGAGGGGCGTCATGATCCTCGAGCTCCGCGGCGGCAAGATCGCCAAGGTGCGCCAGTACTGGAACGAGGTCGACCTGATCGAGCAGCTCGGCCTCCTCCCGGCGGAGTGACCGGTCGGATCATGAGCCGGCGGCTGACCGCCTGCGTCGCGCTCGCGGCCGCGGCCCTCACCCCGGTCGCCGCGCTCGCGTTCCTGCTCCGGCATCCCGGCGCGATCGCGTTCGGGGTGATCGGCGCGGTGCTCGCGATCTTCGCGGGCTGGTACGCGATCACCCGGCGCGGCGTGGTCCGGGTCGCGGCCGCATCCGGCGCCGTCGTCTTCACCGTGCTCGTCGGCATCGTGCTGGTGGTGGCGCACTCGGTGACCGGCATCGTCGTGGTCGTCGCGCTCGACGCGTGCGCCGCGCTCTGCGCCCGATCGGCGCTGCGCGGCACCAACACCGGCAACTCCGTGCGCGTCGGCCCCGCGACCCGGGGCGTGGTCTTCCTCAACCCGAAGTCGGGCGGCGGCAAGGTCGCCGAGCACCACCTGGTCGAGGAGGCCCGCACGCGCGGGATCGAGCCGGTGATGCTCGAGGCGGGCGACGACCTGCGGGCCCTCGCCCGGTCCGCCGTCGAAGCGGGCGCCGACGTGATCGGCGCGGCCGGCGGCGACGGCACGCAGGCGCTCGTCGCCGAGGTCGCGATGGAGCACGGCGTGGCCTTCGTCTGCATCCCGGCCGGGACGCGCAACCACTTCGCGCTCGACGTGGGCGTCGACCGCAACGACGTGACCGGCGCGCTCGACGCCTTCGTCGACGGCTGGGAGCGCCGGATCGACCTCGGCGTCGTCAACGGCCGGGTGTTCATGAACAACGTGTCCTTCGGCGTCTACGCCGAGATCGTGCAGTCGGACTCGTACCGCGACCAGAAGCTGGCGACCGCGGCGCAGATGCTGCCGGAGCTGCTCGGGCCCGACGCGAAGCCGTTCGACCTGCGCTTCACCGGCCCCGAGGGCGAATCCGAGCAGTCGGCCCCGCTGCTGCTGGTGTCCAACAACCCCTACGAGCTCGCCCGTCTCGGCGCCGCCGGCCGTCGCCCGAGCCTGTCGCGCGGGGTGCTCGGCATCGTGGCGATCGACGTGCAGGGCCCGGCCGAGCTCGCGCAGCTCGTCACCGTCGAGGCGGCCGGGCGCATCGAGTGGGCCCAACGGTTCCGGAGCTGGACCGCGCCGTCGTTCGAGGTGCGCTCGTCGGCTCCGGTGGCCGCCGGCGTCGACGGCGAGTCGATGCAGCTCGACCCGCCGGTGCGGCTGGAGATCCGGCCCGGCGCGCTGCGGGTCCGCGTGACGCGGGCGCATCTCGACGGCCGGGTGGGCGCGGCCCCCCACCACGACGCCGCCACCATGCGCCAGCTCCTCGCGGTCGCGACCGGCCGCACCCTCTGACCCATCCGTCCCGAAGCTCCCTGGCTACGCCTGGTCGGGGCGGTCGAGCCGGGTGCGGAGGACGCCCTGGGCGGCGCCCGATCCGGCGCGGCCGCCGCCGGGTCCGCGCAGGATGAACGCGGCCCCCACCGCGACCACGGCGCCGACCAGCGGGCCGGCGACGTAGACCCAGTACTGGCTGAAGTCGCGGCCGACGAGGTCGGGCCCGAACGTGCGCGCCGGGTTCATCGACGTGCCGGAGATCGGGCTCCCCCACAACCCCGCGAGCGCGATGTAGCCGCCGACGGCGATCGCGCCGAAGACGCCGACGTTCTGGGCGCCGGACGCGGTGCCGAGGATCACGCTCACCAGTCCGAGCGTGAGCAGCGCCTCCATCCAGAACGCGGCGCCCGACGAGTAGCCGTGGGCCGGGTAGTTGGAGCCGTACTTGGCCGAGACGTCGATCACCGCGCGGAGGAACAGGCACGCGAGGGTCGCGCCCGCGAGCTGCACCGCGATGTAGCCGGGGACCCGCCACCACGGGAAGTCGCGCCGGAGCGCGAACGCGATGCTCACCGCGGGGTTCAGGTGTGCGCCCGAGACGCGGCCCATGAAGAGGATGACCCCCATCACCATGAGCCCGGGTGCGACGACGGCCGCCTGCCGGCTGATCGTGTTGGGGAACGCCTGGCTCATCATCCCGCCACCCGCGGCGACGATCACCAGGAGGAACGTCCCGTAGAGCTCGGAGAAGAGCCGACGCCACTCCTGGCCCGGATCGTCGAAGTCCTCGATGCGCTGGATGACCGATCGCTCGATGTCGTCCTCGTCGCCCATGCCCCCACCCCCGTTGCTCGATCGGCCCTGGCGGGCACCATCCGAGCCGGTCGGGGATTCCGGCGCCTCACCTGTTGTGGATGAAGCCCGTCGCGCCGGTAGCACTCCAATGCGTCATGGGCATGATCTCTGGCCCGGGGAACGACCGGAGGGCCCACTGGTGCGACGGGTCCAGCCGGAGTACGACGGTGTCGTTGAACCAACCCGAGGAGGCAGGAGTGAGCACTACCGAGACCCGCAGCAACCAGACCAGTGATGCGACCGTCGGAACCGCCGACATGAAGCTCGAGGCCGTCGTCATCCCCGTCTCGGATGTGGACCGTGCCAAGGAGTTCTACGAGAGCCTCGGATGGAGGCTGGACGCGGACGGCGGCGGCGGTGACCTCCGGGTGGTCCAGCTCACGCCCCCGGGCTCCGGGTGCTCGATCCAGTTCGGCACGGGCCTCACGTCGGCTGCTCCCGGCACTGCGCAGGGTCTCCTCGTCGTCTCCGACATCGAGGCGGCGAATACCGAGCTCGTCGGCGACGGCGTGGAGACGAGCGGGGTCTTCCACGACGCCGGCGGCGGTTACAACCGCTTCACCCCCGCCGCACGGGCGAGCGGCCCCGATCCGCAGCGGCGCACCTACGCGTCGTTCGCGGCGTTCAGCGACCCTGACGGGAACGACTGGAAGCTGCAGGAGATCACGAACCGACTCCCCGGTCGCATCGACCCGGGGACGACCACGTTCGGCTCGGTCGGTGATCTGGCGAGCGCGCTCCGGCGTGCTGCGGCCGCCCACGGCGAGCACGAGGCCCGGATCGGCGAGGCCGACGCGAACTGGCCCGACTGGTACGCCGCCTACATGGTGGCGGAGCAATCCGGCGCTGAGCTTCCGACGTGATGGACGGCGTCGCGTTCCGACTGTCAGGTGGCGCTCGCGTGATGATCCGGGTGGGCTACCAGGAACGGGCCGCGAGCGTTCCCGCGGGCACGGACTGATTCGACCCGATGGGAGTGGTCGACCCATGGTCGCCGACCGGCGACCCGCGACGACCACCACGAGCGAACCGGCGCCGGGCCTACAGCTTCCTGAACCCCAAGTGAATCCTTCGTGCCGTTCGGGAGCCACGGGACAACCGCGCAACGGCGCCGAGACCTCACGGGGCTACCGGCGTATCGTGCCCCAGACCGGGCCTATCGTCCCCGGAAGTCGGAGCGCCGGTTCAGGCCACGTTGGGGCCGCGCCGGACCGTTCCGGACGAACCGAGGAGTGCCGTGTGACCGCCTCACCGATCCCGAGCCCGTCGAACCTGCTCCGTCGATTCATGTCCGTACGCGATCAGACCGAGCTGCTCGCGCAGCCCCTCTCCGCCGAGGACCAGACCATCCAGTCGATGCCCGATGTCAGCCCGACCAAGTGGCACCGCGCGCACACGACGTGGTTCTTCGACACGTTCGTGCTCGGACCGCGCGGCATCGACGTCGCCGGCGTCGACCCCACCTACCGCTACCTCTTCAACAGCTACTACGAAGCCGTCGGCGAGCGGCACCAGCGGACCGAGCGCGGGCTCTTGTCGCGTCCGGGCGCGGCCGAGGTCGGCGACTACCGCCGACGCATCGACGACGCGATGTGCGCGCTCCTGTCGGCGCCGATCGACGCCGAGACCGCGGCCATCGTCGAGCTGGGCCTCCACCACGA
>JADGOM010000190.1 GCA_017882925.1 Acidimicrobiia bacterium | reverse complement strand
CCGCAGGAAGCTGCCGTCCTGAGTTTGGATACGGCCCTCCATGGGTCGGGTCAGCGTGGCTGGCTGACGGGACGCTTTGGGGCCTTACTCACTGCCACAACGATCGCGATGATGACGACACCGATGACGCTGAGGGCAAGGCCGAGAACGGCACCGAGGAAGCCCTTGTCTTTGTGAGCTCCGATGAACCATCCAAGCGCGCCACATGCGAGCCACATATAGGCGTATACGGAATACGACATCGGGGGTCTCCTAACTGGGACGGCCCCACGGTTCGATGAGGTGCGCCGCGGCTCGTGTACACGTCGACCCGATTGTGACGGGGGACCAGGCAGCTCGAGAATGGGCCGTTTGGCTCATTACGCGGACGTGCACTCGCTGACCCGCGAGGTGCCTGAGTACGTCCTGGCCAAAGGTGATACGCGGGGCCCGGTCGTACCCCAGTCGAGCCAGCGGAGTCCCTCAAGTCCCCGATACGTCGAGAACCGATGAGCGGCGACGTGAGTCGCTGTGAAGCTATAGCGGCTGGTCAGCGCCCCGTGCAGCCCTCAGACCGTGGCGCTGGAACGCGCGATCGTCGCGGCCCACCAGATCAGGGGAATCTGCAGCGGCAGGCGGGCCCACGAGGCCGCGGCCGAGTTGGCCGGGAACGAAGCGTCGGCCACGCCGCCGTCGAGCGCCATCTGCACGTTGGCCGGGAAGACCGCCACGAGCAGCGCGACCGACGCCCATCCGCCGAGCTTCGCGGTGCGCCGGTTGGCGAGCAGCGCGGCACAGCCGAGCTCGACGACCCCGCTGGCCTCCACGAGCAGCCGCTCGTTGCCGAGGGCGCGCGGGATGATCCGCTCGTAGTAGGTGGGCACCACGAAGTGGGAGATGCCGGCGCCGGCCATCACGAGCGCGAGGGCGTAGCGGCTGACGTCGGATCGCTGCATCCGCGGACTGTAACCGGGCCGCCCCGAGCCGAAGCCGCCGGTGGTCCGGACCGTATGCTGGCCCGGTGACTGACCAGCAGACCGACGAAGCCATGCGCGTCAGTCCGCTCGACGCCGAGCACCGTGCCCTCGGCGCCCGGATGGTGCCGTTCGGCGGCTGGGAGATGCCGATCCAGTACACGAGCGTGCTCGAGGAGCACCGGGCCTGCCGCGAGATCGCGGTCGTGTTCGACGTGTCGCACCTCGGCTCGGTCGAGGTGCGGGGCCCCGCGGCGTTCGCGGCGCTGCAGTGGGCGCTCACCAACGACCTCGGTCGCATCGGCCCCGGGCGGGCGCAGTACACGCACCTGCTCGACCCGGACGACGCGCACGTGACGGACGACATCATCGTGTGGTGGCTCGCGGCGGACGACTTCCTCGTGATGCCCAACGCGTCCAACACCGCGCCCATCGTCGCCGCGCTCGAGGAGGCGGTGGCCCGCGCCGACGACGGCGCCGGCGGCACGACGGTCGACGACATCACCGCGACGCGCGTCGTGCTCGCGGTGCAGGGACCGACCGCCCGCGAGCAGCTCGCGACGTTCTGGCCCGAGGCCGCGGCGGTGGAGCGCTTCGCGGTCCGTGCGCTCGACCACGCCGGGGTCACCTGTGTGGTCGCGGGCACGGGGTACACGGGTGAGGAGGGCGTCGAGCTCCAGGTGCCGGTGGCCGCCGCGGCCACGGTCTGGCGCGAGCTCCTCGCCGCCGGGATCGTGCCCGCCGGGCTCGGCGCCCGCGACACGTTGCGGCTCGAGTCGGGGCTGCCGTTGCACGGGCACGAGCTGGGGGAGGGGATCACCCCGCTGCAGGCCGGACTCGGCTGGGTGGTCCGGTGGGACAAGGGCGACTTCCGGGGCCGGGCCCCGCTCGCGGCGGAGAAGGCGCGGGGCGTGCGCCGGAAGCTGACCGGGCTGGTGGTCGACGGCCGGCAGATCCCGAGGGCCGGCTGCCCGGTGCTCGTCGACGGCCGGGCCGTCGGCGAGGTCACCAGCGGCAACTTCTCGCCCGCGCTCAACCGGGGGATCGCGCTGGCGTTCCTCGACCCGGCCGTGGAGCCCGGCACCGCGGTCACGATCGACATCCGGGGCCGGTCGGCCCCCGCGGTCGTCACCAAGCCCCCGTTCCGCCCCGCCTGAAACGCCAGCTCCGAGGCGTCGGCATCCGCGCCCGGTCCGCGAGAATGGGCAACCACGCCCGCACGACAGGGAGAGTCGGAATGACAGAGGTTTCCGCGAGCGGATCGAGCAGCGGAGTCGCGAGCGGATCGAGCAGCGGAGTCGCGAGCGGACCGAGCCGCGGAGTGCAGGTCGGCGCGTTCGTCGCCCGGCACGTCGGCCCCGACGCGGCCGAGCAGCAGGCGATGCTCGACGTCCTCGGTCTGGCGTCGCTGGCCGAGCTCGCGGAGCAGGCGGTGCCGGCCGCGATCCGCAACCCGGAGCCGCTCGACCTCCCCGAGGCCCGGTCCGAGACCGAGACCCTCGCCGCGCTCCGGGAGCTCGCCGGTGGCAACCGGGTCTTCACGTCGCTCATCGGCTGCGGCTACTCCGACACGATCACGCCCGCCGTCATCCGCCGCAACGTGCTCGAGAACCCGGCCTGGTACACGGCGTACACGCCCTACCAGCCCGAGATCTCCCAGGGCCGGCTCGAGGCGTTGCTCAACTTCCAGACCATGATCTCGGACCTCACGGCCATGGACCTCGCCAACGCGTCGCTGCTCGACGAGGCCACCGCGGCGGCCGAGGCGATGACCATGCTCCACCGGGTCAACCCCAAGGCCGGCGACACGTTCGTGATCGACGCCGACGCGCATCCCCAGACCGTCGACGTCGTCCGCACCCGGGCCGAACCGCTCGGCCTGCACGTGGTCGTCGCCGACCCCTGGGCCGAGCTCCCGGCGGCCGACGTGTTCGGCGTGTTGCTGCAGTACCCGGGGACCGGCGGCGAGGTGCGCGACCTCGCGCCCGCCATCGGGTCCGCGCACGGGCAGGGCGCGCTCGTGGTCGTCGCCGCCGACCTCCTCGCGCTCACCGTGCTCCAGGCGCCGGGCGATCTCGGCGCCGACCTCGTGGTCGGCACGTCGCAGCGCTTCGGCGTGCCCCTCGGCTACGGCGGCCCGCACGCCGGCTACCTCGCGACGCGCGACGCGCAGAAGCGCACGATGCCGGGCCGGCTGGTCGGCGTCTCGGTCGATGACGCGGGCCGTCCCGCGCTGCGGCTCGCGCTCCAGACGCGCGAGCAGCACATCCGCCGCGAGAAGGCCACGAGCAACATCTGCACCGCCCAGGTGCTGCTCGCGATCATCGCCGGGCTCTACGCGGCGTACCACGGGCCCGAGGGGCTCGAGGCGATCGCCCGCCGGGTCAACCGCCTCACCCGCGCGCTCGTGGCCGGCCTGCGCGACGGGGGAGTGGAGGTTCTCAACGCCGCGTTCTTCGACACCGTCACCGTACGGGTGCCGGGCCGAGCCGCCGCGATCGCGGCCGGGGCGCGGGAGCTGCGGATCAACCTCCGCGAGGTCGACGCCGACACCCTCGGGATCGCGCTCGACGAGACGACGACCCCGGCGGTCGTCGACGCGGTGCTCAGCGCGTTCGGCATCGTGGGCGAGGACGCGTCCGGGAGCGACGCGGCGCTCGCGCCGTCGTGGCCCGACGCCCGCGCCCGCACCTCCGACTACCTCACGCACCCGGTCTTCCACCGCTACCGCTCCGAGACCGAGATGCTGCGGTATCTGCGCCGGCTCGCCGACAAGGACATCGCGCTCGACCGCTCGATGATCCCGCTCGGGTCGTGCACGATGAAGCTCAACGCGACCACCGAGATGGAGCCGATCACCTGGCCCGAGTTCGGTGGCCTGCACCCGTTCGCCCCGGTCGACCAGGCCGCCGGCTACGCGGAGCTCTTCGCCGACCTCGAGCGCTGGCTCGCCGAGCTCACCGGCTACGACGCGGTGTCGCTGCAACCCAACGCCGGGTCGCAGGGCGAGCTCGCCGGCCTTCTCGCCATCCGTGCGTTCCACCGCGCGTCGGGTGGCTCGGCCCGCACCATCTGCCTGATCCCGAGCAGCGCCCACGGCACCAACGCCGCCAGCGCGGTGATGGCCGGCATGAAGGTCGTGGTGGTCGCGTGCGACGACCGCGGCAACGTCGACTTCGACGACCTGAAGCTGAAGGCCACCGAGCACGCGGAGGATCTCGCGTGCCTCATGGTCACGTACCCGTCGACCCACGGCGTGTTCGAGGGCCACATCCGCGAGGTGTGCGCGCTCGTGCACGAGTACGGCGGGCAGGTCTACGTCGACGGCGCCAACCTCAACGCACTCGTCGGGCTGGCCAAGCCGGGCAGGTTCGGCGCCGACGTCTCCCACCTGAATCTGCACAAGACGTTCTGCATCCCCCACGGCGGTGGCGGTCCGGGCGTCGGCCCCATCGGCGTGCGCGCGCACCTCGCGCCGTACCTGCCGAACCACCCGCTGGTCGCGAGCGCGGGCCCGGCCACCGGCGTCGGCGCGATCAGCGCGGCACCGTGGGGCAGCGCGGGCATCCTGCCGATCCCGTGGGCCTACATCACGATGATGGGCGCCGACGGCCTCACCCACGCGACGCAGGTCGCGATCCTCAACGCCAACTACGTCGCGGCGCGGCTCGCGCCGGCGTTCCCGGTGCTCTACTCCGGCGAGCACGGCCGGGTGGCCCACGAGTGCATCCTCGACCTGCGGCCCCTCACCCACGACACCGGGGTCACGGTCGACGACGTGGCCAAGCGGCTCATCGACTACGGCTTCCACGCGCCCACGGTCTCGTTCCCGGTGGCCGGCAGCCTGATGATCGAGCCGACCGAGTCGGAGGGCAAGGCCGAGCTCGACCGCTTCTGCGACGCCATGCTCGCGATCCGGGCCGAGATCGCCGCGGTCGAACGCGGCGAGGTGACCATCGACGACAGCGTGTTGCGCCACGCACCCCATACCGCCGAGGACGTGGTGGCCGACGACTGGGCCCGGAGCTACTCGCGGGAGTCGGCGGCGTACCCGGTGCCGGAGCTGCGGGCCGCGAAGTACTGGCCGCCGGTCAGTCGCATCGACGGCGCCTACGGCGATCGCAACGTCATGTGCGCCTGCCCGCCGATCGACGCCTACGAGACGTGAGCAGCGAGGTCTCCGGGGGGCCGGCGACGTGACGTGAGGCACCCCGACGGCGACCATCCGGCTCCTCGCCGTGCGCCGTACCATGGGTGATCCCCGGGCCCGACCTCACTTCCCGGGGACCGGCGTGCACCGCAGACAGGATGGCGACCGTGCCCCCGCGCGAATGGTTCGCAACCGACTACTACGGCATCCTCGGCGTGCAACCCACCGCCGACGCGGCCGAGATCGACGACGCGTTCCGAACCCTCGCGAAGCAGCTGCACCCCGACCTGCGACCCGACGACCCGGAGTCGCTCGAGCGCTTCAAGCGCATCAGCGTCGCCCACGACGTCCTCGGCGATCCCCAGCGGCGGGTCGACTACGACCGCACCCGGCTCGCGGGCCCGCGCAGCCTCAACGGCACCGAGTGGCGGGCCCCGGGCTACGGGGCGGAGGGCGCGGTGCGCGCGCCGGTCCGCCGGCCGGCGCCGCCGACCATCCCCACGCTCCCGCCGAAGCGCTTCCCGCGGGGCCGGCTGCTGGCGTTCGGCATCGCGCTCGTCGTCATCGGCCTGGTCGTCGGGGCCTGGCGGGTGCAGGTCACCCGGGACGAGAACGCGCTCTGGGATCACGGGCTGGGCGCGCGGTCGACCGTCGTGAAGACGGCTGATGGCCTGCGTCTCCGGTTCACCACGTTCGACGGCCGGGTGGTCGCGGCGAATCCTCCGAACTACACCAACAGCGGCGCCGCGAAGTACACGGCCGGGCAGCACGTCGACATCGTCTACGAGAAGACCGACCCGCAGCGGATCACGCTCAACGAGGACACGACGGCGCGCGACGTGACGCTCTGGATCGTCGCGATCAAGCTCTTCCTCTGCGGTGTGATCCTGATCTGGGCGTCGCGCTCCCGGTGGGTCGAGCGCAAGTACCGCCGCCGCTACGGGCGCGGCAACCCGGCCGCGTAGGGCGGGGCAAGGTCGGGGTTCCGGGCCCGGCCGGGCGCCTAGATTCACGCCATGGCCGACGCGCAGCCGGGGATCTTCGCCCTCGGGACCCGATCGCACCACCACCTCGAGTTCGACCTGCTGCCCGGCACCGAGCCGGCCGCGGTGATCGATGCGTTGCGCGGGCTGCGGGAGCCGCCGGTCACCGCGGGCGGCGAGAACATCGTGCTGGGCTTCGGCGCCGATCTCTGGCGCCGGATCGCGCCCGCGCAAGCCCCCGACGTGCTCGCGCCGTTCACCGGCGTGCAGGGCAACGGGCGCGGGATGCCCGCGACCCAGCACGACGTGTGGGTCTGGATCCACGGCACCGGCCCCGACATCCTCCTCGACACCGCGCGGGCCGTCGCCCACGCGCTGTCGACGTGCGCGGTGCTCGCGCTGGAGCAGGCCGCCTTCGTCTACCGCGACAGCCGCGACCTCACCGGATTCATCGACGGCACCGAGAACCCGCCGGTCTTCGAGGCGCCGGAGGTGGCGATCATCCCGGACGGGGAGACCGGGGCCGGGGGCAGCTTCGTGATCGCGTCGAAGTGGGTGCACGACCTCGACCGGTTCCACCGCCTGAGCCAGGCCGACCAGGAAGGCGTGATCGGCCGCACGAAGCCCGACAGCGTCGAGCTCGCCGACGCCGTGAAGCCGGCCACCGCGCACATCGCGCGTGTGGTGATCGAGGAGGACGGCGCGGAGCTCGAGCTGTTCCGCCGCTCGACGCCCTACGGCACCGTGCGGGAGGCGGGTCTCTACTTCCTCGCCTTCAGCGCCGACCCGACCCGCTTCGACAAGATGCTCGCCCGCATGTTCGGCGTCTCCGGCGACGGCCTGCACGACCAGCTCACCGACTTCAGCACCCCCGTCAGCGGCGCCTACTACTTCGCGCCCAGCCTCCAGGCCCTGGCGAGCCAGTTCTCCTAGTTGCTGCGCAACACCCCTGGGCAGGTCAAGGTCAAGGGACGCGGGGGGGCCGGGTGGTCGCCCCTCGCAGGGTCTGGATCCAGGTGTCGGCGGCTTTGAGGCGGCGTTCGAGCTGCTCGATGGTGGAGCCGCGCACGGTCTCGATGCCGGCGAGCTTGTTGAGCTCGGCGTTGATCTTGGCGTGGGTGAGACCGGTGCGCTGGGCGAGGTCGCGGGTCCGATCGGTGTTGCGCTCGCGCAGGCGCCGTCGGACCTCGCGGCGGGCGACGCCGTCGGTGCCGTCGCCGACCGCCGCGCCGCCGGGGAGCGGGGGTGCGGGGCCGAGTGAGATCTCGAGCGACGGGTCGTGCTCGTCGGCGCCGGGGTCGACCCGGTGGGGCCCGACCGGGGCGAGGACCGCGGCCTCCTCGTCGAGCACGGTCGCCGAGATCGGGGCGAACAGCGACATCTGCGGCTCGCCGGCCGGCTCCTCGGCCGCCGCGGCCGCGTCGCGGTCGTCGAAGCGGGCGGCCTCGAGCTCGGTGGCCTCGTCCTGCTCCTTGCGCTTCAGCGAGTGGGTGCGTTGCTGCGCGATGCCGAGGGCCCAGGTGCGCAGGCGCACGTCGTCGGGGATGAAGATGTGCGCGGCGTTGTCGTCGGTGGGGGTCGGCGGTCGGGTCCACCGCACCAGGCGGCCGACGGCCTGGCGGAAAAACAGCTCGGTCGTGGTGGTGGTCGCGTAGACGCCGACGCGCAGGCGCGGGATGTCGACGCCCTCGGACACCATGCGCACGGCCACGATCCACGGCGCGTCGCCCGCCGCGAAGCGGGCGATGGCGTCGGACGCCTTCGGGTCGTCGGACGTGGCCACCACCGGCCGCACGCCGGTGCGCTCGCGCAGGAGTGCGGCGATGGCCCGGGCGTGCTCGCGGTCGGTGGCGATGATCAGGCCGCCCGCTCCCGGCTCCTCGGCCCGGAGCGCGAGCAGCTGCTGGTGGGCCCGCACGAGGATGGCCGGCAGCCAGTCGCCGGTGGGGGAGAGCGCGGTGCGGAGGCGCTGGCCCACCTGCGCGGCGGCGAGCGGGTCGGCGAAGGTGTGGGAGTAGAGGGTGCCGTCGGCCGCGGTCCACTCCATGAGGCCGTCGACGCGGGGGAAGTAGACGGGCCGCACGACCCGGCCGTCGATCAGCGCGTCGCCGTAGCCGTACTCGAAGTCGGCCCGGGCCTCGTCGTCGACATAGCGGATGAACGGGATCGCGGCGGTGTCGGAGCGGAACGGCGTGCCCGAGAGCGAGAGGCGGCACACCGCGGGCTCGAACGCCACCCGCACCGCGTCACCCCACGCCCGTTCGTCGCCCGCGTGGTGGATCTCGTCGAAGATCGCGAAGGAGCCCTCGGCCAGGCCCCGCAGCGCCGCCGCACTCGACGAGAGCTGCTGGTAGGTGACGATCACGCCGTGCATGTCGGCGGGGAGCCGGCCCCGTGTCGACCACTCCGACTCGAGGTGCAGGCCGAGGCCGGCGGCCGCGTCGGCCCATTGGTGCTTCAGGTGGCTGGTGGGCGTGACCACGATCACGCGTCGGGCCTGACCGGCCGACAACGACCGGCGCGCCGCCGCCAACGCGAACGTGGTCTTGCCCGCGCCGGGGGTCGCGACCGCGAGGAAATCGGCGCCCGGGCGGGCGTCGAACGCCTCGAGGGCGCGCTTCTGCCAGCGCCGGAGCCGGAGGGTCTGGGTCATCGCGGTCTCGGCATGGGGGAGAGATGATGCCAAGCCCGGGCCTGTGGGCGCACAATCGCGCGCCGTGGCCGGCGCACGCGGTTGCCTAGGCTGCCCGGAACCAGCGGCCCCGAGGTGCCTGTGGCGAATCGACTCCCCAGTGAGTGGCGCAACGTGGACTACTACGCCGAGCTCGGCGTGGAGAAGGACGCGTCGTTCGACGACGTGAGCCGCCAGTACCGCGCGCTCGCGAAGCAGCTCCACCCCGACGTGCGCCCGGGCGACCCGACCGCGGCCGCCCGCTTCTCGCGGGTCAGCGCGGCCCACGAGGTGCTCGCGGACCCGGTCCGTCGCCACGACTACGACGTCTACCGCCGGTCCCTGCTCGGCGACCGCGGGCCCCGCGAGCCCCGGCTCCGGGGTGCGCCCGAGGCGCGCCGCCCGCCGGCGAGGTACCCACGCGGGCCTGCGCCCCGGCAGTCGAACCCCACCCCGCCGCGCCGCAGCCGGTCGGGGTTCATCGCCGAGTTCGCCAGCCGGTACCCGTTCGCGTTCGTCATGATCGTCGTGGCGGCGGTGATCGTCCTCATCAGCACGCTGTCGGGCGCGGCCGTCGGACCCCGATGAGCTCCTCGAGCCGGCCCGGGAGCCGGCGGGCGTGAGCCCGTCGCCGTGAGGGTCGGGACCCGGGTGCCTAGGCTGTGTGCGTCCCGGGCCCCGAGGTGTGTGTGGCGAGCAGGTTTCCCAGCGAGTGGCGCGCCGTCGACTACTACGCCGAGCTCGGCGTGGCGAAGGACGCCACCTCCGACGACGTGAGCCGGCGGTACCGGGCCCTCGCGAAGCAGCTGCACCCCGACGTGCGCCCCGGCGATCCGTCGGCCTCCGCGCGCTTCGCGCGGGTGAGCTCCGCGCACGAGGTGCTCTCCGATCCGGCGCGACGGCGCGACTACGACGTCTACCGGCGCGCGCTCGTGGGCGACGGCCCCCGGGCGAGCGAGCCGCGGTTCCGCACGTCGGCCGCGTCGTCGTCCACCGCCGCGGCTTCGTCCGACCTCGCGCCCGAGCCACCCCCGCCGCCGCCGGTCCGGGCCACGGGCGGGCTCTTCGGCTTCTTCGGCGAGTTCGCCGGCAACCACCCCTTCGCGCTCGGGCTCATCGTCCTCATGCTCCTGATCGTGATCGTCACCGGCCTCTCGGGGGCGACGCACCACTCCGACGGCACGGGCAGCCCCCAGCCGGTGACGTCGACCTTCAGCCCCGGCGGCCCGGTGTACCGGATCATCCCGGGCACGGTCACCGCGCTCGACACCGGCTCGGTCACCGTCCGCTTCACGCTCGACGGCCAGCCGCGCACCGCGTCGCTCGCCGACCCCGCGGCCACCTCGCGGACGGTGGGGGAGTCGGTGAGCGTGTTGTTCTCCGATCAGCAGAACGAGGCCGTCGGCCTGCTCGGGACTGCGGCGGCGCCGAACCGCTAGCCGGGAACGGGCCCGCCCTGTCGCGCGGCATCGACGTGCGCCGTCACTGGCATTTGGTGAACCGGAGGCACCTCCGTATAGTCGGCGCCAGCACGCGTGGGGGTCGGGGATGGCCCGCCGACCATCTCGGGGGAGTCCGCCCTCCACCCGGCCCACCCGCCCGCACCCGCCGAGGAGACCGCATGCGCTTCGCGTTCAAGACCGCACCGCAGAACACGACGTGGGCCGAGATGCTCGCGATCTGGAAGGCGGCCGACGACATCGAGCTGTTCGAGTCGGGCTGGCTCTTCGACCACTTCTATCCGATCCACGGCGACTCGTCGGGCCCGTGCCTCGAGGGCTGGATGCCGCTCGCCGCGCTGGCCCAGGCGACGACCCGGCTCCGCCTCGGCACGCTCGTGACCGGCATCCACTACCGCCATCCGGCCGTGCTCGCGAACATGGCCGCCGCCGTCGACATCATCAGCGCCGGCCGTCTGGAGCTCGGGATCGGCGCGGGTTGGAACGAGGAGGAGTCGGGCGCCTACGGCATCGAGCTGGGGACGCCGCGTGAACGCAGCGACCGCTTCGAGGAAGCCTGCCAGGTGATCATCGGGTTGCTCTCGCAGGAGACCACCGACTTCGACGGCCGCTACTACCAGCTCGAGTCGGCGCGCAACGAGCCCAAGGGACCGCAGCGACCGCACCCGCCGATCTGCATCGGCGGCGGGGGAGAGCAGCGCACGCTGCTGACCGCGGCGAAGTACGCGCAGCACTGGAACAACGTCGCCGGCGGCCCGGCCGAGTTCGCGCACAAGCGCGACGTGCTGCACGCGCACTGCGCCGACGTCGGGCGCGACCCGGCCGAGATCACGCTCTCCAGCCACGTGTGGCTGCGCGCCGCCGACCAGATCGGCGCCGTCGTCGACGAGGTCGAGGCGCTCGAGGCGGTCGGGCTCGACCTCGCGATCATCTACCTGCTCCCGCCGCTCGGGCCGTCGGTGCTCACGCCGCTGGCCGACGCGCTCGCCCCGCTCGCCTGATCCCGGATCCGTCGGATCCGCCTGCCGACCAGGATTCGCCCGCCCTGCCAACACCGTGGAGGACACGATGACGATTCCCACCCGAACGCTCGGCACCGACGGCCCGGTCGTCGGCGCGATCGGCCTCGGCTGCATGAGCTTCAGCCCCGTCTTCGGCGGGTTCGACGACGTCGACCCGAACGAGGTCATCGGCCGCGCCGTCGACCTCGGGTGCACGCTGCTCGACACCGCCGACGTCTACGGCCCGAGTGAGATCGTGGTCGGCGAGGCCATCGCCGAGCGCCGCGACGAGGTCGTGGTCGCGACCAAGTTCGGGATCATCTCGCCGCCGGCCAACGGGCGTCCGGCGGTCGTGAACGGCGCGCCCGAGTACGTGCGGTCCGCGCTCGAGAAGTCGCTGCGCCGACTGAAGCTCGACCACGTCGATCTCTACTACCAGCACCGCGCGGATCTCGACGTGCCGATCGAGGAGACCGTCGGCGCGATGGCCGAGCTCGTGGCCGAGGGCAAGGTGCTCCACCTCGGGCTCTCGGAGGCGTCGGTCGACACGATCCGCCGCGCCGCCGCGGTCCATCCGATCGCGGCGCTGCAGAGCGAGTGGTCGCTCTGGACCCGCGACGTCGAAGCCGACATCCTGCCGACATGTCGGGAGCTCGGCATCGCGCTGGTGCCGTTCAGCCCGTTGGGCCGCGGCGCGCTCACCGGCACCATCACCAAGGTCGCGGATCTGGCCCCCGGCGACATGCGGCGGAACTTTCCCCGTTTCGGCAACGGCGCCTTCGACGCCAACCTGACGTCGGTCGGGGTCGTGCGCGCGATCGCCGACGCGCACGGCGTCACTCCCGGACAGGTCGCGCTGGCGTGGCTGCTCGCGAAGGGGCCCGACGTCATACCGATCCCGGGCACGAAGCGCATCGAGTACCTCGAGGAGAACCTCGCGTCCGTCGACGTCCCGCTCACCGAGGCCGACATCGCCCGGCTCGACGCGCTCGAAGTGGTGGGTGACCGCGCCGCCGACCTCACCTGGCTCAACCGGAGCACGGCGCCGCTCCGCGTCTAGTGCAGCGGGGCCGGACGGGTGCCCACGACGACGGTCGCGTCGAGACCGTCGTCGTGGACGACCCGCGGGTCGAGGCCGGCGCGGGTCACGATGTCGACGAGCGCGGGCGCCTGCTCGGCGCTCGTCTCGACCAGCACCGAGCCCCCGGGCGCCAGCCACGTGGGTGCGTCGCCGACGACCCGGCGCAGGACGCGGAGCCCGTCGGCACCGCCGTCGAGCGTGACGCGGGGTTCGTGCTCCCGGGCCTCGGCCGGGAGCAACCGGATCTCGTCGGTGGGCACGTACGGCCCGTTGGCGACCAGCACGTCGATCCGACCCCGGAGCGCGACGGGCAGCGGCGCGAACAGGTCGCCCGCGTAGACGCGTGCGTCGAGACCGCCGAGGTTCCGGCAGGCGCACGCGACCGCGGCCGGCTCGATGTCGACCGCGTGCAGCTCGACGCCCGGTTGGCGGGCGAGCACGACCGCGCCGATCGCGCCCGCGCCGCAACCGAGATCGACGACCACGGCGCCCGGAGTCGCGAGCGCGGCGACCCGCTCGGCGAGGAGCTCGGTGCGGCGACGGGGCACGAAGACGCCGGGACCGACCGCGATCCGCAGCCCGCAGAGCTCCGCCCAGCCGACCACGTGCTCGAGCGGCTCGCCTGCGGCCCGGCGCTCGACCATGGCGTCGAGCTCCGCGGGCGAGCCGGCCGCCTCGCACAGCAGCCGGGCCTCGGACTCGGCGAACACACACCCGGCCGCCCGCAGCCGGCGGACGACGTCACTGGGGGCTGGCGGCGGTGACTCCGGCACGATCGCCTCTCCGCTCCGGAGGGGCTCCGGAGCCTGCCGCCGGGGGAGGGGGGCCCGGCCCCGCCGGGTCCCCTGTCGGTTCGTCCCGGCTGCCCGGTCCCGGCGGTCGACGCCCGGCAGCCCGAGCCGGCGACGATACCGGGCCACCCCGCGGGCTCGTTCGCGTCGCGTACGCGCGACGCGTCGCGGGATTCCCTGCGCCGCACCGCAGCCCGGATTCCCGGCCTCGTATGCAGGGGGAGTGGTCCGTCGGACCGGCCCGGGAATCGTTCGGGGCAAGGTTACATAACGAGGATTATCGGCGGTCGGGGGAGAAGGGGCAGGTCAGGACCGGTCCAGGTACGTCGATCCCTCGTGCACCGGGAGGTCCTCCAGCCGCAGTACCAGGTCACCCGCTTTCAGCGGGTTCGCAGGGTGCACGCCACACGCAAGGCCAGAAAGATCCGTGCTGGTCAAGCACGAAACAGCGTGCCTGATTCGCAGCCCGTTGCCGGCTTCCTGGTCCGCATGGTTGGCACCTTCGATCCACATCCGCACCGTTCGCGAGCTCGAACCGGCGACGCGCACGGCCACGCCGACGGCCGTCGCCTGAGCAGGCACGGCACCTGAGCGGCAGTCCATCGCCCGGCTGTGTCGAGGGCCGCACCCGACTCGGCACCTGAGGGGCCTCGGGTGCGCGCCAGGTCGCAAACGACGTCCACCGCGCGGGCGCTACTACCGTTCCTCGAGGTTTGCGCCGACGTTTTGGCGAGCCCAGACCACGTATCCGGGTTCGAATCGGTGATATTGGATGCCGGGCGTCTGTACCGCGAGTTCTTGCCCGGTTCGGGCCACGAAGTATCGACGCTCGAACACATCCGCTTGATCCCGGCGCGCGTTGGCTCCGAACGCAACGTCGACCCGGACTTGGCCATTGCCGCCGACGCGAGCGACGAGCACGCCTGGCCGAGACACTGGAAGACTGGCGGTGCTCGACCCGAGCACTACCTCGAACGGGGCGGCCTCTCCAACGCGGGAGTTGCGACGCAGGGTCTGAGTTGCGACGTTTCGACCATTGACCTGAACGGACGCCACGACAACGGGTTCGTCATGGGTATTCCTCGCCCGGAAGCGCAATGTCACGGTCGAGCCGGTGACAACCTGCATCGGCTCAACAAGAAAGCTGGGCCGCTGCAAGGGGTGGCCCGGCTGCGTCTGCGATATGAACTGGTAGAGCTTGCGCGTCGGAAACAGTTGCGCGAGATGTGCGGACGCAGGGCCTCGATCGATCGCATACAAGACGTTGTTCTTGTTGAGTCGCGGGTCGTCGACAAGGAACGCGTAGTCGAGGAACGAGTACGACGAGTGACCCGCGCGCATGACGACGACGGCATTCGTGAGATTCGGGGCGGTCAGCGGGCTCGCCTTGGCTCGTTGCAGGTTCGTGGTGAGGTGCGCGTTGTCGAGGATCGTCGGCACCATGAAGAGCGAGCCGCCTGCCACGATCGCGACCGTCAGCCCCGCAATGGCCCATGATCGCCGCGAGAGGTCGCGTAGGGTCCATCCGCCGAGCACGGCGAGGGGAATGAAAACAGGTATGTAGTAATGCGGGCCGAGCCCCTTGGCCGCTCCGGATCCGGCGAGATAGGTCGCCCACCAAAAGAAGTACGACATCGGAAACAAGGCACCCACAATGACGAGCAGCCACGTTTCGAGGCGTCGACGATTGACAACAACTGCGGCGATCACGAGTAACAGGCCAACCCCGCTCCCGGCGAACCAGTGCGGGATCGTACGGACGTTCTGATGGAGCGCGGTCAGCGCGACCTGCGGGCTGTAGCTGAGTACCGGTTGGCCGATCGCAAGAGACCGGTTCCCGAATCCGAAGGTGTCGCGCCGATCAGCGGCCTGCAACGGGAACCGCAGCGGACTGCCTGTCACCTGCGCGTTGTAGATCGCAGTGACAAGCACGAACGGAAGGCCGCCGACCGCGGTCCACAGGGCGGCGCGTCGCAGCGAAGGGCGGTCGTTCAGCAATGTGATCAGCGCGTACACACCGGCGCACGCCGCGACGATCGCGGCGTCGAGAGGTCGCGTCAGCAAAGCGACACCGAACAACGCGCCACTTGCCAGGAACGGCGTTGGTCGCGGCCGACGAACCCCGGCAATCATGCATCCGAGGCCGCCGGTCACGAGTGCTGCAGTCCACAGGTATGGCAAGAACAGGGCTGCCTGCACGACGAAGAACGGCGAGATCAGCAAGAGAACGGCCGCGAAGACACCTGAGCCCGGCGCGACCTGCTGCCCGAGGAACCACGTCGCGACCACAGCGGCGACAGCCGCGATCATCAACGCCAGACGTTCGTCACCAAGTCCATGCGCCAGCGCGATGACTGCAGGCCAAGCCGGCTGATACTGCGAGAACAGTCGGCTGCCCCGCTGACCGAACAGCCAGGGATGGAAGAACTGCGCATGGACACGAGCGGACAGCGTCAGGTGGCCCTGGGCGAGCATGCGCGCCTGGTAGACGTAGACCGGCTCATCAGAATCCCCGCTCATGAGCGGGAAGAGATTGGCGCGGGCGAGAAGCGCGACCGCACCGGCCACTAGGCCGAGTACGACCACGCCACCCGCCGAGGAACGAGACCCCCGCGTCTTGGTGTCGGACGCTTGATCAACCTGGGCAACCACGCTGGGAGACTACTGGCGGACCCGCGGGTCGATCTCCCACGCCCCGGCTCCTGACTGTTACCTTCCGGCGGCATGGGACCTGAACCCGGAGCCGGCGGTGTGACTCCCCCGGGGCTCGACGAACGGCTCGAGCTCCTCGAGCGTCGGATCGTCGAGCTCGAGGCCGAGCGCGACATCCAACGCCTCATCGTCACCTACGGCTTCGCGGTCGACAGCGGCGACGCCGATGCGACCCGGGCCCGCTTCGCCGAGGACGCGGTCTTCGACATCGGCGGCGGCCGCGTGATGAACGGCGCCGACGACGTCCACGCCATGGTCCTCGGCGCCGGGCACCAGTCGCTCCTCCCGGGGTGTGCCCACACGATCGGCCCCGCGGTCGTCTCGGTCGACGGCGACCACGCCGTGGCCACCGGCTACACGCGGATCTACCGCACGGTCGACGGCCGGTTCGAGCTGTTCCGGCTGGCCGCCAACCGCTGGGAGCTCGAGCGCGACGAGTCCGGCTGGCGCATCTCCCGTCGCGACTCGCGCGTCGCCAACAGCGCCGAGTACCAGGACATCCTGCACCGCGGCCTCTGAGCCGGCCGGCGCGGGAACGCGCGGTGACGCGCTCCCCCGTCCTGGGCCGGACGTCGATGCCGCTCCCCCGGGTGTGCCGCTACCTGGATCCCCGCGGGCCCCTGACCTGCACGTATCGGTCCGGGAGATGCATTCCGTACGTTGTCGACAGCTCGTGGCCACTCTCCGTGAAACATCTCCACGGGCGATGGGCCGGCGGCAGAGGCGATCACGGAACGCGCGCTCGTACCGTGGAACCACCCGCCCGGTCCTCAGGACAGGTCGATCTCCACGTCCATGTCGAAGGTCCGGGCCTCGTCGAGCAGCTCGACGTCGACGAGGAACTCGAGCAGGCCGCTCACGAGCTTCATCTCGACCAGGTTCTCGAGCGGCACCCACGCCGCCTCGAGCGCGTCGTCGCCGGCGACGGGCTCCGCCGTCGGGTCGAGCACGTCGACGAGGAAGTCGAGGATCACGAAGTGGTGCCGCGGCGCGGTGTCGGCGCCTTCGACCCCCTCGAGCGCGGGATTCGCGGGCTGGCCGATGTTCTCGGCCCAGCCGAGGAAGCGCTCGGCCACGACCTCGAGGCCGGTCTCCTCGGCCACCTCGCGCACCACCGCCTCCCGCAGGTCCTCACCGAAGCGCACCCGGCCTCCCGGAACCGACCACTCCCCCATGCCGGGCGCGTGGCCGCGCCGGATGAGCAGGATCCGCCGGTCGAGGATCGCGACGCCCCCGACGCACACCTCGGGCGCGTCGGTCATGCCGGGCTCCGTCGGTGCATCACGATGGCCCGGGCGGTGAAGCCCGCGGTCTCGAAGAAGTTCTTCGCGGCCCGGTGCCCGGGCAGCGCGAGCGCGTCGATGCCCATGCAGCCCCGTTCGTCGCAGAACGCCACGAGCATGTCCTTCATCGTCTCCCCGACCGACACCCCGCGCGCCTCCGGCTCCACGAACAGGTCGGTGACGACGCCGAGGGTGGTGCCGTTGCGCAGCGGCTCGAGGACCACGATGCCGTAGCCGATCACCGCGTGGTCGATGGTCCCGACGACGACCCGCGCGTCATCGCGCTCGATGAGCTCCGCGTAGGCCGCGTCGAGCGGCTCGGGGCGCGCCTCGCGCTCCGCCCACAGCACGCCGCCCTTCATCGGTTGCAGCTCCTCGCGGAGGTCGTGGGTGAGGGCCACCATGCGGTCGATGTCGTCGGAGGTCGCGACGCGCGCGGCTTCCACCCGTCAGGCGCCGAGCTGCTCGATCTTGCCCAGGATCGTCTTGCGACCCCGGCCCGCGGTCTCGTACTCGCGCACGGCCCGGAGATCCTCGGGGCTCAGCCCGGTGAGCCGCTCGACCACCTGCGACGCCGACAGCTCGTTGTAGCCCTCGATCGGCAGCGCGTGCGCGGCGTCGGGTGCGCGGGTCCCGGTGGTCCGGACCGTCACCGCGGGCTTCGCGGCGGGCGCGGCGTCGGGATCGAGCGGGAAGCCGGCGATCGGCTCCGGCGCCTCGCCGTTGTGGGCGGCGGACCCGTTGGTGGCGGGCTCGGGGGCGAGGGCGGGCCCGGGTGCCGGCGGGCGCGCCGCCAGCGGTCGCGGCGCGCGCGCCGCGTTGGTGGCGGCGACGGTGGCTGCTCCCTGCGCGACCTCCGCGGCCTTCTCCAGCAGCGCCTCGCCGCGGGTGCGGAGGTCGGCGAGGCTCCGGTCGGCGGTCTCCTTCGCCTTCGGCACCCCGAACGCGACCGCGAGCTGCCCCATGCCCTTGAGCTGGCGGATCTGCTCCTCGACCCGGTGCTGGCGGATGTCGATCTCGTTCTTGCCGCGCATGATGAACAGCCGGAAGAACGGAGGCAGCGCCTCGCGCACGTAGAGGGCGGCGCCGACCGGGCCGTAGACCACCGCGTCCATCGCCTTGTCCAGATGCGTCTTCTCGTCGCGGGCCATGGAATCACTCCTCGCGATCGCCGCGGTTGGACCCTACAAGTCTACGAAGCCCTCCGACGACGGGCGAGCCCGTAGCCGAGGCCTCCGAGCAGGGACAGGACGCTCCCCCACACCACCCAGTCGCCGAACCGTGCGTACCAGGTGCGGCCGGTCACGGTCGTCACCGAGCCCGTGACCGTCGCGTTGTGGAAGAGCCGGGTCTGCTGGTGCGCGGCGCCGTGGTCGTCGACCACCGCGGTGATCCCGGAGATCGACGCGTGGAGCACCGGCCGGCCGAGCTCGGCCGCGCGCATCTGGCTCAGCGCGAGGTGCTGGGCCGAGTTCGCGGACCGGCGGTAGGAGCGGTTGTTGGTGTTGACGACGATGAGCTCCGCGCCCGAGTCCACGAACGGGCGCACCTGCTCCCCGAACGCGTTCTCGAAGCAGATGATGTTGGCCACCCGGTGGCCGTCGACGGTGAACAGCCGCCGGGCCGGGCCGGGGAGGAAGTCGAGCTTCAGCTGCTTCGTCTGCGGGATCCAGCTCAACGCGTCGCGGAACGGCAGGTACTCGCCGAACGGGACGAGGTGACGTTTGGCGTACGTACCCTGCAGCGTGCCGTCGGCGTCGTACCAGCGGTCGGCGTTGTAGTAGCGGCCGGGGTGACCGGGCGCGGGCACCACCGCGTTGACGAGCACCGCGCTGTGGAGCCGGGCCGCGAGCGCGACGATTCGCGCGCGCAGGGCCGGGTCCTGCTCGGGATCGGTCTCGAGCGCCGACTCGGGGAACACGACGAGGTCGTAGCGCCCGTGGAGCTTGGCCGCGAGCGCGAGGTGCCGCCGGGTGAGATAGCCGGTGTCGACCTCCCGCTGCGTGAGGTAGCGGTCCTGGTCGTTGCCCTGGAGCAGTGCGAAGCGCAGGGAGCCGGTGCGGTGGAGGTCGGCGCGGCTCAGCGGCGCGACGGCCACGAGCCCCACCACGAGCGTCAGGCCGCCCGCCGCGAGGCCGAGGTCGCGGCCGAGGCCCGGGCGGTGTCGGAGCGCGAGCCCCGCGTCGAGCAGGAGGCCGTTGACGACGACGATCACGAAGGTGAGGAGCGCGACGCCACCGACGCCGGCCACCGTGCGCAACACCGCGACGTTGTGCATCGCGTCGCCCACCTCACCCCAGGCGAACCCGCCGAGCGGCCACCGGTCGCGCACGGCCTCGGCCACCGTCCAGGCCGCGGCGGTGACCCACACCGACCGCACCCCGAGCCGGGCTAGGCCGCCGACGACCGCGCCCGCAGCCGCGAAGTAGAGCGCCTGGAGCACGAGGAACGGCACCAGTGCCACCGCGCCGAAGTACCAGATCCACGAGCAGAGCGTCCCCATGAAGACGAGCCCGGTGAGGAAGCCGAGCCCGGCCGCCCGCGTGGGGTCCGCGTCGCGCCACGCCCAGAGCAGCGGGATGAGCGCGACGAACGCGAGGCCCCCGAGGTCGACGGGTGGGAAGGCCAGGAAGAGCAGGAGGCCGGACACGACCGCGGCCGCCATGCGGACGGCGAGGTCGCGGTCGGGCCGCCGCGACCCTCCCCCGGCGGCCGGGCCGCGCCGTACCGGCTCCGGCGGCGGGCTCACGGGCGGCGTCGGGGTCTGCACACTCACCGGGAGATCATCGGCCATCCGCCGGGCCGGCGCGGGTCGCCGGCCCGGATCCGGTGCGGGGGAACCCCCGCGCCGGTCTCAGGCGCAGTCGCGGCAGAGCATCTTCACCGGGTCGGCGAGCTGGTTCTTGGGCAGGACCAGGAAGCACGACTGGCAGAGGAACTCGCCCGGGCGCCGGGGCACGATCTTGGTGGTGCCGTCGCCCCGCTCGTCGGGGACCTCGTCGTAGTCGTCGACCTCGTCCTCGTCCTCGTCCAGGGTGGCCTTGGCCGTCCGCTCCTGGAGGAGGGTGTCGAGCGGGACCTCGATGTCGTCGGGGTGGAGCTCCTCGTCGAGGTCGAGGACGTCTTCCTCGTCCTCCTCGGCCGGGGCGTCCGGGTCGACGGCCTTGGTGCCGGTGGGGATCTCCACCACCGCCGGATCGGTCGAATCCACCGCTGCGAGCGCCTCGTCCACGATCTCGTCGTCGATGACGTCGTCCACGTCGTCGACCAGGTCGTCGACGTCGTCCTCGGTGTCGAGGACGTCGTCGACGATTTCGTCCAGCTCTTCTTCCTCGAAGTCGTCGTCGCTCATCGCAAATGCCTTCCCAGGCGGAGGGGTGCGGAGTATAACGCCGGCCCCGATCGGTGCCGGCCTCCGTTGCCGCGCCGCCAACCCCTCGGGCCTGGGATGCATTCCCATCCTGGGGTTCGGGAATCGTGAGTGGAGTCGGGAGACCGTTGGGGCCGCTGTTTGGCCCGGTCCGCGAACCGCAGACGGGTTATTCCAGCGTTTGCTACTTGGTCTCCCGACCCCTACTCGAGTGCCCCTTCGACTCCCCTTCCGATGTGGATCACTCCACCGCGGAAGGCCCACGACCGGCCGTTAGGGGCGCAGGGACGGTGAGTAGTACGCCCGAGAAATGGGGTCGCTGTCAAGCGACGGCCGCGCGCGCCGACGCGTGCTGACCAGCACCGGATCCGCGTCGATCCTGGTCAGGACCAACGCCGGAAATTTTGCCGGCGAACGCGCGCGAACGCGCAGCGCAGCGCGATGTCCGTGGTGGGTTCGACGCTTCGCGCGCACGCACGGGACGATCCGACGCGCACGGTGCGGTCACGAACTCGTCAGCGCGGTGACCGCGCGCACCCGGACGGTGACCTAGCGGGTGGGAGCCGCGCGGCGCGCGTCGGCCGCGCGCTCCGCTTCGAGTCGCTCGAGCTCGTACGTTCCGTGGTCGACATAGCGCATCGCGCGCGCGAGCGCGCGGTGGCCGGCCTGCTCGTCGATGAGGCGGTGCATCTCCTGGCCCACGACGCGGTACGACGGGTGCCCGGCCGGCGAGGTGCGCAGCTCGAGCATGTGCATCGCCTCGCGCGCGTTGAGCTGCATCACGAAGCGGATGCGATACGCGAGTGAGACCGCATATGCCGCTTCCTCCGGAAACCGCGGTGCGAGGTCGTCGTACAACATCGCGGAGCGCACCATCGCGGCTTCGTACTCCCGGGCGACGCCGGCCTCCGCGACCGCCTCCGGGATCTCGTAGCCGTGTCGCGGCGACAGCGGCTGCCACTCGATCGTGAGCATGCGGTGGCGCTGGAGGTCGCGGAACGCCCCGTAGTCGGCGAGGATGTCGAAGCGGTAGCCGGTGCGCTCGAAGGCCCGGCCGGGCTTGTGGCGGCGATTGGAGCGCTGTCCGACGTAGGCCTGCATCAGGGCGTCGCGCTCACGGTCCGAGAGCTTGCGGACCCGCTCGATCACCTGGTCCTCGCCCAGCGCGGTGTGCGGGTAGCAGATCGCCGCCAGCACCTTGTCCTCGCCCTCGGGATCCCAGTCGAGGAGCCGCACCGCGGGGCGGGGCTCGACCACTTCCCGCGAGAACAGGTCTTCGACGAGGTCGTGCGTCGCGTTGCGGGTCTCCTCGAGGTATTCGCTCCACGCCCCGCCGCGGTCGGGACGGTCGACGCGGGTGAGGAAGCTGGGGATGACCTTGCGGAGCTCGGTGAGCATGAGGTCGGCGTAGGCGCGCGCCTCGGGCAGCGGGTGCGCGCGCATGCGCAGCAGCAGCTGCTCGTAGCCCTGGCCGGTGCCGTAGATGCCGACGTTGGACAGCGTGGCCGCGGGGAGGATGCCGCGCACCGCGTCGCACGCCTTGGCCTTGATCGTCTGCTTGTAGACGAAGTCGGAGTCGCCCGGCTCCTTCGGGTAGCGCTCGCGCGCCCAGTCGAGCATGCGCGGCAACAGTCCCGCGTACGCGTCGAACAGCCCGTCCATCTCCGCGACGTAGCGGGCACCGAGGGGCGAGTCGAGGATCGCGGGCGGGCGGAGGTAGCGGTAGCGGCCGCCGAGGCGCGTGTCGTAGGGGATGTAGCGGGTGCTCTGCTCGAGGTAGGCCATGAGCCGGCCCCACTCGAGGATCTTCGTGAGCAGGTTGGACGACTGCTCGCACGCGAGGTGCACGCCGCCGAGCTGCGCGACCGAGTCGTCGCCGTACTCGAGGAACACGCGGTCGTAGAGCTGCTCCGCGCGGGCGAGGCCGATGGTGGCGTCGACGCCGAGATCGCCGGTGGTGTCGAGGTCGGGGATGAACTCGTCGAGGAACAGGCGCCGGAGGCTCTTGTCCGAGCGCGAGTAGCGGGCGAAGAGCGCGCCCTTCACGACCTCGGGCAGGTTCACCAGCCCGAACACCGGGCCGTCGAGGTTGGTGAAGTAACGGCGGAGGATGTGCTCCTCGTCGTCACTGAAGTGTTCCGCCACGTAGAGCATGGAGGCCAGAGGTTACCGGCGGATACCGAGGTCGGCGGTGACCCCGCTCCGTGGGCGGACGGCCCCCGCCCGCACACCACGGGCAGCGTTCAGACGACGAGGAAGAAGGCCGACGGCCGGACCGTGACGGCGAGGTTGGAGACCTCGCCGCGCACCGCACCGTCGCACACGAGGGCCAGGCTCCGGGGCGACACGTGGACCTCCACCCGCCGCCCGCTCGCCTGGGTGATCTCCGGATGGGGCACGTGGGTGCCGCGGCCGAGGCGCAGCCGCATCCCGCGGCGGTGGCTCCGCTCCATCGCGTAGACCTGCACCTCGATCCGGCCGTCGCCCGGGTGGCCCCGCGGCACCGCGTCGGCGCCGTGGACGAACTCGCCGTTGGCGATGAGGACGGTGGTGGCGTTGCCGGAGAAGACCGTGCGCCCGTCGACCACGACCTCGAGCGCCTCGGGCCGGGTGCGCCACTGGATCCCGTCGGGGGCGGTGCCCACCACGACGGCGTTGACCGCGAGGTTGCCGTCGGCCATCTCGAGCGCGTCGACGGGGATGCGCGTGGTCTCCGCGGGGGGTTCGGGCTGGATCGCGTCGGGGTCGTCGGCCCCCGCGCGCAGCCCGACGGCCCGGGCCAGGTCGCTGCTCGCGTCGGGGTGGAAGCGGATCGTGGTCCCGGGGTTGTCGCGCGCGTGGGTGGCGAGATCGGCGTCGGGTCCCCACACCTCGGCGTCGGGGGGCAGGCTCCAGGGCTCGCCCCACGGCTCGCCCTTCCCGATGCTCATCGGTCGCTCACCGGGAGCTCACCACGCTCGATGCGGCGATGACGCCCCGGAAGCACGAGTCGGCCGCACGGTGCGCGGCCTCCCGCGTGCCCGGGTCGGGCGCGACCTCCGCGATCTGGCGGAGCAGGTCGATGATCTGCTTGATGTTGCGGACGAAGTCGCCGCCGGTCATCTCCTCGTCCTCCAGGAGGTCGGCGAGGTCGTCGCCGTCGGCCCAGTCGTGGGCGAACGCGGCGAAGCCGGGGTCGGGCGCGCGGGTTTCGGGCAGGCCGGCATCGTCCTCGTTGCGGCTGAGGTCGCGCCAGATCCGCTCGAGCCGCTTGCAGCGCGCCTGCAGCTCGTGGCTCGGCCAGCGCCCGGGCGCGGTGGGCCCGTCGGAACCGCGGCTCTCGAAGGTGGCGCAGCTCACGAGGCCCGCGAGCTCGGCCGGCGTCAGCCCGTCGAGCAGGCCGGTGCGCATCGCCTCGGCCAGCACGAGGTCGGCCTCGCTGTAGATGCGCGAGAGGATCGCCCCGGCGTCGGTGACGTTCCACTCGTCGACGTAGCCCCAGCGCTCGAGGACGCGCAGCACGCGGTCGAACTGCCGGGCCAGGCTCTCGGTGCGGCCCTCGACCCGGCGCTCCATCTTCGTGATGTCGCGCTCGATCCGCTCGACCGACGCCGCCGCTCGCAGCTGGCCCTGCAGACCCGTCGCCGTGTGCACCGGATGGGACTCGAGGCGGCGGGTGAGGTCGTCGAGCCGCGTCTGGGCGCTCTCGACCGGCTGGCCGACCGATTGCACCCGCGCCTTGCGGAGCGATTCGGCGACGGTGCGACGGAACGCCTGGCTGCGCGGCGCGTAGCGCGCCGGGAGGTGCAACCGCCCGATCACCCGGGGTGGCCCGTTAAAGTCGGCGGCCGAGAGGCGCACCAGGTCGCGGCCCGGCGTGAGGACGAGCGCCTTCGTGGCGCCGCGCCCGTACTCCACCTTGAGGACGACGACCCGCCCGGCCTTGCGCCCGCCGAGGAGGATGTCGCCCGGCTCGAGCGTGGCCAGGGCCTCGTTGACGTGCTTGCCCGCCTTCACCTCGCGGCGCTCGGTCTCGACCTGCGTCGCGATGCGCCGGTACTCGTAGACGTCGCCGACGTCGGTACGCGCGGCCTCGCGGTGCTTCGCGAGCTGCTGGCGGCTGAGCTCGAGTCGCCGTTCGAGCGCGACGACCGCGCGGTCGGCCTGGAACTGCGCGAACGAGAGGTTGAGGAGGTGGTGGGCCTCCTCGGTGCCGTAGCGCGACACGAGGTTCACGGCCATGTTGTAGTTGGGCCGGAAGCTCGACGTGAGCGCGTAGGTGCGGCGCGACGCGAGGCCGGCCACCTGTTCGAACGGCACGAACGGGCTCCAGCAGACGACGACGTAACCCACGTCGTCGATGCCGCGCCGCCCGGCGCGCCCGGCGAGCTGGGTGTACTCACCCGGGGTGAGGAACTCGTGCGTCTCACCGGTGAACTTGGAGAGCTTCTCGATGACGACGGTGCGCGCGGGCATGTTGATGCCGAGCGAGAGCGTCTCGGTGGCGAACACCACCTTGACCAATCCGCGGGTGAACGCCTCCTCCACCGCCTCCTTCATCGGGGGGACCATCCCCGCGTGGTGCGCCGCGTAGCCGGCCTCGAGCCCGGCCATCCAGCTCCCGAAGCCGAGCACGTCGAGGTCGTCGTCGGCGATGTGCGCGGTCTTCGCCTCGACGATGTCGCGGATCTGGGCCCGCTCCGCACCGCTGGTGAGCCGGGGGCCGCCGGCGAGGCACTGCTGCACCGCCTGGTCGCAGCCGTTGCGGCTGAAGATGAAGAAGATCGCCGGGAGCATGTGCTCGGCCCGCAGCCGCTCCACCAGCTCGACCCGGCCCGGCGTGAACAGCCGGGTGCGGGGCCGGCCGCGGGGACCGAGCGGCGCGCCGCGCACGGCGGCGCGGCCGTCGAGGCGGGCCGCCTCCGGGTTGGGCCGGAGGTTGTCGAGGTCGTCGGTGGGGCCGACGAAGGTGGGCAGGAGGTGCAGCGCCTCGGTGTCGCGCTCCCCCGCCGCGTAGAGGTGGTTGAGCTCGACCGGCCGGCGCTCCTCGATGATCGCCCGGGTCTCGCCCCGCACGGTCTGGATCCACGCCGCGAAGTCTTCGGCGTTGGAGACCGTCGCCGAGAGGCACACGAGGTCGACCGTGTGTGGCAGGTGGATGATGACCTCTTCCCAGACCGCGCCGCGGTACCGGTTCTGGAGGTAGTGGACCTCGTCGAGGATCACGTAGCGGAGGCCGGCCAACGTGGGTGACTGCGCGTAGATCATGTTGCGCAGGACCTCGGTGGTCATGACGACCACCGGCGCCTCGCCGTTGACCGAGTTGTCGCCGGTGAGGAGCCCGACGTTGTCGGCGCCGAGCTCCCGGCTGAAGTCGGTGTACTTCTGGTTGGAGAGCGCCTTGAGCGGCGTGGTGTAGAAGGCCTTCTCGCCCTTGGCCAGCGCGAGCGCGATCGCGTACTCGGCGACGAGGGTCTTGCCCGCGCCGGTGGGCGCGGCGACCAGGACCGATTGGCCCGCGTCGAGCGCATCGAGCGCGTCCGACTGGAAGGGGTCGAGCGGGAAGTCGAGGTCCGACTCGAAGCGCGCCCGGACCGCGGCGACGCGGTCGGCCTCGCCGGCCGCGCTCATTTCGTCGTCGACGCGCCGGCCGGGGTCCCGCTGCCTGCGGGCGTGGCGGTGGCCGTGGTGGTGCCGGTGGCCGGGCTGGTGGTGGTCGGGGTGAGGACCGGGGTCGGTGCCGGGGCGATCGTGTGCACGATCCCGCCCGGCACGGTGAACCAGACCGCCACCGCGAGGACGAGGGTGATGCCCGCGGCCCACCCGGCCGCGACGGCTTTCGGCACCGCGTCGGGGAGCCGCCGGCGCACGACGACCAGGACCTCCACCAGCGCCCACAGGACCGCGAGCCCGACGGCCACCGCGATCGCGCCGCGGAACCAGTCGGTGTCGGCGTCGTTGCCGTTGAACGCGAAGGCGAGCGCGGCGAACGCGAGGGCCAGGAGCGGCAGCGCGGCGAGGAAGCGCCGCGCGGTGTAGTGCGAGCGGGCCCGCTGGAGGTAGTAGAAGCACCCGGCGAACACGACCACGACGGCGTGCCAGTAGAGGTAGGCCCGGGGCTGGCGGCGGGCGAGCCCGTGCGGCTCGAGCAGCCAGATCTCGAGGACGGTCCACAGGACGACCGCGGCCACGGCCCCGGCGGCCCGCGCGATCTCCGAGCGCGGGCGGGGCGGCGCGTAGCCGTGCACCTTCACGACACGACGCGGGCTCACCGCTTCAGGATCCTTCCGATGATGATGGCGGCTTCGTAGAAGACGTACATGGGGATCGCCATCAGGAACAGAGAGTACGGGTCCTGGCTGGGCGTGATGACTGCCGCGAAGATCAGGATGCCCACGAAGGCGATGCGCCGGCGCTTGCGGAGCTGGCGGGTGTTGATGACCCGGGCGAGCAGCAGGAACACCAGGATGATCGGGAACTCGAAGGAGAGCCCGAACGCCACGATGATCAGGGCGACGAGCTTCACGTAGCTCGAGGCCGTGATGGCCGAGACGACCTGGTTGCCGCCGGCGCCGAGGAGGAAGCCCAAAGCCGGGCGGAGGGTGAGCCAGCCGACGACCCCGCCGAGCACGAACAGCACGACCGAGCTCAGGATGAACGGGACCGCGTACTTCTTCTCCTTGGGGTTGAGCCCGGGGGTGACGAAGCGCCAGACCTGCCAGAGCACGATCGGGAAGGCCAGGACGAACCCGCCGTAGCCCGAGACCTGGAGTCGCACGATGAACTGGTCGGCGACCCCGGTGGCGATGAGCCGGCGGTGCTTGAGCTGCTGGTACGGCTCCGACATCACGTGCAGGAGCGGGACGAAGAAGATGTAGACGATGATCGCCCCGACCACGATGGCGGCGACCGAGATCATCAGGCGGCGGCGGAGCTCGCCGAGGTGCTCGAAGATCGTCATCCGAACCTCGGTGGGCTCGGGGGCGTCCTTCTTCTTCTTGATGAACGGGATCGTGGGCAGCGACGGCATGCGGGCCTCGGCGGGCTACGAGAAGCTGCCGGGTGGGGGGAACCCGTCGCCGATGTCGACGATCTCGGGGGTGCCCCCGAGCGGGCCGGTGCGCGGCTTCGGCACCGGGTGACCGTTGGCGGAGGGCGCGTCGCCGTCCTCGGGGAAGACCTCGACCGTGGCGATGTGGTCGGCGTCGTGGTCGT
>JADGOM010000189.1 GCA_017882925.1 Acidimicrobiia bacterium | reverse complement strand
TGACCTCGTCCTCACCGATGAGCGAGTCTCCGCCGACGAGCACGGGCGACGCGATCGGCCCGCCCCAGCGAGAGTCCGAACCGTGGGTGGGATCCGACCACAACGGATTGTCGTCGCCGTAGGCCGTCGCGACGTGGCGGAACGCGTCGAGGCCGGGCCGGTAGTAGTGCGGCGGGACCGGGTGCGGTTCCGGGATGCCGATGCGGGCCCGCAGGCGCGCGACGCCCTCCTCGGTGATCTCGCCGGAGGTCACGGCGCGACCCCGACCGCGAACGTGCGGTCGACGATGACGTGGAGCTCGTCGAGGGGCAGGAGCTCCTCGGCGGCCGGGTCGTCGGAGACGATCGCGGGATCGGCCGACTGGTAGGCCGCGATGATGCCGGCGAGGATCCGGGCGAGGACGTCGGGATCGCCCGGACCGAGCTGGCCGGAGGCCTGGCCCCGGCGGAACAGGTCGGCCTGGCGCCGGAGCGACTCGTTGTAGCCCTCGACCACGGCCGGGTGGATGCGACGCGTGTCGGGTGGAAGGGGCGCGCTCGAGTACCGGAGCACGAGCAGCCCGAACCGGGGGTGGCGGCGGAAGAAGCCGATCTGGAAGTCGACCAGGTCGTGGAGCTCCCGGCGGGGGTCGTCGCCGGTGAACACCTGCTTGGACCCGGCCATGAACTCGGCCCCGCGTCGGAGGAAGATCTGGCGGAAGAGGTCGTCCTTCGAGTCGAAGAAGGAGTACACGGACCCGACCGAGAACTCGGCCAGCTCCGCCACCTCCTTCAGGGTGGTCGCGTGGAACCCCTTGCGGCCGAAGACCTGTTCAGCCGCATCGAGGAGCTGGGTCCGGCTGACGTCCTGGTGGAGCAGGCGCCGCTCCTCGCGACGGCTCGCAGCGGGAGCGAGGCCCGGATCGGTGGTCGTATCTGCCATCGCGGGAGACGTTAGGCCGGGGTTCGAGCGCCCGTCGAGCGGGCCTTCACTAGTCTGAACCGATGTTCGAAACCCCGGACCGGGCGCGGTAACCGTGGCCGACCCCGTCCGCTGCGAGATCTCCCCGGCCGGCGACACCGCGACGATCACGCTCGACGACCCGGCCCACCGGAACGCGCTCTCGTACGCGATGGCGCTCGCGCTGGTCGCCGCGGTGGACCGTGCGGTGGCGGCCGAGGTGGGCGCGATCGTGGTCACCGCCACGCCGCCGGTGTTCTGCGCCGGCGGGTCGGTCGATGACCTGCTGGAGCCGAAGGCCCCGCTCGAGGAGATGTACGCGGGCTTCCTCGCGCTCGCCGACGCGCCGGTCCCCACCATCGCCGCGGTCAACGGAGCCGCGGTGGGGGCGGGCACCAACGTGGCGCTCGCGTGCGACGTGATCCTGTGCTCGCCCGCGGCCCGCTTCGAGGCGCGCTGGCTCGACGTGGGCATCCACCCCGGCGGCGGCAACCTCTGGCGCCTGCGGGAGCGGGTCGGCCGCCAGGCGGCTGCGGCGCTGGTGCTCTTCGGCGAGTCGGTCGACGGCGAGGACGCGGCCCGCCTCGGCCTCGCGTGGCGGTGCGTCCCCGAGGCCGAGCTGCTCGATCTCGCGCTCGCGCTCGCCCGCCGGGCCGCGGCCCGCCCGCACGACCTGGTCGAGGCCACGAAGCGGACCCTCGACGCGTCGGCCGCGGTGACGACCTCGGCCGACGCGGTGGCACTCGAGCTGGGGCCGCAGCGCGCGTCGATGGAGAGCGACGCGTTCCGCAGCCGGCTCGCCGAGCTCCGGGCGAAGCTCGGTCGCGACCGCACCGGCTGACGCTCGACCGTTCCCACGTCGGCCGAGGCCACCAATCTGACGATGCGTTAGGTTTTTCGGCGTGCCCATCACCTGCGACGATCCGCCCCCGGCGGACGACCTGCCGGCGACCATCCCGGCCGCGATCGACCGGTGCGTCCGCCGGTTCGGCGAGCGCGAAGGGCTGGTCGACGGCGATACCCGCCTGACGTTCGCCGAGCTCGCGGTGAAAGCCGACGAGGTTGCGGCGGCGCTCATCGCGACCGGCATCGAGCCGGGCGACCGGGTCGCGATCTGGGCGCCCAACTGCGGCGAGTGGGCGATCGCGGCCATGGGCGTGCACCGGTGCGGGGCCGCGGTCGTCCCGCTGAACACGCGCTTCAAGGGCGCGGAGGCGGCCTACATCCTCGAGCGGTCGGAGGCGCGCCTCCTGTTCACCGTCACCGACTTCCTCGACACCGACTACGTCGCGCTGCTGCGGGCGGCCGACACGCCCGCGACGCTCGAGCACGTCGTCGTCCTGCGCGGCGCGACGCCGTCCGGCACGGTGGCCTGGGACGACTTCCTCGCGCGGGGCCGGTCCGTCGAGCCCGCGACCGTCGCCGCGCGCGCCGCCGCGGTGGGGTCGGACGACATCTCCGACATGCTCTTCACCTCGGGCACCACCGGGAAGCCGAAAGGCGCGGTGCTGCGCCACGGCGCCTCGGTGCGCGCCTACGACTCGTGGGCCTCGGTGGTCGGGCTGCGGGAGGGCGACCGCTACCTCATCATCAACCCGTTCTTCCACGCGTTCGGGCTGAAGGCCGGCATCCTCGCCTGCCTCCTCAAGGGCGCGACGATCATCCCGCACGCGGTGTTCGACGTGCCCTCGGTGATGCAGCGCGTGGTGGAGGAGCGGGTGTCGATGCTCCCCGGGCCGCCCGCGATCTACCAGACGATCCTCGACCATCCCGACCTCGCGCGATTCGACATGTCGTCGTTGCGCCTCGCCGTCACCGGGGCCGCGGCCGTGCCCGTGGAGATGATCCGCCGCATGCGCAGCGAGCTCGCGTTCGAGACGATCGTCACCGGCTACGGCCTCACCGAGATGACCGGCATCGCCACGATGTGCCGCCACACCGACGACCCGGAGACGATCGCCCACACCTGCGGCCGCCCGATCCCGGGCGTGGAGCTGCGCGTCGTCGACCCCGCGGGCGTCGACCTCGGCCCGGGTGAGCAGGGCGAGATCCTCCTGCGGGGCTACAACGTGATGGCCGGCTACTTCCACGACCCGGAGGCCACCGCCGAGACCATCGACGCCGACGGTTGGCTGAAGACCGGTGACGTCGGCGTCGTGGACGAGCACGACAACCTCCGGATCACCGACCGCACCAAGGACATGTTCATCGTGGGCGGGTTCAACGCGTACCCCGCGGAGATCGAGGCGATGCTCGCCGAGCACCCGGCGGTGAGTCAGGCCGCGGTCGTGGGCGTGCCCGACCACCGGCTCGGCGAGGTGGGGGTCGCGTTCGTCGTCCCCCGCGGCGCGATGGCGATCGACCCGGACGAGGTCATCGCGTGGAGTCGTGAGCGGATGGCCAACTACAAGGTGCCGCGGCGGGTCGTGGTGGTCGACGCGCTCCCGCTCAACGCGAGCAACAAGGTCTTGAAGTACGTGCTGCGGGAGCAGGCGGCCGCAGGCTGAATCGGCGTCTCTCCACCGTCGACGACCTCTGCGAGGCAGCTTCCGTCAGAACGGGACCTCCTGCGCGAGCAGACCGGTACCGGCGGCCCGGCCCGAGAGGATCCGACAGAACTCGACCGCGTCCAGCTCGATCGGGTCGCCGCCCGAACCCTGGGTGAACGCTCCGCCGGCCGGACCGGTGAGCTGGAGCCGGAAGGGCTGTCCGTGCCGGCGGGCCCACTCACCGACCGCGTCGGCGACGACGCGACCGTCGTGGTCGGGAGTGAGGACGAGCTCGCGCCCCGTCGCCCGGGCGACGTCGACCCGGTGCATCCACATGTCGCGGGTGAGGATCGTGTCGAGGAGGTAGCCCATCTTCCAGGTCTCGGTCGTCCCGTCGTTGAGCTCCTGCTTCATGGGCGCGGCCCGGAACGGCGCGGGGACGCGGGCCCGGAACCGGGCGGACCGGGGGCCAGCTGCCGCGAGCCGGTCGAGCAGCTCGTTCGTCGTCACGTCCGCGCGCTCGCGCACCTGGATCGCGGTCATCGCGTCGACGAACGATCCGTCACCGGCCGCCTTCTTGGCCGCGCGCATGATGTGGATCAGCTGCCCGGTGGAGCTGAAGCCCTCCATGGCCCCGAGCACGTGACCCGAGAGCGCGCGCACGTCCCAGTCGGAGCAATCGGTCGGCTTCGACCAGTCGGCGGCGTCGAGCGAGCGCAGGAGCTCGACGGTGCGCCCGTTCTCGGTGGTTGCCAGCGCGCGCGCTTCGGTCCGG
Source organism: Acidimicrobiia bacterium (assembly GCA_017882925.1). Taxonomy (GTDB): domain Bacteria; phylum Actinomycetota; class Acidimicrobiia; order IMCC26256; family Chersky-534; genus Chersky-534. Next base: position 8,210 of record JADGOM010000189.1, on the reverse strand, counting down.
TCGATGGGGCGGATCTCGGGCACGGGTGTCACCGTCACGGTCACTTCCGGTTCCTCCTCGGAGGGTTGGGGGTTGCGTTCATGTGGTTGCAGAACATCTCGGCCGCGTCGTCCACGAGCCGGCTCCAGCGGCCACCACCGGGATCGTTGGAGATCTGCTGGTCCGTGATCCCGGTGCCGATCGCGGTGAGGAGATCGACCGAACGGGGATCGGTGACGCCGATCCCCGCGAGTCGGTCCTTCAGGCGCTCGAGCCCGGCGACCGCGATCGCGAACGTCTCCGGGGTGGGTTCGAAGCCGGGGATCGTCCGCTGGAACAGCAACTGGTAACGGGCGGGATCCTCCGTGCAGAAGCCGATGAAGGACCGCAGTCCCGCCCGCAGATCCGTCAGCGCGTCGCCGGTCGTGGGGATGAGGGACTCCCGCTCCAGATAGGCGCGGGCCCCCTGGGCGAACATCGCGTCGTAGATCGCGTGCTTGGAGTCGAAGTACGAGTACAGCGACGGTGCCTGCATGCCCACCTTGCGGGCCAGATCCCGCAACGCCAGCCCGGCGAGGCCCTCCGAGCGCACCATCTCCCACGCGGCGTCGAGGATCTCCGCCCGGGTTGCCTCACGTCGTTCGGCCCGCCGATCACGAATCGGATTCCCTAACATCGTTCGGATTCAAGCCCAACCGTCACCGGGTGTCAAGAGCGGCGCGGCCGGGGCGGACTGCGCGTCCCGTCGTCCCGGCGTGCGAAACCCTCGAACGCGACGACGCGCACCCCGGAGGATGCGCGTCGTCATCTCGGAGTCGGTCGGAAGACCGACGCGGACTGCTAGTTGAGGCCGCTGAAGGGGTCCCAGCCGCCGTAGCCACCGGACCCGTTGTCGTAGCCGCCGGATCCGCCGTTGCCGTAGCCGCCGTAGCCGCCCGATCCGTCGGACCCGTTGGACCCATTGGACCCGCCCGAGCCGTTCGACCCGCCCGAGCCGTTCGACCCGCCCGAGCCGTTCGACCCGGAGTTGTCGTTGTTGTTGCTGCTCGACCCGTTGCCGCCGTTGCGGAGCTCGGTGAGGAGGTCCTTGGCCCGGTTGATCGGGATCGCGAAGCCGATGTTCTGCGCCACGCTGGAGGTCTCGGGGTTCTCCGCGACCGCGGTGTTGATGCCGATCACCTGGCCGGAGGCGTTGATCAGCGGTCCGCCGGAGTTGCCCGGGTTGATCGACGCGTCGGTCTGGATGACGCCCTTCAGGCTGCTGTCGACCGTGCGGTTGACGGCGGAGATGATCCCGTCGGTGACGGTCGGGTCCTTGCCGAGGTCGAGCGCGTCGCCGATCGCGACCACCGACGCCCCGACCTGGAGGTTGGACGAGTCGCCGAGCTGGGCGGCGACGAGGTCCGACGTGTCGCTCACCTTCACGAGCGCGAGGTCCTGGTCGGAGTCGGCGCCGAGGATCTTCGCGGAACGCGACTTGGTCGATCCGGCCGGGGTCACCTTGATGGAGTTGGTGCCCGCCACGACGTGCGCGTTGGTGAGGATCTCACCGCTGTCGTTGATGACGATGCCCGTCCCGGCCTGGGTCCCCTGGTCGGTGGTGCCCTTGATCGTGACGACGGAAGGCTTGAGCTTGGCGACGATCTGGGTGACGTCGAGCGCGCTCACCGTGCGGGCCAACGGCGACTGGGCCGCGAGCGCCGAGGCCGCGGTGGGCGTCGGGCTCGAGGAGTTGTTCTGACCGGCGGCGACTCCGACCGCGGCACCGATGCCGCTCGACGCGAGCGCGACCGCGACGATCGCCGCCGCGAACGGGCCCTTGCGCCGCTTCGGCGCGGCCGCGGCCGCCGGCGCGGGCGGCGCGGGAGGAGCAGGCGGCGGCGGGGGCGGCGGCGCGTAGCCGTACGCGTAGCCGGGCTGCGTGACCCCGGTCTCCCAGCTGGTGCGGGCGACCTCGGTCGAGGGCGTCTCGTCGGGGCGGTTGGCGTTCTCGCCGTCGTGGTCGGCCATGGGTTTGCGCTCCTTCTCGGGTGATCTCGCACCAGGAACGGCAGCCGTTTCGCGCCCGTTCCCGCCCGGACGACATTCACAGGTGACTCTCAGCACCTCATGAGGCGACGGCCAGCAACGGCCGCGCGCGGCGGCCGTCCGACCGGTGTCGGCGCGCGCGATGCCGCGGCCGGTCGCCGCGTGTGCGACGGGTCAGGAGCCGAGCGGGGTCGCGCCCGACCCAGGTGTCCGACCGGTCAGGACCGGGGGCCGAGGACCTCGGGGTGGCGGGCGTGGACCATGTGCCGGAAGCCTTCCCGCCAGGGGACCGACGCCGGGAGCGTGAGCTCGTGCATCCGCTCGAGGTCGACGGGCACCGAGCCCAGGGCGGCGTTGCTCGTGATGAACGAGGCCTCCACGCCCACGAGCTCACCGAGGTACGCGCACCAGTCCTCGATCGTCGCCGGCTCCCCTCCCCAGTTGACGACCGTGGCCGGGACGTCCGCCGCCTCGAGCAGCCCGGGGATGGTGGCCACGATGTCGTCCTCGTGGATCGGGTTGAAGCGCACCGGCCCGTCGGGATGGATCGCGACGGGGAGCCCGCGCAGGATCATCTCGAGGTGGAACGCGGGCCAGCCGCCGTTGTCGCCGTAGGGGACGTTGAGCCGGGCGATGGTGGTGGGGAGGTTCCAGCGCCGGGCGCCGTAGCGGGCCATCGCCTCCGCCGCGATCTTCGTGATGCTGTAGGTCTCCATGAACGGCAGCTCGCTCGCGTAGGCGCGGTGGTTGTCGCCGAGCGGATCGTCCTCCCGGAAGACGTGGTGGGCCCGGGGTTCGTAGACGCCGGTGGACGAGCAGTGGAGGAACGCCCGCGCGTCCTGGCAGTGCTCCATGAGCAGCCCGAGCGCGCCCACGTTGCCGTCGAGGTCGACGTCCCAACGGCCCGACTTCACGACCGCGAAGTTGAGGACCACGGTGAAGCCTGTCGGGAGCTCGGCGAGATCGCCCCGGACGAGGTCGACGCGCGCGCACTTGATCCCGGCGGCCTCGAGCCGATGGCGCGCGCCCGCATCGGTGAAACGCGCGGAGGCCCAGACCTCGTTGTCGGGCGCGAGCGCGAGCGCGACCGGCAGTGCCACCTGGCCCGTCGCTCCGGTCACCAGGATCTTCTCGCCGTGCAGGGGAGCGGCTCCGGTGGCCGACGGTGTCATCGGGAGGAAAGGTAGCGCCGGAACTAGGGAAGATCGACGGGCGTCGCGATCTTGCGCAGGAGATCGCGGAGCTGGAGCTGCTCGCCGGCGGAGAGGCCGACCAGCGTGTGGCCGTTGACCAGGACGAGCTCGATCAGCTGCTTCCGGAGCTCGACGCCGGCCGGGGTGACGACGACCAGGCGGATGCGCCGGTCCTTCGGGTCGACCTGGCGCTCGACCAGGCCGCGCTCCTCGAGGCGGTCGACGATGCCGGTCACGTTGGAGGCGTCGTAGTGCAGCGTGCCCGCGAGCTCGCGTTGGGAGCACGGGGGGCCCATCGACATCAGCGCCTGGAACATCGGTGCGCTGAGCCCGAGGCTCTCGGCCGACTTGGCGACGTCCTCCTTGATCGACATCGCGAGCCCGGCGAAGAGGCGCAGGACCTCCTCGGCGACGGCCCGGTCGGCCGGTTCCCCGATTGCAGGTGTCCCGGTGTCTCCCCCCACAACGGCCATGCCGACAGGCTACCCGTAGAACCATGCTTGACTCAATCATTGAGTTGGAGAAGTATCAGGGGTGAGCCCCCGCTCACCCCCGCTCCCGACCCCCCGTCGGGCGCGGCTCCGATCCCCGCACCACCAGCACCGCCTTCGAGACACACAGCCCCGGACCCACCCAGCCCTCGCCGATGTGCCGCCGCGCCCGGCGACGACCGCTTCGGCGCGCGCCACCGGATCCGACTGGAGAAGCGCATGCTCCGATCCCTCGCAACCTGGTGCTCCCGGCACCGGCGCATCGTCGTCACCGCCTGGGTCGTCCTGCTCGTCGGCACGATCGGCCTCGGCTCGACGGTGCAGTCGGCGTTCGCCCAGAGCTTCAGCCTCCCGGGGACCGAGAGCCAGCGGGCCACCGATCTCCTCGCCAAGCGGTTCCCGGCGCGGGCTGGCGACGCGGGCCAGATCGTGTTCGAGGCGAGCGCGGGCGTGACCTCGTCCGAGGTCAAGGCCAGGATCGGCGCGCTGCTCGCCGAGGTCGCGAAGGTCCCGCACGTCACCGGCGTCACCAGCCCGTACGACCCGGCCGGCGCCCGCCAGATCAGCACCGCACCCGGCCACGCGGGCGACATCGCCTACGCGTCGGTCCAGTTCGCCGACCGCAGCAGCGATGTGCCGCTCGCGACCGTCAACCGGATCATCTCCCTCGCCGACCAGGCCCGCGCGCCCGGGCTGCGGGTCGAGATGTCGGGTCAGATGTTCCAGGCGCGGGGTTCCGTCGGCAGCGCGTCCGAGGCGATCGGCCTGCTCGCCGCGGTGCTGATCCTGCTGTTCACCTTCGGCTCGGTGCTCGCGATGGGCCTGCCGATCATGACCGCGCTCTTCGGCATCGGCATCGGGCTCACGTTCGTGACGGTCCTGAGCCACTTCATGTCGACGCCCGAGTTCACGACCCAGCTCGCGTCGATGATCGGCATCGGCGTCGGCATCGACTACGCGCTGTTCATCGTCACCCGCTACCGGCAGGGCCTCCACGACGGGCTGGCTCCGGAGGCATCGGTCGTGCTCTCGATCGACACCGCCGGCCGCGCGGTCCTGTTCGCCGGGACCACCGTCGTGATCTCCCTCTTCGGGCTGTTCATCATGGGCGTCGAGTTCGTGCGCGGCCTCGCGGTCGGCACCTCGGTGACGGTGGCGCTGGTCATGCTGGCCTCGGTCACGCTGCTGCCCGCGGTCCTCGGCTTCACCGGCCGCAACATCGACAAGCTGAGCGTCCGCCGGCACCGCAAGGAAGGCGTCTCGCGCCAGAGCGTCGCGTTCCGCTGGAGCCGCCTGGTCCAGCGGCGCCCGTGGCCGTTCGCGATCGCGGGGCTCCTCGTCCTCGTCGTCCTGGCCGTGCCGCTGTTCTCGCTCCGGCTCGGCTTCTCCGACGCCGGCAACAACGCGCCGTCCACGACGACCCGGCGGTCCTACGACCTCCTGGCCACCGGCTTCGGGCCCGGCTTCAACGGCCCGCTCGTCCTGGCCGCGGAGTACCCGAAGGGCACCGACCCGGTGGTCCTCGACGGGCTGCGCACGACCCTGGCCCGGACGCCCGGCGTGGCTGCGGTCGGGCCCACGATCGCGAGCCCCGAGGGTGACGCAGCGGTCGTGCAGGTGTACCCGACCACGTCGCCGCAGAGCGCCGAGACCGTGACGCTGATCAAGAAGCTGCGAAGCAACGTCATCCCGGACGCCCTGAAGGGCTCCCGGGCCCAGGTCCACGTCGGCGGCATCACCGCCGCCGGCGTCGACGTCTCCGACAAGTTCTCCTCCCGGCTCCTCGTCTTCATCGCGGCGGTGCTGGGGTTGAGCTTCCTGCTGCTGATGATGGTGTTCCGTTCCCTCGTGGTCCCGCTCAAGGCCGTGGTGATGAACCTGCTGTCGATCGGCGCCGCCTACGGCGTCATCGTCTCGGTGTTCCAGTGGGGCTGGGGCGCGTCGCTCATCGGCATCCACAGCAGCGCGCCCATCGAGCCGTTCCTCCCGGTGATGCTCTTCGCCATCGTCTTCGGCCTCTCCATGGACTACGAGGTGTTCCTGCTGTCCCGCGTCCGTGAGGAGTACGACCGCACCGGGGACAACGCGGGGGCGGTCGCCGACGGCCTCGCGGCCACGGCCAGGGTCATCACCGCCGCGGCCGCGATCATGGTGACGGTGTTCGCGAGCTTCGTGTTCGGCGACAACCGGATCGTGAAGATGTTCGGCTTCGGCCTCGCGTTCGCGATCTTCATCGACGCCACGCTGGTGCGGATGGTGCTCGTGCCCGCGACGATGGAGCTCCTGGGCGACCGCAACTGGTGGTTCCCGCGCTGGCTCGACCGGATCACCCCGCAGCTCCGGGTCGAGACCGGTCCCGAGCTCGACTCGGAGCTCGAGCGGCTGCTCGACGTGGAGGAGCCCGTCACGACGTGATGCGCGTGGTGCGCAGCGTGACGGCTCACGCGTTTCGTGGGCCCAGGTGCTAGAAAGCACCCTCGGAGGCGCTCCCGCGCGCGGCCGGATTTCGACCGAACCGTGGGGGCTGTGGTGGGAGGAAACACATTGCGCCGTTTTTCCGTCGTGTTGGCCGTCGTCGCCCTCGCAGCCTTTGCACTCGGGGCCGCTCCCGCATCGGCCGCCCCACCGCCGTCGATCACCGTCACCGGTGGCGGTCCGGGCCTCGACGTGAAGGGCACCGGCACGTCGTACTCGGGCATCGCCAACGTCGTCCAGACGACCGGTGGCGACGCGTACTGCGCCGACCTCTTCACGCACATCGGCATCGGCGACACCATCGACCTCGTGCCGTGGACGAGCACCACGGTTCCGGCCGCCAACCTCCCGGCGCTCGCCGGCATCATCAACAACGAGTTCCCGCACGCCACCGCCGGGTTCACCCTCGTCGGCACCGACGACGAGAAGGGCGCCGCGGTCCAGACCGCGGTCTGGCACTACAGCAGCGGCTACGACCTCGACGTCAGCCCGGGCGCCAACCCGGCCAACGTGATCGCCGACTACCAGACGATCCTCGGCCGCGTCGCCGCACTCGCGTACCCGCAGCAGAAGCCGCAGTCGCTCACCATCGACCCGTCGAGCGTGGCCGGCACGATCAACTCCAACGTCGGGCCCTACACGGTCCACAGCACGGTGGCCTCGGTGACGCTGGCCGTCACGGGCGCCGACCTGGTCGACGCGACCGGCGACCCGATCCCGGCCACGATCGGTGACGGCGGGCAGTTCTACCTGCGCTCGACGAGCATCGGTTCGGCCACGGTCACCGCGACCGCGACGGCACCCGCGGGCACCGGCCTGTTCTACCTGCGCACGGGCCTGCAGCGCCTGATCGCCCCGGGCCAGGAGCCGGTCGCGCTGAGCGCGACGGCGGCCGCCACCTTCGACCTCACCCCGCCGCCGCCCACCACCGCGCCGCCGGTCACGACCACCACGGTCGAGGTCAGCCCGACGCAGGTGAGCACGCCGGCCACGACGGCGACGGCGGGCGCCGGCGTCACGGTCGCCGCGGCCACGGTCAGCGGCACCCTGCCCCGCACCGGGCACAACGACAACGATCTGGCGATGACGGGTTACCGCATCCTGCTCCTGGGTGTGGGCCTGGTGGCGCTGGCGTTCGTGCTCCGGCACCGCTCGCAGGCCTTCCGCACCCGCTGATCCCGGGCCCCGGCCCGCTGTTCCAGAACAAGCTGTTCCAGAACAAGCTGCTCCAGTACGAACGAGTCGGCCGGTCCCTCTGGGACCGGCCGACCGCGTTGCGCGTGGATCAGGAGACGGGATCAGTTGCGGAAGTCGAACGCCACCTTGATCGCACCGGTGTCGCCCTGGGTCGCGATGGTGTTGAACGCGTCACGCCAGTCGTCGAGCTCGAAGGTGTGCGTGAGCATCCCCGTGAGGTCGATCGTGCCCGACCCGACGAGGTCGAGGTAGTGCTCGATGCCGTGCTTGCGCACGCCGTTGACCTCCTCGAAGCCGAAGGCGTTGGAACCGACCATCGAGAGCTCCTTGAAGTACAGCGGGGTGTCCTCCCAGATGGTGGGACCGTGGACGCCCGCCTTCACGAGCGTGCCGCGGGCCTTGAGCACCCGCGACCCGACCTCGAACGTCTCCCGCTTGCCGACGGTGTCGTAGACGACGTCGATGCCGCCGGGGTACGCCATCGGGATGCCGCCCTCGGACGACACGAGCACGCCGCCGGACCACGCCGCGGCCTCCTCGATCACGCGGAGGGCGGGCTCGTGGCCGATCACGGTGGCGCCGAGCTTGCGGGCGAGTGACGCCTGGCCCTCGAAGCGGGCGACGACCAGCACCTCGACGTCGGGGTAGAGGCCCCGCAGGATCGCGGTGGCGCAGGTGCCGAGCGCGCCCGCGCCGTAGACCATGGCCTTGCCGCCCGGGGTCGGTGGGTGGCGGGTGATCGCGTGGAGCATGACCGCGAACGGGTCGGCGAACACGGCGAGCTCGTCGGAGATCGAGTCGGGCACCTTGAACAGCTGCGAGTCGTGCGCGGGCATGAGCTGGGCGT
>JADGOM010000023.1 GCA_017882925.1 Acidimicrobiia bacterium | reverse complement strand
GGTGCTCGCCGGCGTCCTCGCGGAGGCGCTCGGGGACGATCGGGGCCAGGAAGCCGTAGGGCTCGCGGCCGAAGATGTGGTGCACGTTGTGCGCCTCGCGCCAGTAGCGCAGGAAGCCCGGCGGGACTGGCACGAACTTCAGGCGCCGGTGGATCACGACGTCGTGGACGATGAGGTAGGCGAAGCCGTAGAGCGTCACGCCGATCCCGATGGGCACGAGCACGTGGAGCGGGGGCACCGACACGCCCACCGCGAGCGCGGCGATCGTGAGCGCGGCGAAGACGACGGGGAACAGGTCGTTGCCCTCGAACGTGCGGGCGACGGGCTGGTGATGGCTGCGGTGCCACCGCCAGGCGAAGCCGTGCATCATCGCCCGGTGCGCGAGCGCGGTGAGCGGCTCCATCACCAGGAACGTGACGACCACGATCACGACGTCGGCGGTCACCGGGCCACCCGCTTCCCGCTCCGGTCCCAGAGGAGCATGGTGAGCGTGAGGAGCGAGAAGCCGAAGAGGTAGTCCTCGACCGGGATGTCCCACGGCACGCGCCAGCCCGTCGCCTCGTGCGGGTTGTAGAGCACGATCGGCGCGGTGAGCTTGGTGAGCCAGCCGTTGACCGCGAGCATGAACGCGTAGCAGATGGCGATCGCGATCCAGTAGGCCCGGGTCGAGAGCAGCCCGGTCCGCAGCCACCAGCGCTCGGCGAGCAGCGTGAGCACCACCGACAGCGCGGCCAGGGCCGTGTACTCACGCACCGGCGCGGGCCTCACGCATCGGTCGAGACCCGGCGCGCGGTGAGGGTGCGGACGGCTTCGAGGGTGAGCAGCCCGCACACCGGGACGACCACGAAGAAGACGGCCTCCTCGAGCGGCACCGAGAACGGCAGGAGCCAGCCGGTGGTGTAGCGGGTGGAGTAGTGCCAGTGGCCGCGGGCGATCGCGAGCGCGTCCCAGGCGTAGAAGACGACGAACACCGGCGCCAGCGCGCGCAACAGGCGTCGGGGATCCCGCCAGACCCGCGCGCCGAGCACGATCTCGAGCGGCAGCGTGACCAGCAGGCACAGCGCCATCAGCATCAGGTACTGGTACCGGTGCATCAGCGGCACGGTTCGATCACGGGGACGGTTCCATCGCCGGCCATTGTGACCCACCGGGCCCGGTCGGGATCAGCCCGGAGGCCTCCGGTAGGCTCGCTCGCCGTGCCCACCGCCGAAGTCGCGATCGAGATCGATTGCATCGAGAAGAGCTACGGCCCCCGGCGCGCGGTCGACGGGCTGTCGCTCGAGATCGAGCGCGGCGAGGTGTTCGGGCTGCTCGGCCCCAACGGCGCGGGCAAGACCACCACGGTCGAGATCCTCGAGGGCTACCGCAGCCCCGACGCCGGATCCGTGCGGGTGCTGGGCTTCGACCCCGTGGCCGACGGCCCCGACCTGCGGCCCCGCATCGGCGTGATGCTGCAGTCGGGCGGGCTCTACCCGGGCATCCGACCGCTCGAGGCGCTCGAGCTGTTCGCGGCGTACTACGACGATCCCGACGACCCCCGCCGGCTCCTCGAGCTCGTCGGGCTCGACGACGTCGGCCGCACCCTCGTCCGGCGCCTCTCCGGCGGCCAGTACCAGCGGCTGTCGCTCGCGCTCGCGCTGGTCGGCCGGCCGGAGCTGCTGTTCCTCGACGAGCCGACCGCGGGCATGGATCCGCACGCCCGCGCCACCACGTGGGACCTCGTGCGCAGCCTCCGGGCCGACGGCGTCACCGTCGTGCTCACGACCCACGGGATGGACGAGGCCGAGCAGCTCTGCGACCGCATCGCGATCGTCGACCACGGCAAGCTCGTCGCCCTCGGCACCCCGGCCGAGCTCACCGACGGCCAGACCTCCGACGACCTCCGCTTCCGCGCCCCCGCCGGCCTCGACCGCGCGTCGCTGGCCGCGGCGCTGCGGCTCGCGCCCGAGGCCGTCGTCGAGCTGCACCCGGGGGAGTACGCGGTGAGCGGCGAGCCGACGCCCGCGCTCGTCGCCGACCTCGCGGCCTGGTGGCGCGACCACGACGTCCACATCGGCGAGCTGCGCGTCGGCCGGCGCTCGCTCGAAGAGGTCTTCCTGCGCCTCACCCAGGAGGGCCGCCCGTGAGCACCACCGTCGCCGGCACCACCGGCGCCGCGGCCGCCCCCCGCCGCAGCCCGTCGCGCCGCGCCCGCGGGGTCGCGGCCCAGACGAAGGTGGAGCTCGCGCTCACGCTCCGCCGGGGCGAGAGCCTCCTCGTGAGCATGCTCATCCCGCTCGGCGTGCTCGTCTTCTTCTCGAAGGTCGACGCGATCAGCAGCGTGAAGAACCCGGTCGACTTCCTCGTTCCCGGGGTGCTGGCGCTCGCGGTGATGAGCACCGCGATGGTGAGCCTCGGCATCGCGACGGGCTTCGAGCGCCGCTACGGCGTGCTCAAGCGCCTCGGGTCGACCCCGCTCTCACGCGGCGGCCTGCTCACGGCGAAGACGCTCAACGTGCTCGTGATCGAGATCGTGCAGACGGTCCTGATCGTGGGGGTGGGCGCGGCGCTCGGCTGGGACGTCACGTGGCGGGTGATCCCGGCGCTCGGCGTGCTGCTCATCGGCACCGTCGCGTTCGCGGGCATCGGCATGCTCATGGCCGGCACCCTCCGGGCCGAGGCCAACCTGGCCGCGGCCAACGCGCTCTACCTGTTCCTGCTGTTCACCGGGGGCATGGCCTACCCGCTCGCCAAGCTCCCCGCCGCGGCCGAGACCGTCGCCCGGGCGCTGCCCGCGGCCGCGCTGGCCGAGTCGGTGCGCGGCGTCCTCGATCCGGGGCGCGGCTTCGCGAGCGGCGAGTTCGCGGTGCTGTGCATCTGGGCCCTCGTCATGCCCCTCGCCGCCGCCCGCTGGTTCCGCTGGGAGGAGTGACCGCGGCCGACTGCAGGATCGGTGCCGGCTACAAGATCTTCTGCGCGTTGGCCTCGAGCTTGTCCTTGGGCTCGGCCTCGTAGACGTGGACGCGGACGCGGCCGTTGCGGTCGATGAAGAACGTCTGCGGGATGCCGTGCACGCCGTAGGCGCGGGCGATGGAGCCGTCGCCGTCGAACCCGAGGTGCCAGCCGGTGATGCCGAGCTGCTGCGCGAAGCGCCGGCCGTCGCCCGCGATGTCCTGGTAGCTCACACCGATCACGGTGAGCCCCTGCGCGGCGTGCGCCTTCGCCAGCGCCTTCAACCGCGGGAGCTCGGTGCGGCACGGGTTGCACCACGACGCCCAGAACGTGAGCACCACGGGCTTGCCCCGGTAGGCACTCAGGTCCACCGGCGGCCGGCCGTCGTACAACGAGCCGACGGTGAACGTGGGGGCCGGGCGATCGAGCGCCACCGCGCGCGAGTTGTCGACCGTCGTGCCCTTCCCGCCGCCGGAGCTCACGACCGCGGCGATGGTGACCGCGGCGATGAGCACCACCACGAGGCCCGCGGCGACCAGCGCGACGATCACGGCCCCGCGCCGCCGGGGCGCCGGCGGTTCGGGTGGGGGAGCCGGCGCGGCAACCTCAGGCGGCGCGGATGAGGACATCGACGGCGACCGCGACGAACAGCGACGCGAGGTAGACGTTGGAGTACGTGAACACCTTGATCGCCCGCACGGGGTCGGGATCGCGCTTGAGCGCGATCGCCTTCCAGATGAAGCCGAGCCCACCCGCGATCGCGACCACGACGTAGAGCGCGCCGACGTCGGCGACGAACGGCAGGACGAGCGACACCCCGAGCACCACGAACGCGTAGATCACGATCTGGGTGGCCGCGTAGTCGATGCCCTTGACCACCGGGAGCATCGGGATGCCGGCCGCGGCGTAGTCGTCCCGGTAGCGGACCGAGAGGGCCCAGAAGTGGGGCGGGGTCCACACGAAGATGAGCGCGAAGAGCACCCACGCCGGTGCGGCGAGCGACCCGGTGACCGCGGCCCAGCCGACGAGCACCGGCACCGCGCCGGCCGCTCCGCCGATCACGATGTTCTGCGTGGAGCGCGGCTTGAGCCAGATCGTGTAGACGAAGACGTAGAAGAGGGTCGCGCCGATGGCGAGGCTGGCCGCGAGCAGGTTGGCGCTCCACGACAGCCAGGCGAAGGCGAACACGTTGAGCCCGATGCCGAAGATCAGCGCCCCGTTGGCGCTCAGGTCACCGTTGGGCAGCGGCCGCAGGTGGGTGCGGCGCATGAGGTGGTCGCGGTCGCGCTCGATCCAGCAGTTGATCGTGTTGGCGCCGCCGGCCGCGGCGGCCCCGCCGACGAGCACCGCGCCGATGAGGGCGGTCGACGGCCAGCCGCCGGCGGCCAGGATCATGGGCGGCACGGTGGTGATGAGCAGGAGCTCGATCACCCGCGGCTTCGTGAGCATGAAGTAGGCGTGGAGCGTCGCGAGGAAGCGGCCGGCCCGGGTGGGGGCTGCGACGACCGCGGCGGGCTGCTCGGAGGACTGGCGGTGGAGCACTGGCACCTTTCACCGAGCGGCGAACGAAGCGCGGGCGTCGGGACGGCCGAAGACGAGCGAATCTACCGCAGGGTGTGCGGAGAGATCGAAGCGCCCGGCGGACGGAGGGGCCGGTAGCCTCCGGGGATGTCCGCCGCCGCGCCCGAGCCCGTGCCCACCGCCCCCACCTCCCGGGACTCCGCCTCCCAGGAGGCCGCCGACGACGACGCCCGGGCGCCGATCCGCATGCTCGCCGACCGGCTCCTCGCCCGCCCCGCAGGCGAGGCCGGCGAACGGAAGAACCGCGCCGGCATCCTGATCCCGGCCACGGCCAACGTGGAGCGCCGCCTCGTGTGGGCGACGATCGTCGCCGTCGGCCCCACGGTGCGGGCCATCTCGGAGGGCGACCGGGTCCTCTACGCGCCCGACACCGGCTACGACGTCGAGATCCGGGGCGACGACTACATCATCCTCCGCGAGCGCGAGATCCACGCCGTCGCCTCGGAGCGCATCGAGGACCGCACCGGGCTCTACTTGTGACCGACGCTCGTCCGGTGACCGGCCCGCGGCCCCGGTGACCGTCGACGCGGCGTCGCTGCGGCTCGACGGCCGGGTCGCGCTGGTCACCGGCGGCACGCGGGGGATCGGGCGCGCGATCGCCGAGGCCTACGCGGTGGCGGGCGCGTCCGTGGCGGTGCTGGCCCGCAAGCCGGCCGAGCTCGACGAGACCCGGGCCGCGCTCGAAGCGCTGGGGGCGCGCGCGGTCGCCGTCCCCGGCTCCGCGGGCGACCCCGAGGCCATCGAGCGCGCCGTCGCCACGTGCATCTCGGAGCTGGGCGGCCTCGACATCCTGGTCAACAACGCGGCCACCAACCCCGCCTTCGGACCGGTGGTCGACGTGGAGCCCGGGGCCCTGCGCAAGATCCTCGAGGTCAACGTCGAGGGCCCGATCCGCCTGGTCCAGGCCGCGTGGCGGGCGTGGATGCGGGAGCACGGCGGCGCCGTGATCAACATCGCGTCGATCGGCGGCATCCAGCCCGCGCCGTTCATCGGCGTCTACAACGTCTCCAAGGGCGCGCTGCTGCAGCTCACCCGCCAGCTCGCGCTCGAGCTCGCCCCCGGCGTCCGGGTCAACGCCCTCGCGCCCGGCCTGGTGAAGACCGACATGGCCCGGGCCCTGTGGGAGCCCGACGCCGCCGGGGCCGACTCGCTCCAACCGCTCGGGCGCATCGGCGTCCCCGACGACATCGCGGGCGCGGCGCTCTTCCTGGCCTCCGACGCCGCGAGCTGGCTCACCGGCGCCACCCTGGTCGTCGACGGCGGCGCGCTGTTGCGCTGAGGGGCCGCGGGCCGTTCGGCCCCCGCCGGGCCCCTGGCCTAAGGTTCCGGGGTCCGCAAGTGGGGAGACCGCCGGTGAAGTTCACGCAGGACGTGCTCGCGATGGCGATGACCGTCGCGCCGATGCTCCTCGTGGTCCTGGTCGTCATCGCCATGCTCCGGGACCGCGACCAGGAGAAGGCCCAGGCCTCGGTCCTGGCCGCCAGCCAGGCCGCACGGCGGGCCGAGGCCAACGCGATCTCGGGCCTCACGCCGGCTCCGGGCGCCCCGTCGGTGGTCGACGCGCTCGACGCCCCCTCCAACAACTAGCCGGCTCCCTCCGACAACGGGGTCCCCGGCACCCCCCGGCGCGGGCCGGACCCGCGCATGCGGACCACCGCGTCGCGGTCAAGGGACCTTTGGCCCTGCCCGCCCGGGGCGCGAACCGGTTGAGTGAAGCCGACCGAATTCGCACCCGAGCGAGAGGCCGTCCCGAGGTGAACGTCGATCTCGCCCGGATCCAGTTCGCGTCGACGACGATCTTCCACTTCCTGTTCGTCCCCGTGACGATCGGGCTCGCGTTCCTCGTCGCGATCCTGCAGACCACGTGGTACCGGTCGGGGCGGGACGAGTTCCGGCGCCTCACCCGCTTCTTCGGGACGCTGCTGGTGATCAACGTCGCGATCGGCGTGGTCACGGGCATCGTGCAGGAGTTCGAGTTCGGCATGAACTGGTCGGCGTACTCGCGCTACGTGGGCGACGTGTTCGGCGCCCCGCTCGCGATGGAAGGGCTGGCGGCGTTCTTCCTCGAGTCGACGTTCCTCGGGCTGTGGATCTTCGGCTGGGACCGCCTGAGCAAGAAGGTGCACCTCGCGTGCATCTGGGCCGTGGCCGCGGGTTCGATGCTCTCCGCCGCGTTCATCGTCGCGGCCAACTCGTGGATGCAGCACCCGGTGGGCTACCGCATCAACCCGGCGACGAAGCGGCCGCAGCTCAACGACATCGCCGCGCTGTTCACCAACCCGGTGTTCACCTGGAGCTACCTGCACGTCCTGGTCGCGTCGCTCGTCACCGGCGCCGCGGCGATGCTCGCGGTCTCGGCC
>JADGOM010000188.1 GCA_017882925.1 Acidimicrobiia bacterium | reverse complement strand
CCACATAGCACTCGTCCCGACCGAAGTAGGAGAGGGACTCCCGCTTGGCCGACTCGAGGGCCTCGGCGGCCTGGTCGGGCCCGGCCACCACCTTCATGCCCCGACCGCCACCGCCGTAGGCGGCCTTGATCGCCACGGGGTAGCCGTGCTGCCCGCCGAACGCGAGCACGTCGTGCACCGACTGGATCGGCTCGACGGTGCCGGGGACGGACGCGACGCCGCCGGCGGCCGCGGCCTTGCGGGCCGAGATCTTGTCGCCCATCACGTCGATGGCGTCGGGCGGTGGCCCGATCCACGTGACGCCGCGCTCGGTGATCGTGCGGGCGAAGTCGGCGTTCTCGGAGTAGAAGCCGTAGCCCGGGTGGACGGCGTCGGCGCCGGACCGGTCGATGACGTCGAGGATCGCGTCGGTGTTGAGGTAGCTCTCGGCCGCGGTCTGCCCGCCGAGGGCGTAGGCCTCGTCGGCGAAGCGCACGTGGAGCGCGTCGCGGTCGAGCTCGGAGTACACCGCGACGGTGATGATGCCGAGCTCGCGGCAGGTCCGCATGACCCGCACCGCGATCTCGCCACGGTTCGCGATGAGGATCTTCTGCAGCAACTCGGACTCCTTGTCTGGTTCGGCCCCGGGCCGGGCCGCCGTATCCTACGGGCGATGCCCGAGGACCCCGCCACCTGGACCGTCCGCAACTTCGCGAGCCTCGACTCGACCAACCGCTACGCGCTCGCCGCGGCCCGCGACGGTGCCGCGGCCGGGCTGGTGGTGGTGGCGGAGGAGCAGACCGCCGGCCGGGGCCGGCTGGGCCGCAGCTGGATCGCGCCGCCGGGCGCGGCCCTGCTCGTGTCGGTGCTGCTCCGGCCTGCTCTCGCGCCCGACGAGCTGCACCTCCTGACCGCGGCCGGCTCGCTCGCGATGGCCGAGGCGGTGGAGGCCGTGTGCGGCCTGCGCCCCGAACTGAAGTGGCCGAACGACCTGCTGGTGGGGGACCGGAAGCTCGCGGGCGTGCTCGCCGAGGCCGACGTCGACGGGTCCGAGGTGCGGGCCGTCGTCGTCGGCATCGGGCTCAACGTCGAGTGGGACCACTTCCCGGCCGAGCTCGCCGAGATCGCCACGTCGTGCAGCGTCGAGACGGGCGGCCCGGTCTCGCGCGCCGCGGTGCTCGACGCGTTCCTCACGCGGGCGTCCGTCCGGTTCGCGGATCTCGACGCCGCGTTCGCGGAGTACCGGGCCCGGCTCGGCACGCTGGGCCGCGCGGTGCGCGTCGACCGCGCGTCGGGCCCGTTGCGGGGGATCGCGGTCGACGTCGCGCCCGACGGCACGCTGCTCGTCGAGACCGCCGACCAAGGGATCGTGGCGGTCACCGCCGGCGACGTCGTCCACCTGCGCCCCGCCTGACCCGCGACCTTCGTGCGCCCCCTGACCAGCTATTGGGTAGTCAGGTGGCGCAGGGGACTTCGGCTACGGGTCGGGGGTCGTGGCCACGAGGTCGGTGTAGGCGGCGGCCAGGCGGGTGGTGACGGGACCGGGGGCCGGGATCGCGCGGCCGTCGATGTCGGCGATGGCGTGCACCTCGCGGGTGGAGCTCGTGAGGAAGGCCTCGTCGGCCGCGCCGACGGCGTCGGCTGCCAGCGGGGTCTCCCGGGCTTCGATGCCCAGCCGGGCGGCGAGATCCAGGACCAGTGCACGCGTGATCCCGGCGAGGCACCCGGCGTCGAGCGGAGGGGTCAGGAGGACGCCGTCGCGCACGACGAACACGTTGCTCCCGGTGCCTTCGCACAGCTCGCCCCGCGTGTTGGCGAGCAGTGCCTCGTCGGCGCCGCGTGCGTGCGCGTCGGCCAGCGCCCGCACGTTCTCCGCGTACGACGTGGTCTTCAGGCCGACCAGCGCGCCGTGCTCGTTGCGGGTCCAGGGGGCCAGCGCGACGCGCGCCGTCGGCGGCCACGGCGCGAACGGGCTCGCCAACACCATCCGGGTGGGGGAGACGTCACCGCGCTCCGAGCCGAGCGGCGCGGGCCCGCCGGTGAGGGTGACCCGGACGCGCGCGTCCGCGAGCCCGTTGACGCCGAGCACGTCGTCGGTGGCGGCGCGGAGCGCGTCGGCATCGGGGCCGGGCAGCCCGAGCGCGTGCGCCGAGCGCGCGAGCCGCGCCATGTGGCGGGTCCAGGCGAACGGCACGCCGGCGTAGGCCCGCAACGTCTCGAACACGCCGTCGCCCACGGTGACGCCGTGGTCGAGCGGCGAGACGCGCGCCTGGCGCTCCTCGACCAGGCCGCCGTTGATCCAGACCATCACCGGACGGGATCCTCCACGCTCGCGGGCGGACGGTTCGTCCCGGTGGGCCGGCCCGCGGCCGCGAGCAGCCGGGTCGCCTTCAGCTCGGTCTCCTCCCATTCGCGCGCGGGATGCGAGTCGGCGACGATGCCCGAGCCGACGCCGAGCGCGGTCTGGCCGTGCGCGACCGTGAACGTGCGGATCGCGACCGACAGGTCGCCCGCCCCGCGTCGCGTGTCCATCCAGCCGAGCGCACCGCAGTAGTAGCCCCGGCGCACGGGCTCGAACTCGTCGATCACCTGCAGCGCCCGGGGCTTCGGGGCGCCGGTGACCGAGGCCGGCGGAAGCGTCGCGTGCAGGACGTCGGCGAGCTCGACCCGGGGGCTGAACGCGCCGTCGACCGTGCTCACGAGGTGCACCAGGCCAGGGTGCTCTTCGGGCTCGCAGAGGTGTGCGACGTCGATCGAGCCCGGCGCGCAGACCCGCGAGAGGTCGCTGCGGGCGAGGTCGACGATCATCGTGTTCTCGGCCCGTTCCTTGGGGTTCGCCGACAGCGCGGCCGGGTCGACACCCGTGCCCTTGATCGGCCGGGTGACCACGGTGCCGTCGCGCCACCGGAGGAAGCACTCGGGCGAGGCCGACACCACCGAGATCCCGCCGATGCGCACCAGGGCCGCGTGCGGCGCCGGGCTGGTGTCGAGCAGCGCGCGGAAGAGGGCGACGTCGTCAGCCGCCTGCTGCCACAGGATCCGGCGGGTGAGGTTGACCTGGTACACCTCGCCCGCGGCGATGAGCTCCTGGAGCGCCCGCACCCGGTGCTCGTACCCGTCGCGGTCGAGGCTCGACGCGCCGTCGCGCAATCCGGGCGAGCCGCCGCGTGACCGCCCGCGCCGGGGCACCCGGCCCGCGCTCCGGATCGCGGCGACGGACCGGGAGTCGTCGGCGGTGCCGTCGGGCGCGAACACCACGCGCCGGTCGAACCGGGCGAGGAGCACGTCGGGGACGTCGAAGTCGGGCGCCGGGCGGCTTCCCGCCGGCTCGAGGTCGCGGCCGAGGTCGTAGCTGAGCGCGCCGGCCCACCAACCCGCGCCCAGGGTGCGGATCCGGGAGAAGGCCCGCAGCCCGGAGCTGCGGATGACCGCGCTCGGCTCCCAGGCCAGGATCGTGCGCGTCCCGGCCCGGACGACCACGAGGTCGGCGTCGGGCGGGAGGGCGGCGGCCAGATCGGCTGCGGCCGCGAGGCCTGCGTCCATCGGTGCACCGTACCGCTCCCGTGCCCGCACGGCGTTGGGATGACCCGGAATCGGGGGGCCGCGCCTCTAGGCTGCCGAGATCATGTCCAGCGCTTTCTCTCCCCGCGCGTTCGCGGGACGGTTCGGCATCGCGCTGCTCGTCGTGGTGGTCCTGATGACCGGCGTGGTGGTCGGCGTCAACGCCCGGGTGCGGGTCACGCTCAACGGCATCCACCGGATCCCGTTGAAGACCGACGCCGAGCTGGGCCCCGGCCAGCCCGCCAACATCCTGCTGATCGGCTCGGACTCGCGGTCCTTCGTCTCCAACCAGACCCAGAAGAACGCGTTCGGCGACACGCAGAGCGCGGGTGGCCAGCGTTCCGACACGATCATGGTGCTGCACGTCGACCCGCAGGCGAAGAAGGTCACGCTGGTGTCGTTCCCGCGCGACCTGTGGGTCAACATCCCGGGCGTCGGCTACTCCAAGATCAACGCCGCGTTCAACGACGGCCCGCAGAAGCTGGTCGACACTCTGAGGTCCAACTTCCAGATCCCGATCAACCACTACATGGAGGTCGACTTCCAGAGCTTCCAGGGCGTGGTCGACGCGCTCGGCACCGTGCCCGTGTACTTCCCGGCCCCGTCGCGCGACGCGTTCAGCGGGCTCAACGAGCCCGCCGGCTGCCAGCGGCTCAACGGTCAGGCCGCGCTCCAGTACGTGCGGGCCCGCCACCTCCAGGTGCTGGTCGACGGCCGGTGGCGCGAGCCCGACCCGATCCCCGACCTCGGCCGCATCGCCCGGCAGCAGGCGTTCCTGCGCAAGCTGGCGACGCTCGCGGTGAGGAAGGGCCTCAACAACCCGCTGGCCGCCAACGACATCGCCGGCAGCGTGCTCTCCAAGCTCCAGGTGAGCCAGAGCCTGAGCACCAACGACATCCTCCGGCTGATCAACGCGTTCCGCGACGTCAACCCCGGCGACCCCAACGCGATCGGGACCACCACGATCCCCACCCACGGCGCGGTGATCAGCCGTCAGGACGTCCTCGAGCTCACCCAGCCCGACGCCAACATCCTCCTCACCGCGCTGCGCACGTTCACCCCCTCCAACACGACCGCCGCCGCGGTCAACGGCCCGCGGCCCAGCACGATCCGGGTGCGGGTGCTCAACCGCACCAACGGCGTCGCGGGCGCGGCGGGGAAGGCGCTCACCTCGTTCCAGCAGGACGGCTTCGTCGCCGCGGGCGTGGGCAACGTGACCCGCAACGTGGCCAAGACCGAGGTGCGCTACGCGTCGGGCGCGCTCGACAAGGCGAAGGTCGTGCAGGGCTATCTCGGCGGTGTGGGCACGCTCGTTCCCGACGCGAGCCTCATCGACACCGACGTGGCCGTCGTGCTCGGCCAGGACTACACCGCGGTCACGCTGCCGGCGGGCGCCACCGCGCCGTCGGCCACGACCGCCGCCCCGCAGAGCACGGTCACCACGAAGAAGGGCGTGACCACCACCACGGCGGCGCCCTCACCCGAAGCCAGCTGCTAGGCGGCGGGGTCCACTGACCCGGCGATCGGGCCCCCGGGCCGCGGATAAGGTTCCCTGTTCCGGCCCCGACCCGGGTCCGCCGCCCGGTGGGCGCGGGCCGCCCCGTCTGAAGGCTTTCGTCTCGTGCGTCTACTCGTCACTGGTGCCGCGGGCTTCATCGGCTCGAACTACGTCCGCAACCGCGTCGAGCGGAACCCCGACGACCACGTGGTCGCGCTCGACCTCCTCACCTACGCCGGCAACCGCGCCAACCTCGCCGACCTCGAAGACCGCATCACCTTCGTCCAGGCCGACATCGGCGACACCGACGAGGTCGAGATGGTCCTGCGCGACCACAAGATCGACGCGGTCGTCAACTTCGCGGCCGAGTCGCACAACAGCCTCGCGATCCTCGATCCCGCGCTCTTCTTCCGCACCAACGTCCTCGGCACCCAGGGCCTGTGCGAGGCCGCGCGGCGGGCCGGCGTGGGCCGGTTCCACCACGTGAGCACGTGCGAGGTCTACGGCGACCTCCCGCTCGACGACGACGCCGCGATCTTCACCGAGGAGTCGCCCTACGCGCCGCGTACTCCGTACAACGCGTCGAAGGCCGGCGGCGACCACGTCGTGCGCGCGTACCACGAGACGTTCGGGCTGCCGATCACCATCACCAACTGCGCCAACAACTTCGGCCCGTACCAGTTCCCTGAGAAGGTCCTGCCGCTGTTCACCACCCTGGCGCTCGACGACCAGCCGCTGCCGATGTACGAGTCGTCCGACAACCGCCGCGAGTGGATCCACGCGCTCGACCACGCCGACGCGATCGACCTCATCCTCGACCGGGGTGTGGTCGGCGAGACGTACCACGTGGGCACCGGCGTCGAGCTCTCGGTGAAGCAGATCTGCGACCTCGTCCTCAGCACGCTCGACAAGCCGTCGTCGCTCGTGGTCACCGTCCCCGACCGCCCCGGGCACGACCGCCGCTACCTCCTCGACTGGTCGAAGATCAAGCGGGAGCTCGGCTGGGAGCCGAAGATCCCGGTGGAAGACGGGATCCGCGACACGATCCGCTGGTACGCCGACAACCGGGCCTGGTGGGAGCCGCTGCGCGACCGGGCCCCGGTGGTCGAGTCGGGTTGGACCGCCGACGGAAGACCGGCCTGACCGGTGCGGGTACTCGTCACGGGCGCGGGCGGGCAGCTCGGGGCCGTCGTCCCCGCCGCGTTCACGGGGCACGAGGTCCTCGCCGCCGACCGCGCCGTCCTCGACGTCGCCGACCGCGAGCGGGTCGAGCAGGTCGTCGCCGAGTTCGGCCCCGACGTCATCGTCAACTGCGCGGCGATGACCGACGTCGACGGCTGCGAGCGCGAGCCCGAGCGGGCCTACGCGGCCAACGCGCTCGGGGTCCGGCACCTCGCGATCGCGGCCGAGCGCATCGGCGCCTACACCGTGCACGTCTCCACCGACTACGTCTTCGACGGCACCGGCACCCGCCCGTACCACGAGTGGGACGACGTCCACCCGATCTCGGAGTACGCGCGGTCGAAGCTCGGCGGCGAGCAGGAGCTGGTGCGCCACTCGTCGTCCTGGGCCATCGTCCGCACCGCGTGGGTCTACGGGCGCCGCGGGGGCGACTTCGTCTCGTGGGTGCTCGGCGCGTTCGAGAAGGGGGAGCTCAAGGGCCTGGTCGACGACCAGACCAGCACCCCCACCTACGCCCCCGACCTCGCCGCCATGCTGGGCACCTTCGCCCGCGAGCGGCGCCAGGGCCTGTTCCACGTCACCAACGGAGGCTCCTGCTCCCGCCGCGAGCAGGGGCTGGCCGCGCTGGAGCTGCGGGGCCTCGACCCGTCGGGGGTCGCGGCGATCAAGAGCGCCGACCTGCCCCGCCCGGCGGCCCGGCCGAGCTACAGCGTGCTGGAGAACCGGGCGCTCCGGCTCTCGGGATTCCCGGAGATGCGGCCCTGGCGGGACGCCCTGGGCGAGTATCTCTCCTCATGAGGACCCCGTCGGGTGCCGACCTTCCTCTCATGACTCTCACGATCCCGAACCCCCCGCCGACCCGGGCCGGCCGATGAGCAAGGTCGCCATCATCGGCGCCGGCTACGTCGGGCTCACGACCGCCGCCTGCCTGGCGAGCCTGGGGCACGACGTCACCGGGGCCGACATCGACGCCGACCGCGTCGCGCGCCTCAACCGGGGCGAGATCCCGATCCTCGAGGACGGCCTCCCCGAGCTCGTGGCCGATGGCATCGCCGGCCGCCGGCTGCGGTTCGTCGTGGGCGCGGTCACCGCGGTCGGCAACGCCGACTTCGTGTTCCTGTGCGTGCCCACGCCGCAGGCCGACGACGGGTCCGCCGACCTCGGGTTCGTCGAGGCCGCGGTGCGCGAGATCGCCCCGAAGCTGCGCCCCGGAACCGTGGTCATCAACAAGAGCACGGTGCCCGTCGGCACGACGCGGATCGTGAAGCGCATCCTCTCGGACGCCGGGGCCACCGACCGCATCTACGTCGCGTCGAACCCGGAGTTCCTCCGCGAGGGCGTGGCCGTCTCCGACTTCCTGCACCCCAACCGGGTCGTGATCGGGTGCGAGGACCCCGAGGCCGCGGTGCGCGTCTCAGATCTGTACCGCAACGTCGACGCGCCGATCCTCGTCACCGACGCCGCGTCGGCCGAGATGATCAAGTACGCGTCGAACGCGTTCCTCGCCACGAAGATCTCGTTCATCAACGCCATCGCCGGCCTGTGCGAGGCCGTCGACGCCGACGTCCGCGAGGTCGCGCTCGGCATGGGCTACGACACCCGCATCGGCTTCGAGTTCCTCCACCCGGGCCCGGGCTATGGCGGCTCGTGCTTCCCGAAGGACACCGCCGCGCTGCTGCACACCGCGCGCTCGTCCGGGTTCGACTTCAGCCTCCTGCAGGGCGTGATCGACGTGAACCGGCGCCAGCACGAGCGCATGGTCGAGAAGATCCGCAACCTCGCGGGTGGCGACCTCGACGGCGCGACGATCGCGGTCTGGGGCCTCACCTTCAAGGCCAAGACCGACGACCTGCGCGACTCGCCGGCGCTCTACATCACCGACCACCTCATGGCCGAGGGCGCCAAGGTGCGGGCCTACGAACCGGCCGAGGAGGCCGCGGCCCGCGCGGCCACCATGCAGCCCGGGCTCGAGATCGTGTCCGACGCCTACGAAGCCGTCGCGGGTGCGAGCGTCCTCGGAGTGCTCACCGAGTGGGACGAGTTCCGCTGGGTCGACTTCGAGCGGGTGAAGGCGGGCATGACCGCCCCCAACGTCGTCGACACCCGCAACCTCCTCGATCCCACCGCGTTGCGCCGGCGGGGCTTCACCTACGTGGGGGTCGGGCGCTGATGCCCCGCGCGGTCGTCACCGGGGGTTCGGGGTTCCTCGGCTCGCACCTCTGCCGGGGCCTGCTCGCCCGGGGCTACGACGTCATCGCGGTCGACAGCCTGCTCACGGGCCGGATCGAGAACATCGAGGAGCTGTTCGCCGACGAACGCTTCACGTTCATCCACTACGACGTCACCAACTACATCTCGGTCGACGGCCCCGTCGACGCGGTGCTCCATTTCGCGAGCCCTGCGAGCCCGCGCGACTACCTCGAGTTCCCGATCAAGACGCTGAAGGTCGGGTCGCTCGGTACCCACAACGCGCTCGGCCTCGCCAAGGCCAAGGGTGCCCGCTTCCTTCTCGCCTCCACGAGCGAGATCTACGGCGACCCTCTCGTGCACCCGCAGCCGGAGTCGTACTGGGGGAACGTCAACCCCGTCGGCCCGCGTGGTGTCTACGACGAGGCGAAGCGGTTTGCCGAGGCGATCTCGATGGCGTACCACAACGTCCACGGGCTCGACGTCAAGATCGTCCGGATCTTCAACACGATGGGCCCGCGCATGCGCGCGGCCGACGGACGCGTGGTGTCCAACTTCGTCGACCAGGCCATCAAGGGCGAGCCGCTCACCGTCTACGGCGACGGTCTGCAGACCCGCTCCTTCTGCTTCGTCGACGACGAGGTGCGCGGCATCATCGGGCTGCTCGAATCGAGCTGGAACGGCCCGATGAACATCGGCAACCCCAACGAGTACACGATCCTCGAGCTGGCCGAGATGGTGAAGGAGGTGACCGGCTCGAAGAGCGAAGTGGTGTTCGAGCCGCTGCCGGTGGATGATCCCACCCGGCGTCGCCCCGACATCACGCTCGCGACCCGCGAGCTCGGATGGCGCCCGGAGATCGATCTCCGCACCGGACTCACCCGCATGTACGAATGGTTCCTCAAGGAGCGCTCGAGTTGACTCAGCCCGAACGTGCCGGCCAGTACACGAAGCTCTCGGTCATCGTTCCCGTCTACAACGAGCGCAACACGGTGGTGGAGATCGTCCGGCGCATGCGCGCGGTCTCCCTCGACGTCGACCTGGAGATCATCCTCGTCGACGACGGCAGCACCGACGGCACCCGCGCCGTGCTGCCGCAGCTGCAGGACAGCACGCTGCGGGTGGTGCTCCACCCCCACAACAAGGGCAAGGGCAGCGCGATCCGCACCGGGCTCCAACACGTCACCGGCGACCTCGTGCTCATCCAGGACGCCGACCTCGAGTACGACCCCGAAGACTGGCCCAAGCTCCTGAGCCCGATCGAGCGCGGCAAGGCCCAGGTCGTCTACGGCTCGCGGTTCACGGGTGAGCGCCGCAACATGCTGTTCCTCCACTGGGTCGGCAACCGCGCCCTGTCGCTCGCGACCAACGTGCTCTACAACACGACGCTCTCCGACATGGAGACCTGTTACAAGCTCTTCGACCGCACCGTCCTCGACGGCATGACCCTCCGCGCGGAGCGGTTCGACTTCGAGCCCGAGATCACGGCCAAGGTGCTGAAGAAGGGGATCCGCATCTACGAGGTGCCGATCTCCTACGCCGGCCGCGAGTTCGACGAGGGCAAGAAGATCACCTGGCGCGACGGGTTCATGGCCCTCTGGACGCTCGTGAAGTACCGCTTCTCCGAGTGAGCGACTGGGCGGCCGTCGTCGTCAACTACAACTCGGGCGCGCTGCTGGAGCGGTGCGTCGCCTCCGTGCTGGCCGACGGGAGCGCGGGAGCCGTCGAGTTGGTGGTGGTCGACAACGACTCGTCCGACGACTCGCTCGAGCTCCTCCGGCGAGCCCACCCCGACGTCGTGGTGCTGCGGCCCGGCGCCAACCTCGGCTACTCACGCGCGTCCAACCTGGGGATCGCGGCGACGCGGGCGCCGCTCGTCGCGGTGTTGAACCCCGACCTCGAGCTCGGCCGGGGGAGCGCGGCGGCGCTGCGCGCCCGCTTCGACGGCGATCCCGGGCTCGGTGCGGCCGGGCCCCGGCTCACCAATCCCGACGGGTCGACCTACCCCTCCGCCCGGTCGATGCCGCGCCTCGCCGACGCCGTCGGGCACGGCCTGCTCGGGCGGATCCGGCCGTCGAACCCCGCCACCCGGAGGTACCGCCAGCTCGACGCCGACCCGGACGTCGCCCGCCCGGTCGACTGGGTCTCGGGCGCGGCGATCTGGCTGCGCCGCGCCGCGCTCGACGCGGTCGGGGGCTGGGACGAGGGCTACTTCATGTATGTGGAGGACGTCGACCTCTGCTGGCGGCTGCGCCGGGCGGGTTGGGGCATCGCCTACGAGCCTGGGGGCCACGCCCTCCACGTCCAGGGCGTGAGCACGGCGCGCCACCCCTACCGGATGATCGTCGAGCACCACCGCTCCCTGCTGCGGTTCGCTCGGAAGCGGTTCCAGGGCCCGCGCTCGGTGTTGCTGGTCCTCGCGGCCCCGTACCTCGCGGTCCGGGCCGTGGTCGAGATCGTCACCCACGCGCTCGAAGGACGTCCCGACGCACCGAGAGTGGGCGGCTAGCCTGCTGCCGCCATGCCTCGCCGCACCCGCAGCTACGCCCGGGCCAAGGCCCGTCAGAAGAACCGGAAGCCCGTCCAGCGTCGGCCCCACGCCATGGCGTGGAACATCGGCATCGCCGTGGTCGTGGTGCTCGGGGTGGTCGGCATCATCGTGAGCAAGCAGTCGAACTCCGCGTCGAGCGCCGACATCGCGCCCCGTGCGTCGAACTCGGCCACCAACACCACCGGCGACAACTGGCACGCGGCGCTTGGCGTCAACGTCTGCGGCAGCTGGCTGCCCGCGGCGCCGCCGTTCCAGAGCACGGTCGGCATCGACGCCCAGATCGCGAGCAACGCGCAGTCGTCCACCGAGGGCGACGGGTTGATCCACATCGCGCCCACCGACCCGTCGGCGGCCGGCCGCCACGCGACGCTCGGCAAGTTCTTCTCCGACGGGGGTTGGACCGCCAGCGACACCGGCTTCGACCTCTGGGACAACGGCAAGAAGAGCAACGGCGACACGTGCACCGACGCCGCGGGCAAGAAGCGGCCGGGTCGGGTCGTCTGGGCGGTCGACGGGAAGGTGCAGCAGGGCAACCCCTCCGACTACCGCCTCCAGGACTGCGACGTCATCGCCATCGGCTTCCTCCCGGCGGGCGAGAAGCTCGGCCTCCCGCCGGA
Organism: Acidimicrobiia bacterium; assembly: GCA_017882925.1. Lineage (GTDB taxonomy): Bacteria > Actinomycetota > Acidimicrobiia > IMCC26256 > Chersky-534 > Chersky-534. The sequence goes on along the minus strand of JADGOM010000188.1, from coordinate 12,382 downwards.
GATGGCCGCCCTGGCCAACATCTCCGACGCGGCCAGCCCCACCCTGTGCTCGTCGGTCGTCGACCGCCTGGGCGGGTCGACGACGACCGTGACCGGTTCCGACACCACCGCGGCGGGAGCCGCCGCGACCACCGGGGCCTACACCACGACCACCGCGGCCAAGTGAAGGCGGGCGCCGTGACGACGACCTCCCCGGAGGCGGTGCGGTGAAGGCGATCGTGCTGGTCGGCGGAGAGGGGACGCGCCTGCGACCGCTCACCTACTCGACCCCGAAGCCGCTCCTGCCGATCGCCAACCAGCCCTTCCTGGAGCGCCAGCTCGAGTGGCTGGCCCGGTACGACGTCGACGAGGTCATCCTCGCGGCCGGCTACCTGCCCGACGCCTTCGACGAGCACTTCCCCGAGCACGAGTACGCGGGCGTCCAGCTGCGCTACCGCGTCGAGTCCGAGCCGCTCGGCACCGCGGGCGCGATCCGGTTCGCGGCCGAGGGCATCGACGAGCGGATCCTCGTGTGCAACGGCGACGTGCTCACCACCCTCGATCTCCACGAGCTCGTCGCGTTCCACGAGAAGGCGGGTGCCGACGCCACGATCGCCCTCACCCGGGTGGAGGAGCCGTCGGCCTTCGGGGTCGTGCCCACGCGCAGCGACGGCGAGGTCATGGCGTTCGTCGAGAAGCCGCCCCGGGGCAAGGCCCCCACCAACTGGATCAACGCCGGCACCTACGTCCTCGAGCCGTCGGTGCTCGAGTCGGTCCCGCCCCGCCTCCAGGTCTCGATCGAGCGCACCACGTTCCCGAAGATGCTCGATCACCCGGGCCGGATGTACGCGGTCAAGAGCGACGCCTATTGGCTCGACATCGGGACCCCCGGCAAGTACCTCGAGGCCCACACCGACCTGCTGGCCGGGAAGGTCGGTTCGCCGCCGGCACCGGGCGCGGTGGAGCAGGCGCCGGGGGTGTGGGTCCAGGGCGAGGTCGACGTGCACGCGGACGCCCAGCTGTCCGCGCCCGTCCTGCTCGGTGCGGGGTGCGTGCTCGACGCCGGGGCGGTGGTGCGGGGCTCGTCGATCGGGCCGGGGGTGCGCATCGGTGCCGGGGCCAAGGTGCTGCGGTCCGTCGTGCTCGACCGCGCGGTCGTCGGCCCCGACGCGCAGCTCGTCGACTCGGTGCTCGGCCCGGACGCCCGGATCGAGCCCGGCGGCGTCGTCACCAACGAGACGGTGATCGGCGCCGGGTGCGTGGTCACCGCCGGTTCGCTGCTCTCCAACGCCCGGGTCCCGGCCGACGGATAACCCGCCCAGAGTGGCTCATCGGGTCACGTGCGGGGGAGACTGCCACGATGCGGGTGCTGGTGACGGGCGGAGCGGGATTCATCGGGTCGACCCTCGTCGACCGCCTCCTCGCGGAGGGGTACGACGTCGATGTTGTCGACGACCTGTCGTCGGGCTCGCTCGGCAACCTCACCGAGGCCCGGTCGGTGCCGTCCCGTCGGTTCTCGTTCCATCGCCTCGACGTCCGCTCACCGGCGATCGTCGAGCTGCTCGGCCACCGCAAGCCCGAGCTGGTCTTCCACCTCGCGGCCCAAGCCGACGTGCGGGTGTCGGTGGCGAAGCCCGCGTTCGACGCCGAGGTCAACATCATCGGCTCGCTCAACGTCTTCGAGGGCGCGTGGAAGGCGGGGACCCGCAAGGTGCTCTTCGCCAGCTCCGGCGGCACCATCTACGGCGTGCCCGAAGACCTGCCGGTGCGCGAGGGCCACCCCCAGCGCCCGGTGTCGCCCTACGGCGTGGCCAAGAAGGCCACCGGCGACTACCTCCACTACTACCGCGAGGTGCACGGCCTGGAGTACACCGCACTGGCTCTCGCCAACGTCTACGGGCCCCGGCAGGACCCCAACGGCGAAGCCGGCGTGGTGTCGATCTTCGCCGACAAGCTGCTCGCCCGCGAGCGTCCGATGATCTTCGGCGACGGTGAGCAGACCCGCGACTTCGTCTACGTCGACGACGTCGTCGACGCGTTCGTGCGCGCGGGGGAGAAGGGCGGTGGCCTGCTGATGAACATCGGCACCGGTCGCGAGACGAGCGTGCAGTTGCTGTTCGACACGATGGCCCGCATCACCGGCTTCAAGGACCCGGCCCGCTACGCGCCCGCCCGCCTCGGCGAGCTCCGGCGGAGCGCCCTCGACCCGGGCCGCGCCGCCATCCATCTCGGCTGGAAGCCCTGGACCTCGCTCGACGACGGCATCGGCCGCACCCTCGAGTGGTGCAAAGCCGCCCGGGCTGCATCGCGCCGCTAGGGCTGGACCTTGACCTTCCAAACGCGTTGCGCAGCAACTGGAAGGATCAGCGAAATGCGCGCAGCGCCGCAAGCGGTACCGGTGGCCGTGTCCGGCCGATGTACGCCGGGTCGGGGTGGCCGATGAGCAGCATGGCGTGGGGGAGCCATTCGGCGTCGAGCGCGAGCGCGTCGCGCGCGACCTCGGGGCAGAAGATCGGGGCGGCGACCCAGCACGACGCGAGGCCGTCGTCGGCGGCCGCGAGCATGAGGTTCTCGAGCGCGCAGCCGAGCGACAGCAGCGCCATGCCCCACTCGGCCCGCTGCCGGTGCTCGTCGGCGTAGCGGTCGAGCCCGTCCCAGGTGAGGCAGCCGACCACGATCGCGGGGGCCTCGACGATCTTGCGGTACGACGCGGCCACCAGCTCGTCGATGCGGTCGTCGGTCACGCCGTCGTCGCGGAGGTCGTCGCGCCAGCGCTCACCCATCGCGAACGCGAGGTCGCCCTTCGCCGCCGGCGTGTCGACGACCACGAACCGCCATGGCCGCGAGTGGTGGGGCGCGGGCGCGATGCACGCGGCCTCGACCAGCGCGTCGAGGGTCGCCCGGTCGACCGGGTCGGGGGCGAAGGCCCGGATGGAGCGCCGGGCCTCGAGGAACGCGGGGACCGTCGTGCCGCTCACCGGAACAGGTCCTCGGCGTAGGGCCGGATGAGCTCGTCGACCGACGCCTCCCGGAACCACTCCGGCTCGAGGCCCCGGACGATCGCGACCGGCACCGACTCGGCCTTGCCCATCACGAGCTCGGCCGCGCCCGCCACCTCGTCGGCGATGGCGACCTCCGTCACCTGGAGCACCCGGCCGTTGGCGTCGGTGCCGCCCCGGAGGTCGGCGACGCCGGCCAGGCCCGAGACGCCGATCGCGACGTCGGTGAGGCCACGGCGCCAGGCCCGGCCGAAGGTGTCGGTGACGACGACCGCGACCTCGAGGCCGTGCACCGCACGTAGTCCGTCGCGGATGCGCTTGGCCGACTTGTCGCTGTCGACGGGGAGCAGCGCGGCGACCCCGGCGTCGACGTTGGAGACGTCGATCCCGGCGTTCGCGCAGACGAACCCGTGCCGGGTCTCGGTGATCAGCAGCGGACCCCGACGGCGGAGCACGCGTCGGCTCTCCGACTCGATCAGCACCTCGCGGGCGTCGAGGTCGTCGACAGCCAACGGGACCAGGCGGTTCTCGGCCTTCGAGACGATCTTCTGGGTGACGACGACGCAGTCGCCCGACTCGACCGGCGTGCCGGCCGCGGTGGCGGCGGCCGCGAGGAGATCGGCGATGACGTCGCCCGGGCGGACCTCGGGCATCCCCGGGACGGGGATGATCGTGAGCACCACCGCTACGCGACCGAAGCGAGCGTCTCGCGCGCGAGCGCGGCGGCGATGCGCGAGTCGGTCATCAGCGTGTCGGCGACGACGGCGCGCACGCCCGCGGCCTCGACCTCCGCGACACGCGACGCGTCGCGGCTGTCGATCACGAGGGTGCTGCAGAAGTCGGCGTACGCGCGGGCCACCCCGACGCACGAGACCTCGATGCCGAGCGGGTCCATGAGCCGGTCGGCCGGGCCCTTCACCGGCGCGCCCGCGATGATCGGGCTCACGCCCACGACCCGGTCGCGCCGGGCGACCAGTGCCTCGCGCACCCCCGGGACCGCCAGGATCGGCCCGATCGAGATGACGGGGTTGCTCGGGCACACGATCACCGTCTCGGCGCCGGCGATGGCCTCGAGGACACCCGGCCCGGGCGTGGCGGTCTCGGCGCCGGCGAAACCGACCGCCACCACCGGCGACTCCGAACGCTCCTTCACGAACCACTCCTGCATGCGCAGGGTCTCTTCACGGCCGTCGGCCCGGCGCACGGTGATGCGGGTCGCGAGGGGATCGTCGGTCACCGGGAGCAGCCGGGTCGCGAGGCCCCAGGCCGCCGCGATCCGCGCCGTGACCTCCGAGAGCGGGGCCCCGGCCGCGAGCGCCTGCGTGCGGAAGAGGTGGGTGGCGATGTCGCGGTCGCCGAGGCGGAACCAGGTCGGCACGCCGTAGCGGTCGAGCGCGTCCATCGTGGCGAACGTCTCGCCCGCGAGTCCCCAGCCCTGGGCGACGTTCTGGGCGCCCGCCAGCGTGTACGTGACGCTGTCGAGGTCGGGCGAGATCCTCAGCCCGTGGAACTCGTCGTCGTCGGCCGTGTTCACGATCGCGGTCACCGACGCCGGGTCGACGACGGCCACCAGGCCGCTCAGGAACTTCGCCGCGCCGACCCCGCCCGCCAATGCCGTCAACATGGTCCCAAGCTACCTGCCCGGGTTCGGGCGCTCCGGAGCCGCGGCCGCGGCTCCGGAGGCCACGGGATCAGTCGCCGGCGACGTCCGCGCCGCCGGCGGTGTCGGCGTCGCCGGTGCGGATCAGCGAACGCACGCGGTCGCGGCCGGTGTTGATCGCGTCGCCCACCAGCCCGGGGACGGCCTGGATCTGGCCCGACGCGGCCTGGAGGTGCTCGGGCACCGCGGCCTGGAGCTGCACGACCACCGGCTCGGCCCGGCGGCGCACGTCGTCGACCATCGGGCCGACGCTCTGGCGGGCGCCGCTCGCCGCGTCGCCGACACGCGTGTAGGCGTCGGCGCCGAGCGCGACGGCCTGCTGCTTCAGTGCCGTCGCCTGGTGCTTGAGCCCGTCGGCCTGCTCCATCAGCAGCGAGGCCTGCTCCTTGAGCGCACCCGCCTGCTGCTTGAGGCCGTCGGCCTGGGCGCGGAATCCGGCGGTGGAGGCCGCGGCCTGGTCCTTGAAGCCGGACGCCGACGCCGAGGCCTGTACGAACGCGGCGGTCGCGCGGTCCTGCACCGGCGCGGTGTGGTGCCCGATGCGGGTGGTGGCGCCATCGACGCACGCGCTCACGTTGGAGCCGGCGTCGCGGGCCCGGATCTGGAGCTGCTGGACGCCGACGACGAGGATGCCCACGCCGATGTACGCCATGTCCTCGAGGGTCTTGCGGACGTCCTGCGCCATGTGTGCCTCCCAGGCAATGGGCCACTCGTCGACCGACGGGATCGTCGGGTCGGGCGGCCGAGGTGCTCGCAAAGATATGCGTCTTGAGTAACGATAGCAAGCATTCGTGAAACCGTTCACATGGGAGCCGCGTGGTTATGCTTTGCCACCCCATGGACTTCCCACCGCCGGACGTCGGCGAGCCGCTCACAGCGTCCGTGCCGGAGACGCCGGACCCCACGGCGGTGGCGCCTCCCGTGGTCGCGGTGGTCGTGACCTCGAACGGGAGCCGGCTCGGGGCCACGCTGGAGGCTCTCGGGGGCCAGGACTACCCGAGCCTCACGGTGCTCGTGCTCGACGCCGGGTCCAAGGTCGACCCCACGCCGGTGGTGGCCGCCGCGCTGGCCGGCGCCTACGTCCGGCGCCTCGACGGCAACGTCGGCTTCGCCCGCGCCGCCAACGAGGCCCTGGCGGTGGTCGAGGGGGCCACGTTCCTCCTGTTCTGCCACGACGACGTCGAGCTCGAGCCGACGGCGGCCCGCCTGCTGGTGGAGGAGGCCTACCGCTCCAACGCCGCGATCGCGGGCCCGAAGCTGGTCGACGCCCGAAACCCCGACGTCCTGCTCGAGGTCGGCATGGCCATCGACCGCTTCGGCGTGCCGTTCTCGGGCATCGAGCCGGGTGAGATCGACCAGGAGCAGCACGACGGCACCCGCGACGTCTTCTACGTGTCGAGCGCGGCGATGCTCGTGCGCACCGACCTCTTCCGCGAGCTCGACGGCTTCGATCCCACCCTGTTCCCCGGTGCGGAGGACATCGACCTCTGCTGGCGCGCGCGCATCGCCGGCGCGCGCGTGATGGTCGTCCCCGACGCCCGCGCCCGCCACTACGAGTCTTCGCACGAGCGCATCGCGGCGGAGCCCGAGGCCTCCGCGCGCACCACCCCGACCCGGGTCGAGGCGGTCGTCCAACGCAACCGCGTGCGCGCGATGCTCACGGCGTACCGCCTGCGCCGCCTGCTCTGGGTCGTCCCGTCGGCGCTCGCGCTCGTGTTCGCCGAATGCATCGCTTTCGTCTGCAGCGGTCAGTTCCGGCGCGCCGGGATCCTGGCGAAGGCGTGGGCCTGGAACCTCGCCCACCTCGGCACGCTGCGCCGGGCCCGCAAGCGCGTGCGGAAGCTGCGCGCGGTCCCCGACTCCGACCTCGTCTACCTCCAGATCGGCGGGAGCGCGCGGCTGCGCGTGTTCTTCGCCCATCATTTCCGGGCCGAAGAGCGCCTGCAGTCGTTCGGTGACGCGCGTCGCCGGGTGATCGGCGCCGCCACCGACCGCGTGCACCGGCCCGCGCTCATCGCGTCGGTCTGCTTCGTGATCCTGGCGATCGTCGGGTCGCGGGGGCTCTTCCTGCAGGGAATCCCGGCGTTCGGCGGCTTCTCCACGTGGCCGTCGGTCGTCTCGCTGTTCCACGCGTACGCGTCGGGCTGGCGGTACGCGGGCCTCGGCTCCGCGACGCCCGCGCCCCCGGGGCTCGCTCTGTTCGGCGGTCTCGGCACGGTGTTCCTCGGCTTCGTGGGCACCGCGCGCACGATGCTCGTGGTCGCGACCATGCCGGTGGGCGCGTTCGGCGTCTACCGCCTGAGCCGCCCCTTCTCGCGCGCGCCCGGGCCCGCGTTGCTCGCCGGCCTCGCCTACGGCAGCAACCCGGTCGCGCGCAACGCGATCAGCGCCGGCGACGTCGGTGCGATGGTGTTCTTCACGCTCCTGCCCTTCATCGTGAGCCGCCTGCTGGTGCTCATCGAGGCCCGGCGCAGCCGTTACCCGGCGCCGATGCTGGGCCGGAGGTGGTGGAGCCGGCTCGTCCCGCTCGGGGTCCTCATCGCGATCGTCACCGCGTGCCTGCCGTCGGCCCCGATCCTGCTCCTGCTGATCCCGATCGCGTTCCTCATCTTCGGGCTCGTGTCGGGCGGCCTGCGGCTGGGCGGCCGCGCGCTTCTCGCCATGCTCGCGGGCGGGCTGATCGGCCTGGTCCTGCTCCTCCCGTGGCCGCTCGAGCTGCTCGGCGGGATCGACCGGGGGAGCGCGGGCTTCTCGAGCTCCCCGCACCTCGACCTCTCCGCGATCCTCCGGTTCCACGTCGGCGCCGCGGGCGCGGGCTGGGTCGGGTGGGCCCTCCTCGGCGCGGCCGCGCTCCCGCTCGTCGTGGGGACGGGGGAGCGGCTCACCTGGGCCGGCCGGGTCTGGGTCCTCGCGCTGTTGTCGTTCGGCGTCGCATGGCTGCCGATCCGTCTCGCGGCCTCGCAGCCGGTGCCGTCGGTGCCCGCGACGCTCTCGCTCGCGGCGTTGGGCCTCGCGGTCGCGGTCGGCCTCGGGGCGGCGGCGTTCGTCGACGACCTGCGGCGCTTCGGATTCGGCTGGCGCCAGTTCGCGTCGGTCGCCGCGGCCGTGCTGCTGCTCTTCCCCGTCTTCGGGTTCGCGCTCGACGCGATCGGCGGGCGCTGGCGCACGCCCGAGCAGGGTTGGAGCACGAGCGTCTCGGCCGATCCGGCCCAGGGCGCCTACCGCGTGCTGTGGATCGGCGCGCCGTCGGTGCTCCCGGCGGACGCGACGCTCGCCCCGCACGGCCTCGGTTTCGCGTTCACCGACGACGGCATCGGTGACGTGCGCGGCCGGTGGATCCCGCCGGCGCGCCACGAGGAGCAGGTCGTGCGCCGGGCGCTGCGTGCCATCGAGACCGGTGCCACCGACCGCGCCGGCCGGCTGCTCGCTCCCTTCGGTGTGCGCTACGTCGCGCTCACGAGCCGCCTCGCGCCCGACGCGCACGCCACGCCACCCGTGCCCGTGCCGCTCGCGGTCACGCGCGGGTTCGAGGGTCAGCTCGACCTCCGCACCCTCCAGGCCGCCTCCGGCATCCAGCTCTACGAGAACCTGGCGTGGGCGCCGGTCCGCTCGATCGTGCCCGTCACGGTCTCGGTGCCCGGGTCCACCCCCACGCCGCTCGCGGCCGCGCTGTCCACCGACCTGCGCCCGGCCCGCCCGGTGCGCGGATCGCTGGGTGGCTCCGACCCCGTCGCGGCGGGCACGTTGCTCTGGCTGCAGCGCGCCGATCCGAGCTGGCACGCCAGCTCCGGCGGGCGACGGCTGGTGCGGCACGACGCGTTCGGCCTCACCAACTCCTACGACCATCCCGACGCCGGGTCGATCTCGCTCACGTTCACCGACCAGCTCCGACGATCCCTCGCGCTCGTCGCGGAGGGTCTGCTCTGGATCGTCGCGCTGCTGATCTCGCGACGGGACGGGCGCCGGCGGCGCGGCGCCCACGAGCGCCGCGGCACGAAGGTCGAGCCCGCATGAACCGTCGCGCCACGCCCACTCGCGCCCCGATCCTGATCCTGCTGGCGGCCATCGTCGTCGTCGGTCTGCTCGTCGGCCGGCTCGCGTCCGACAGTCACACGGGCTCCGACGCCGCGCCGTCCCGCGACGTCGTCGTCCCCGCTTCCGGCGCGCTCACCGCGTCGTGGTATTGCGCCGGCGGCACCTCGGATCCGGGGGGTATCGCCGACGAGACGATCGTGCTGGGCAACGCGGGCAGCCGGCCTGCGGCCGCGACGATCACCGTCACGCCCGGCGACGCCAACACCGACCCGACCACCGACCGCACGTCGGTGTCGAAGGACGTCACGGTCGCGGCCCGCAGCTCGCGGCGCGTGAAGGTGTCGAGCATCAAGGCGGTCGCGGAGGCGGGCGTGATGGTCGAGTCGAGCGGCGGGCAGCTCGTCGTCGAGCAGGAGGTCGTGGGCAACCGCGACGTGTCGCTCGGTCCCTGCGCTCGCTCGTCGTCCACCGACTGGACGTTCGCCGCCGGCAGCACCGAGAAGGGGGCGCAGCAGTGGGTCGCGCTCTACAACCCGTCGAACGACGGCGCCAAGGTCGACGTCACCAGCTACACGCTCGACTACAGCGAGACGCCCGCGACCCCGCAGCTGAAGCGCGACGTCATCTCGAGCGTGGCCGTCGACCCGCGGCACGAGACCGTGATCGAGCTGTCGGCCCCCGACACGCTGGGCCGCCGGGATCCCGTGGGCGTGGTCGTCCACGCGAGCGAGGGCACGGTCGTCGCCGCCCGGCGGCTCCGGTTCGACGGGTTCAGCTTCCCGCCCGCACCCGCGCCGGGCGCGGCCGCGGCGCCCGTGTACCAGGGCCTCAGCCTCGGGCTCGGCGCTCCCGCGCCGTCGGCCACCTGGGTCTTCCCCGAGGGCCCGGTCGTGCCCGGACTCCGGGAGACGATCGACATCCTGAACCCGGGCCGTACGAAGGCCACCGCCCAGGTCGACTTCCACCTGCTGGGCGTGCCCCAGCCGGTCACGCTCACGGTGGAGCTCCCTGCGCAGAGGGTCACCCGGGTCGACCCCACGAGCAGCATCCAGGGCACGCCCGCCGGCGCGCCCGCCGGCACCGCACCGCAGGCGTTGCCGCATGCGACGGTCGTCAGGCACCGGTCCGGTCCCGCCATCGTGGCCGAGCAGATGGTCGGGGCGACCGTCGCGCCGAACGCCGGGATCACCACCAACGTCGGGCTCACCCGTTCGGCGTCGCGCTGGGCCTTCGTCCCCGGCCGGCTCGACGCCAGCTCGCTTGACGGGCTCCGGGTGTTCAATCCCTCCGCGCACGTCGTGCGCGCCGACCTCGAGGCCTACGTCGACGGCAAGCGCGTGCCGCTCGGCGCGGGTTCGAGCACCCGCATCGCGGCCGGCGGCATCTGGGGTCCCGCGCTCGACGTCCTCGCGGTGCCGCCCGACGCCGTCGTGTTCGTGGTGGCCGACGCGCCGGTGTACGCGTCACGCGTCGACACGAACCCCGGCCACTCGATCAGCAACGGGGTGCCGTTCCCGGCTCCGCAGGAACCGCAGTGACGCCATGACCATCACCGTCATCCTGGCCGTCGTCCTCATCGCGGCGGCCGCAATCGTCGCGGTCGTGCTCGAGCGGCGGAAGGCCGATCCGCCCACGCAGCCGCGGTCGTACCCCACGCCCCGCCAGCTCGACCGCACCGACTTCGCGCGGCCGGATGCGCCGTGGTTGGTGGTCCTGTTCTCGTCGGCGACGTGCGACGGGTGCGAGCGGATGCGGGCCAAGGCGCACGTGCTGGAGTCGAGCCAGGTCGCGGTCGACGAGGCGGAGTTCACCGCCCGTCCCGATCTCCACGAGCGCTACGGCGTCACCGGCGTGCCGATGGTGCTGGTCGCCGACCACGAGGGCGTGGTGCTGCGCGCGTTCGTCGGCAGCGCATCGGCCACCGACCTCTGGGCCGCGGTCGCCGAGGTGCGCGACCCCGGTTCGGCCCCCGAACCCGGCCTCGGCGCGCTCGACGACTGACCGCCGAGGGCCGGGCGGTGGCGGTTGCGGATCAGTCGGCGTTGACGGGTGTGGCCGCGTCCGGGCCACCGACGCTCGGCGGCGGGGGTGGCGGCGGCGTGTCGCGCCCGACGGGGAAGCCCTCGCTCAGCGGGTGGTCGTCGATGTCGGGTTCCACCGCGTCGGTGACCGATCCGTCGGCGTGGACGATCTTGCGCGGCCCACCCGACTTGCGCCCCATCGCCTCGTCGACCAGGCGACCGACCTCCGCGCCGTCGAGCGTCTCGCGCTCGAGCAGCGCGTGGGCGACGGCGTCGAGTCCGGCGCGGTACTCGGTGAGCGTCTTGCGGGTGCGGTCCTCCTGCGTGCGGAGGATGTGCTCGACCTCTTCGTCGATCACCCGGGCCGTGTCGTCGGAGTAGTCGCGCGTGTGCACGAGGTCCTCGCCGAGGAACACCGCGCCCTGCGAGCCCCACGCCATCGGGCCCACCCGCTCGGAGAAGCCCCACTCCCGGACCATCTTGCGGGCGACCTCGGTGGCGCGCTGGAGGTCGTTGCTCGCACCGCTGGACAGGTGCTTGAACGCGATCTCCTCGGCGATGCGGCCACCGAGGAACATCACGAGCATGTCGTCGAAGTAGTCCTTCTTGTAGATGTGGCGCTCCTCGACCGGGAGGTTCTGGGTCATGCCCAGCGCCATGCCGGTCGGGAGGATCGTCACCTTGTGCACGGGGTCGGCGTGCTCCAGCACGTAGGACGTCACCGCGTGGCCACCCTCGTGGTACGCCGTGATCTCCTTCTCCTCCTCGGTGAGGGCCATCGACTCACGCTTGAGGCCCATGAGGACGCGGTCGCGCGCAGCCTCGAAGTCTTCGGCGTGCACCTCGGAGGCGCCGCGACGCACCGCGAACAACGCGGCCTCGTTCACGAGATTGGCGAGGTCGGCGCCGCTCATGCCGGGCGTGCCTCGGGAGATCACGTCGATGCGCACGTCGCCCGCGATGCGCTTGTCGCGGAAGTGGACCTTCAGGATCGCAGTGCGCTCGTCCTGGGTGGGGAGCGGGACCATGACCATGCGGTCGAAGCGACCCGGGCGCAGCAGCGCGGGGTCGAGCACGTCGGGCCGGTTGGTCGCGCCGATCATGACGATGCCCTCGACACCCTCGAAGCCGTCCATCTCGGCGAGCATCTGGTTGAGCGTCTGCTCCCGCTCGTCGTGGCCACCGCCGACCCCGGCACCGCGCTTGCGGCCGATCGAGTCGATCTCGTCGATGAAGATGATCGCCGGGCTCTGCTTCCGGGCGCTCTGGAAGAGGTCGCGGACCCGGGCCGCGCCCACGCCGACGAACATCTCCATGAAGTCGGAGCCGGTGACCGAGATGAACGGGACCCCGGCCTCGCCCGCGACGGCCCGGGCGATGAGCGTCTTGCCGGTGCCGGGCGGGCCCACGAGCAGGACCCCCTTCGGGATCCGGGCGCCGATCTCCCGGAACTTGCCGGGGTGCTTCAGGAAGTCGACGACCTCGGTGATCTCCTCCTTCACCGGCCCGTAGCCGGCGACGTCGGCGAACGTCGTCTTCGGATTCTCGGTGTTGTAGACCTTGCCCTTGCTGCGCCCGATGTTCATCACCGCGCCCATCTGTCCCTGCGCGCGTCGGTTCATCCACACGAAGAACCCGATGAGGAGCAGGACGGGCAGCAGATAGATGAGGACGGTCCCGATGATGTT
>JADGOM010000022.1 GCA_017882925.1 Acidimicrobiia bacterium | reverse complement strand
CTCGCCCGAGCGGCTCCGGGCCGTCTACGAGACGGCCCACCCCCGGGCCCGGCTGACCGTCCGCAGCGCCTGAGCCGCGAGAGGCTGGCGGCGTGCACATCCAGCGGTGGCAGCTCGTCTACTTCGCCTGCCTGATCCCGGCGATCATCCTCCACGAGATCAGCCACGGCGTGGTCGCGCTCTGGTTCGGTGACGACACCGCGAAGCGGGCCGGGCGGCTCACGCTCAACCCGATCCCGCACATCGACATCTTCGGCTCGCTGATCCTGCCGGCGATGGGCGTGCTGGCCGGCCTCGGTGCGTTCGGCTGGGCCAAGCCGGTGCCGGTCAACCCGAGCAAGCTCCGCAATCCCCGCGGCCAGATGCTCTGGGTGAGCCTGGCCGGCCCGATCACCAACTTCCTGCTCATGGTGGTCGCGGCCCTCGCGGCCCGGGCCGTGGCGGCCGGCAACCCGATCTACACGCGCGACCCGTTCAGCAGCTCGTCGGGCCTGCTCGTGCAGTTCCTCTTCTTCTTCGCCTTCGCGAACCTGGTGCTCGGCCTGTTCAACCTCCTGCCGATCCCGCCGCTCGACGGATCGACCCTCATCGAACGGGTGCTGCCTGCCGATTGGCTCCCGAGGTGGTACCAGGTCCGTCCCTACGGGATGCTGGTGCTCTTCGTGCTCGTGTTCACGACCGGCATCGTCGGCCGGGTCATGGAGCCCTTCATCAACTCGCTCTACCGCTTCGTCCTGGGAGTGTGATGGCGGCACCGCATCTCCTCCGTCGTTTCACCCGATCGCTGTCCCGCCGACCGCCGACCGCGGCCGACGCCGATTGGGTCCGCTCGGTGCTCACGCCGGGGGAGTGGGCCCTGTGGTCGCGGCTGCCCAACCACGACCGGGCCCACGCGGTGCGGGTCGCGCGCCGGTTGGAGACCTCGCTCGCCGGCACGCCGTGGGCCGGTGACCCGGCCTGGCTCGACGCCGCGCTGATGCACGACGTCGGGAAGTACGACGCCGGGCTCGGGCTCTACGGCCGGGTGGCGGCCACGGTGTGCGGCGCGGTCGGCGGCCCGGGGATGCCGCAGGCGTGGTCGGGGCGCACCGGCTTCACCCGCAAGGTCGGCCTCTACCTGCGCCACGGCGAGATCGGGGCCGACATGATCCGCATGGCCGGCGGCCACGAGGAGGCCGCGGTCTGGTCGGCCGCGCACCACCATCCCGACACGTGGGCCGCGGTCGGACTCGACCCGCGGGTCGCGGCCGCGCTCGACGCCGCCGATCACGAATAGCGCCGCATCAGCTGCGCAGCCTCAGGGGTCGGCGGCCTCGCCCGCGTCGAGCGCGGCGTCCTCGTCGGGATGGCGCCGGTCGATCAGGGCGGTGATCGGCCACGACAACAGGTAGCACAGCAACCCCGCGCTGGTGTCGACGAAGGCCACCGGGATCGCGACGACGAAGCCGAAGAGCGGCGCGGCCCCGCTCAGCAGGTAGTAGCGGTAGACGGGCGGGGTGATGGCCGACTCGAGCATCTCGGAGCGGTGCGCGTACCAGATCAGCCAGAGCTCCGAGAGGCTCGCGAGAAGCAGCGCGCCGCTGTAGATGACGATCGAGAGCGGGTTGCTCTCGTCGTGGCCCACGAGGAACGTGGGGAACGGCAGGAACGCGATGACCGCGAGGAACACGAGGCTGATCGAGAGGAAGCCCCGGTCGATCTTCGTCAAGAGCCCGAAGAACGCGTGGTGCGCGACCCAGTACCGCCCGATCACGAAGAAGCCGATGAAGAACGCCAGGATCGACGGCCAGACGCCATCGAGCGCGTGCCACATCGTCGAGATGCTGGAGTTGTCGGCGACGTGGGGCATCGCGTCGATGACCGGGATCACGAGCAGGGTCATCGCGATCGCGAACACCGCGTCGGAGAAGAACGCGGCCCGCTCGAACTCGAGCCCGGATTCCGACGAGCGGTGGTAGCCGCGGCGGATGGCCGGCCTCACGTCGTGGCCGACGCACCGCCGGGCATGAGCAGGCCGGCGTGGCGGTACGCGCGTTCGAGCACCGGCGCCGCCATCGACCGGGCCTTCTCGGCCCCGATCGCGAGGAGCCGGTCGAGCTCGGCCGGGTCGGCGGCGAGCTCGGCGTAGCGCTCGCGCACCGGGCGCAGCGCCTCGACCGTGACCTCGGCCACCGCGGTCTTGAGCGCGCCGTACTGGAGGCCGGCGAACTCCCGCTCCGACGCGGCGATCGTCCCGCCGGTGAGCGCGGCGTGCAGCTCGAGGAGGTTGGAGACGCCCGGCTTGGTCTCGGGGTCGTAGCGGGCCTCGGAGCCGGAGTCGGTGACCGCGCGCTTGATCTTCTTGGCCACGACCTTCGGGTCGTCGAGGACGAGCACCGTGCCCTCGGGCGACACGTCGCTCTTGCTCATCTTCGCGGTGGGGTTCTGCAGGTCCATGATCCGCGCGCCGGCCGGAGGGAACGTGGCCTTCGGCACCACGAAGGTGTCGCCGAACCGGTGGTTGAAGCGCTGGGCGATGTCACGGGTGAGCTCGACGTGCTGGCGTTGGTCGTCGCCCACCGGCACCTCGTCGGTGTCGTAGAGGAGGATGTCGGAGGCCATCAGGACCGGGTAGTCGAACAGGCCGACGCTGACGGATTCCTGGCCCTTGCTCTTGTCCTTGAACTGGGTCATGCGGTGGAGCTCGCCGTACGTGGCCAGGTTGTTGAGCAGCCAGGTGAGGATGCTGTGCTCGGGGACGTGGCTCTGCACGAACAGGGTGCAACGGTCGGGATCGAGCCCGGCGGCCATCAGGAGCGTGGCCACTTCCCGGGTGCGGGCGGTGAGCTCGGCCGGATTCCACGGCACGGTGAGCGCGTGCAGGTCGACGACGCAGAACAGCGCGTCGTGGCGGTCCTGGTCCTCGACCCACCGACTCACCGCACCGATGTAGTTCCCGAGGTGCATGTCGCCGGTGGGCTTGATTCCTGAGAAGACACGAGGCATGAGGCGGGCAGTTTACCGGGCCCCTCTTCGGACCCGGGGAGGCCTTCGGGGCCCGGTCGGGGCCCACCGGGGGTATGCGTTCCGTCGGGGGGTGGGGCCACTAACCTCGAACCCACATGGGATACGCCGTCTCGACCCCGGTCTTCGAGGGGCCCTTCGACCTCCTCCTGCACCTGATCCTCCAGGAGGAGGTGGACCTCTGGGAGGTGAACCTCGCCCGCATCGTGGATGCGTTCCTGGCCGAGGTGGAGAAGCTCGGCGAGATGGACCTCGAGGTCGCCACCGAGTTCCTGCTGATCGCGGCGACGCTGGTGGAGCTCAAGGCCCGCCGCCTCCTGCCCGACGCCGACGACCTCGAGCTCGACGAGGAGCTTCTCCGGTTCGAGGAGCGCGACCTCCTGCTCGGCCGCCTGCTCGAGTGCAAGACCTTCAAGGATGCCGCCCGCGCGCTCGAGACCCGCATCCGGCTCGCCCGCCGCAGCGTCTGGCGCAGCGCGGGGCCGGAGGAGCCGTTCCGCTCGCTGGCGCCCGATCCGCTCTCGGCCGTGTCGCTGCGCTCGTTCCACGCCGCCGCGCTCCGGGCCCTCGTGCCCAAGCCGGTGCCGGTCGTCGACCTCGACCACGTGCAGCCCAACCGGGTCAGCGTCCGCGACGCGGTGGAGACGGTGCTGGCGCTCCTGCCCGACCGCGCGCCGATCAGCTTCCGCGAGCTCTCCGAGGGCGCGGTCGAGCGGCTCGAGGTCATCGTCCGCTTCCTCGCGCTGCTCGAGCTCTACAAGCAGGGCGTGCTCGACATCGTGCAGGCCGAGTCGTTCGCCGACCTCACCGTCCGCCGGCTCGAGGACGGCGAGTCCGCCCTCGACCGGCTCAACGTCGACGACTGGGGCGAGGAGACCGCGGAGTCGGTGCGCAGCGAGCGCGCCCAGGCCAACCGGATCGAGCGGGCCGAGGCCCGTCGGGCCGAGCGCGAGGCCCGCGCGGCCGGAGGCCCGGCCGGCGACGGCGCGACCGACGGGCCCGACGTCGCGGGCCGGGCCGACGCTCCGACCTACCGCCGCGTCGACGCCCGATGAACGGCGAGCCCGAGCCCGACGACCCCTTCGCGCGCGGGCCCGGCGCGGACGCGGCCGCCGATGCCGGCGGGGTCGCAGCGCCTGAGGGTGACGGGCCCGACCGGGCCGAGCGCGACCGCGAGACGCGTCGGGCCATCGAAGCGGTGCTCATGGCCGCGACCGAGCCGGTGGAGGCGGGCGTGCTCGCCCAGCTGACCGAGGTCCCGGTGGCCGCGATCGAGGCCGCGGTCGCCGAGCTCGCCGACGGGTACGAGGCCGAGGGCCGCGGGTTCGTCATCAGCCGCGTCGCCGGTGGCTACCGCTTCCAGACCGCACCCGATCTCGCCCCCTACGTCGAGCGGTTCGTGCTCGAAGGGCAGCACGCGCGGCTCTCCGGCGCCGCGCTCGAGACCCTCGCCATCGTCGCCTACAAGCAGCCGATCTCCCGTTCGCAGGTGAGCGCGATCCGCGGCGTCAACGTCGACGCGGTGCTGCAGACCCTCGTGAAGCGCGGCTACGTCGACGAGGTGGCCCGTGACCCGGGCCCGGGTCAGGCCGTCCTCTACGGCACCACCCGTACGTTCCTCGAGCGGCTCGAGCTCGACTCGCTCGACGACCTGCCGCCGCTCGGCGACTTCGTCCCCGACGCGTCCATCGTGGAGGTCCTCGAACGCGGGCTGCGCGTCACCGAGGACGCGGCCACCGACCCCGACGGCGCGCCCGTGGTCGAGGTCGATGTGGTCGAGGTCGACGTGATCGAGGTCGATGTGCTCGACGTCGTCGAGGTCGACGTGATCGACGTCGAGCCCGACGCGGTGACCGAGGACCAGGCCCTCGATCTGGCCGACGCCTACGGCATCGACGGCGAGGAAGCGGCGGAGGCCGAGGCCGCGGAGCTCGTGGTCGTCGACGAGATCCGCATCGTCGGTGACGTCGCGATCGAGACGGTCGAGGTCTACGAGGCCGACGGGGCGGAGGCCGGCGCGATCGACGCCGAGGGCCCGCGCGCCGGCGGATGATCGAGGAGCCCCGGGGCGAGCGCCTGCAGAAGGTGCTGGCCCGGGCGGGCATCGGCTCCCGGCGCAAGTGCGAGGAGTTCATCGCCGCGGGCCGGGTCACGGTCGACGGCGAGGTCGCCGACCTCGGGCGGCGCGTCGATCCCGAGGTCGACGACGTGCAGCTCGACGGCGCGCCGGTGCCGTTGCGCCAGGGCCTGGTCTGGTACCTGCTCAACAAGCCGGTGGGCGTCGTCAGCACCGCGTCCGATCCGCAGCACCGGCCGACCGTCGTCTCGCTCGTGCCGCGCGAGCCGCGCGTCGTGCCCGTCGGCCGACTCGACGTCGACACCGAGGGCCTGATGATCGTCACCAACGACGGTGACCTCACCCACCGGCTCACGCACCCGAGCTTCGGCGTGGAGAAGGAGTACCTCGCCCAGGTCGAGGGCGTCCCCGGCCGGGGGGTCATCCGCACCCTGCGGGAGGGCGTCGAGCTCGACGACGGGCGCACCGCGCCGGCCGCGGTCCGGCTGGTGCAGGACGCCGGCGACCACTCGCTGGTCGAGCTCGTGATCCACGAGGGCCGCAACCGCCAGGTCCGCCGGATGTGCGACGCGGTCGGCCACCCGGTCCAACGCCTCGTCCGCACCCGCATCGGGTCGCTCCGCGACCCCAAGCTGCCGCCCGGCAAGTGGCGGGCGCTCACCCCGAACGAGGTCCACGGGCTCTCGGTCGCCGCGGCCAGGTCGGAGGGTGCGGCCGCCGACCCCGGCTAGCCTCGATGCCCGTGACGACCTCGCGCCCCCGCGTTGCGCTCGTCGGCACCGGACTCGTGGGTGGCTCGATCGGCTTTGCGCTGCGCAACGCCGGCTACCACGTCGTCGGTGTCGACCGGGACCCCGAACACGCCGCGCGCGCGCTCGCGTCCCGGGCCGTCGACGAGGTCGCGGCGTCGGTCGCCCAGGCCGTGCCCGGCGCCGTTCTCGTGGTGGTCGCGGTGCCCGTCTCGCAGATCGCCGGGGTGGTGATCGAGGCCCTCGACGCGGGCGCCCCGATCGTCACCGACGTCGGCTCGGTGAAGGCGACGATCGTCGCCGCGGTCGAGGCGGCCCGGCCCACCGCCGCGCCCCGCTACGTCGGCGGGCATCCGATGGCCGGCTCCGAGCAGGACGGGCTCGACGGCGCCCGCGCCGACCTCTTCGTCGGCGCGATGTGGGTGCTCACCCCCACGCCCCGCACCGACCCGGAGGCGTTCACGACCGTGCGCGACCTCGTCGCGGCCCTCGGCGCGGAGCCGGTGGAGGTCGAGCCCTCGCACCACGACTCGCTGGTCGCGGTGGTGAGCCACGTGCCGCAGCTCGCGGCGACCACGTTGATGGACGTCGCCGCGTCGCGGGGGGAGGAGCACGCGACGCTGCTGCGCCTCGCGGCCGGTGGCTTCCGCGACATGACCCGCATCGCCGCGAGCAACCCCGCGATCTGGCCCGACATCTGCGCCGAGAACCGCGACGCGATCGTCACCACGCTCGACGAGTACGTCGCCGCGCTCGAGAAGGTGCGCGCGCTCGTCGCCGGGTCCGACCGGGCCGAGCTGCTCACGCTGCTCGAGCGGGCCCGGGTCGCGCGCCGCAACCTGCCCGTCAGCGCCGCGGTGGCCGGCGCGCTGGTCGAGCTGCGCATCCTCGTCACCGACCGCCCCGGCGTGCTCGCCGAGGTCACCACCCTCGCCGGCCAGCTCGGGGTCAACATCGCCGACCTCGAGATCGCGCACTCGGCCGAAGGCGCGTCGGGCGTGCTCGTGCTCGTGGTCGCGGCGGCCGGCAGTGAGGCGTTCGAGATCGCGCTCGCGGCGCGTGGGTTCCACGCCGCCCGCCGGGACCTCGCGTGAGCAGTCCCGCCCCGGCCCTGGTGCCCGCGGCCCCGCCGTCCGAGCTGCGGCTCGGCGGCGCGGCCCCCCTGCGGGGCACCATCCACCCGCCGGGCGACAAGTCGATCTCGCACCGGTCGTTGCTGTTCGCCGCGATCGCCGACGGCCGCAGCCGCATCGAGCACCTCGGGCCCGGCGACGACGTCGCCTGCACGCGGGCCGCGCTCGGGCAGCTCGGGGTGCGCATCACCGATGGCCGCGACGGCTCGGTGTCGGTCACCGGCCGCGGCTTCGAGGCGCTTCGCGAGCCGGCCGGCATCGTCGACTGCGGCAACTCCGGCACGTCGACCCGGCTCCTGGCCGGCCTCCTCGCCGGCGCCCCGTTCCTCTCCGTGCTCACCGGTGACGAGTCGCTCGTGACCCGACCGATGCGTCGGGTGGTCGATCCGCTCCGGGCGATGGGCGCCACCATCGACGGCCGCGCCGACGCCACCCTCGCCCCGCTCGTGATCCGCGGGGCCCGGCCCCTCTACGCCCTCGACCACACGCTCGAGGTGGCCAGCGCGCAGGTGAAGGGCGCGCTCGTCCTCGCCGCGCTCCAGGCCGACGGCCCGGTCACGATCACCGAGCCCGCGCCGTCGCGCGACCACACCGAGCGGATGCTGCGCGCGCTCGGCGTCGACATCGTGCCGCTCGCGGAGCTGTACCCGACCCGGGCGAATGCCCACGGCGTACGGGTCGAGCCCGGTGCGCCGGAGCCGTTCGAGATCGTGGTGCCCGGCGACCCGTCGTCGGCCGCGTTCTTCGTGGTCGCGGCGTGCATCACCCCCGGCTCCGAGATCGTGATCACCGGCGTGTCGCTCAACCCCACCCGCATCGGCTTCCTCCACGTGCTCCAGCGGATGGGGGCCGACATCGAGATCGGCGCCGAGCGTCTGGTGGTCGGGGAGCCCGTCGGCTCGCTCACGGTCCGCAGCGCACCGTTGCACGCGACCGTGATCGAGGGCGACGAGATCCCCAACGTGATCGACGAGATCCCCGTGCTCGCGGTCGCGGCCGCGTTCGCCGAGGGCGTCACCGAGATCCGCGACGCGGCCGAGCTCCGGGTCAAGGAGAGCAACCGCATCGGCGCGCTCGAGCAGGAGCTCACCCAGCTCGGCGTGGCCGTGGAGGCCAAGGCCGACGGCCTCGTGATCCGCGGCGGCGCGCCCCGGGCCGCCACCCTGAAGAGCCACGGCGACCACCGCATCGCGATGGCCGCCGCGGTCGCGCTGCACGCGCTCGACGCGGAGTCGAGCGTGCGCGGCTGGGCGGCCGTCGCCAGCTCGTACCCCGGCTTCGCCGCCGACCTCGACGCGCTGACCGCACGCCCGTGACCGCGAGCCCCGGCCTCCGTGTGGTCGCGATCGACGGCCCGGCCGGCTCCGGCAAGTCGACCGTCGCGCGGGCCGTAGCCGAGTCGCTCGGCGTGGAGGTGCTCGACACCGGCGCGATGTACCGCGCGGTCACGCTCGCGGTGCTCGAGGCCGGGATCGACCCCACCGACGGCGAGGCCGTCACCGAGGTCGCGCGGCGGGTGCAGATCGTGCTCGCCGACGGCGTGCTGCTCGACGGCCGCGACGTCACAACCGCGATCCGGTCGCCGGCGGTCAACGCCGCGGTGTCGGTCGTCTCCGCGCATCCCGGCGTGCGCGAGGTGCTGATCGCCGAGCAGCGGAAGTGGGCCGCGGTGCACGGCGCCGGCGTGGCCGAGGGCCGCGACATGGGTGCGGTCGTGTTCCCCGACGCCCGGGTCAAGGTGTTCCTCACCGCGAGCCCGGCCGAGCGGGCCAAGCGGCGGTCCGGCGACGAGACCGCGGCGTCCATCGCGGGCCGCGACGGCCGCGACGTGCCGTCGACGCTCCAGCCGACCGACGACGCCTACGTGCTCGACACCACCCACCTGTCGGTCGACGAGGTCGTCGCCGCGATCGTGGCCCTGGTCGCCGGCGCGCCCGTGGCCGGGTCGGAGCCCGCGGCGGAATGGGGGCCCGCATGACGTTGGAGTACGAGGGCGACAGCAGCACCGGCGACGGCGCGGACGTGGAGAAGACGGCCGACCGCCCGGGTCAGCAGGCCTTCTACCGCTTCGCGCACGCGGTCGTCTGCGGCACGGTCGCGATCCCGCACAAGGTGATCGTCGTGGGCGCGGAGAAGCTGCCGACGTCGGGCGCCTACGTGCTCTGCCCGTCCCACCGGTCGATGATCGACATCCCGTTGGTGGCGTTCGTCACGACCCGGCGCATCCGCTTCTTCGGCAAGACCGAGCTGTGGAAGCACGCGCCGCTGGGCGCGCTGTTCGACTTCATGGGCGGGATCCCGGTGGAGCGGGGCACCACCGACCGGCGTTCGATCCAGATGTCGCTGGCCGCGTTGGCCGGGGGCGAGCCGCTGTGCATCTTCCCCGAGGGAACTCGCCGCAACGGCCCGGTGATCGAAGACGTCTTCGAGGGCGCCGCCTACATCGCGTTGAAGGCGGGCGTACCGCTGGTGCCGGTGGGCATCGGTGGCACCGAGCGGATCATGCGCGGCACGCGCAGGTACCGGCCGGGCCGGGTCGCGGTCGTCGTCGGCGACCCGATCGTCACGCCCAACCCGTCGGTGAAGCGCGACGTGGTGCACGGCGCCACCGAGCGCCTCCACGCGGGGATCCAGCGCTGCTTCGACGAGGCCCAGCGCCTCGCCGGCGCCGACTGAGCCCGGCCCCGGCTAGCCGAGTTCGACGAGGACGCTCGAGGCCGCGACGGCGCGGTCCTCCGCGAACGGCCCGCCCAGTGCCCGGGCCTTCTG